>RFQY01000021.1 GCA_009924775.1 Paracoccaceae bacterium | reverse complement strand
ACACCCACGGTGGCGCCTTCGGCGGCCACGATTTCGGCCAATGTGCCAGCGGCGGGGCTTGGTACCTCGACGGTGACTTTGTCTGTTTCCAGCTCGCACAGCATTTCGTCTACGGCCACGGCATCGCCGGGCTTTTTGAACCATGTTGCAACCGTGGCCTCGGTGACCGATTCACCCAAGGTAGGAACACGAACTTCTGTGGTCATGGGTTATTTCCCTTCGATGGTCAGCGCTTCGTCGATCAGCGCTTGTTGTTGTGCCTTGTGGGTGCTGGCCAAGCCGGTTGCCGGGCTGGCGCTGGCGGCGCGGCCGGCATAGGCTGGGCGGCCGTGTTTGGCTTTGATCCGGCCAAGCACCCATTCGATATTGGGTTCGATAAAGCTCCAGGCGCCTTGGTTTTTCGGCTCTTCCTGGCACCATACCATTTCGGCCTGCGAGAAGCGTTCCAGTTCACGCACCAACGATTGTGCCGGGAACGGGTAGAACTGTTCGATCCGCAGCAGATAGATATCGTCGATACTGCGGGCGTCACGTTCTTCTAGCAGGTCGTAATACACTTTTCCCGCGCACATGACGACGCGCTTGATTTTGTCATCCGCCACCAGCTTGGTGTCGGAGTTGCCATATTGCGCGTCATCCCACAGCACCCGGTGGAAGCTGGAGCCGGTGGTAAATTCCTCGGCGCGGCTGATGGCCAGCTTGTGACGCAGCAGCGATTTTGGGGTCATCAAGATCAGCGGCTTGCGGAACGAGCGGTGCAGCTGGCGGCGCAGGATATGGAAATAGTTGGCCGGTGTGGTGCAATTGGCCACGATCCAGTTGTCTTCTGCCGACATTTGCAAAAAGCGCTCAAGCCGGGCCGAGCTGTGCTCGGGGCCTTGGCCCTCGAAGCCATGAGGCAGCAGGCACACAAGGCCCGACATCCGCAGCCATTTACGTTCGCCCGAGTTGATGAACTGGTCAAACATGATCTGCGCACCATTGGCAAAATCGCCAAACTGCGCTTCCCACATGGTCAATGCGTTGGGTTCGGCCAGCGAATACCCATATTCAAAGCCCAACACCGCATATTCCGATAGCATCGAATCGATCACTTCGTAGCGGGCCTGCCCGTCGCGGATATTGTTCAGCGGGTAGTAGCGCTCTTCGGTTTCTTGATCGATCAGGCCGGAATGGCGCTGGCTAAATGTGCCGCGCGTGCTGTCTTGGCCCGCCAAACGCACCGGGTATCCTTCGGTCAGCAAGCTGCCAAAGGCCAGCGCCTCGGCCGTGGCCCAGTCAAAGCCTTGGCCGGTTTCGAACATGGCTTTCTTGGCATCCAGCAGGCGTTCGACGGTTTTGTGCAGGTTGAACCCTTCGGGCGCGGCGCACAGGGCGCGGCCCACTTCGGTAAAGGTTTCAGGCGCAACGGCGGTTTTCCCGCGCTGGTATTTGCCCTGCTTTTGGCGGTCCAGATGCGACCAGCGGCCATCCAGCCAATCGGCTTTGTTGGGCTTGTAATCTTTGCCGGCCTCGAATTCCTCGTTCAGATGGGCCTGAAACGCGGCTTTCATATCCTCGATCTCGCCTTCGGGTATCAGCCCGTCGGCGACCAGCCTGTCGGTGTACAGCGCAAGGGTGGTTTTGTGGCTTTTGATGCGCTTATACATCGCCGGGTTGGTGAACATCGGCTCGTCGCCTTCGTTATGGCCAAAGCGGCGATAACAGAAGATATCGATCACGGCATCTTTGTGGAATTTCTGGCGGTATTCCGTGGCCACCTTGGCGGCGTGAACCACCGCTTCGGGGTCGTCGCCATTGACGTGGAAAATGGGCGCTTCCACCACCAGCGCGTTATCGGTGGGGTAGGGCGAGCTGCGCGAGAAATGCGGCGCCGTGGTAAAGCCGATTTGGTTGTTCACCACGATATGAATGGTGCCGCCCGTGCGGTGCCCACGCAGGCCCGACAGGGCAAAACATTCCGCCACCACACCTTGGCCTGCAAAGGCCGCATCGCCGTGCAACAACACGGGCAAAACGGCGGTGCGTTGCGGGTCGTTCAGCTGGTCTTGCTTGGCGCGTGCCTTGCCCAGCACAACGGGGTTCACCGCCTCGAGGTGGCTGGGGTTTGCCGTCAGCGACAGGTGCACGGTGTTGCCGTCAAATTCACGGTCGCTAGAGGCGCCAAGGTGGTATTTCACATCGCCCGAACCATCAACATCTTCGGGTTTGAAGCTGCCGCCCTGAAACTCGTTGAAAATGGCGCGATAGGGTTTGCCCATCACATTGGCCAAAATATTTAGGCGCCCACGGTGTGGCATGCCGATGACGATTTCGCGCACGCCCAAATTGCCGCCGCGCTTGATGATCTGCTCCATCGCGGGGATCAACGCCTCGCCGCCATCAAGGCCGAAACGTTTGGTGCCCATGTATTTCACATGCAGGAATTTTTCAAAGCCCTCGGCCTCGACCAGCTTGTTCAAAATGGCGCGGCGCCCTTCGCGGGTGAAGGTGATTTCCTTGCCATAGCCCTCGATGCGCTCTTTCAACCAGCCGGCTTCTTCGGGGTTGGAAATATGCATGTATTGCAGCGCGAATGTGCCGCAATAGGTGCGCTTCAAAACATCGACGATCTGGCGCAGCGAGGCAATTTGCAGCCCCAGCACGTTGTCGATGAAAATCGGGCGGTCCATGTCGGCTTCGTTAAAGCCATATGTGTGCGGGTCCAGTTCCGGGTGCATCGTGTCGTCGCGCATGCCCAGCGGATCGATATCGGCAATCAGGTGGCCGCGGATACGATAGGCGCGGATCAGCATCAGCGCGCGAATACTGTCCAAAACGGCGCGTTTTACCGCCTCGTCAGACACTTCTACGCCTTTTTCCTGGGCCTTGGCCTTGATCTTGTCGCTTGCGCCTTTGAGTTCGGCCTGCGGCCATTCGCCGGTAAGGGCAAATGTCAAATCATCTGTGGGTGCGGGCGGCCAATCGGCGCGGGCCCAGCTGGCACCGGCGGCTTCGCGTTTGACATCGCTTTCCGCGTCGCCAAGCGAGGCAAAGAACTGGGCCCAAGAGGCATCCACCGATGCCGGATCTGTGGCATAGCGGGCATACATCTGTTCCAGATATTCGGCGTTGTGCCCCTGCATAAAGCTAGAAGCGTGAAGCAGGTTGTTCGGGCTTTGATCCGTCATTGTGCGCGTCCTTTCTGACCGATCGTTTGAGCAGCAGGAAAGGCATCCATGGGGCGGGTGTCTTTCGTGATACTCGGGCGATGGGAGTGTGGGGGGTGGGCGTTTTCGCTCACCCCGGAATGTTTATGCGCCTTTTATGGCTTTCAGCACGGCCTCGCCCAGCGTGGCGGGGCTGTCTGCAACAACGATACCGGCGCTACGCATGGCCTCGATCTTGTCTTCGGCGCCGCCCTTGCCGCCCGCCACGATGGCCCCGGCATGGCCCATGCGGCGGCCCGGAGGTGCGGTGCGCCCGGCGATAAAGCCAGCAACCGGCTTCCAGCGGCCTTTTTTCTTCTGCTCGGCCAGAAACTCGGCCGCTTCCTCTTCGGCCGAGCCGCCGATTTCGCCGATCATGATGATCGAGTGGGTTTCATCGTCGTTCAGGAACATGTCCAGCACGTCGATATGTTCGGTGCCCTTGATCGGGTCACCGCCGATACCCACGGCGGTGGACTGGCCCAGACCGATATCCGAGGTTTGTTTTACCGCCTCGTAAGTCAGCGTGCCCGAGCGCGACACAACACCGACCGAGCCACGTTTGTGGATATGGCCGGGCATGATGCCGATTTTGCACGCATCAGGGGTAATCACGCCGGGGCAGTTTGGCCCAATCAGGCGCGAGCTGCTGTCCATCAGCGCCCGCTTCACGCGCATCATATCCAGCACGGGGATGCCTTCGGTGATGCATACGATCAATTCCATTTCGGCGTCGATGGCTTCCAAAATGGAATCTGCCGCGAAGGGTGGGGGCACGTAGATGACCGTGGCATTTGCCTCGGTCTTGGCTTTGGCTTCGTGTACGCTGTTGAACACGGGCAAATCTAGGTGGGTGCTGCCGCCCTTGCCAGGGGTTACGCCGCCCACCATTTTCGTGCCATAGGCAATCGCCTGTTCCGAGTGAAAGGTGCCTTGGCTGCCGGTAAAGCCCTGACAGATAACGCGGGTGTTTTCGTCAATAAGAACTGCCATTGTCTTAGCCCTTCACCGCTTTCACAATTTTCTCGGCGCCATCCGACAGGTTATCGGCGGCGATCACGTTCAGGCCCGACGTGTTGATAATGTCTTTGCCCTGTTCCACGTTCGTGCCCTCTAGGCGCACGACCAGCGGCACTTGCAGGCCCACTTCTTTCACGGCGGCCACAACGCCCTCGGCGATCACATCGCAGCGCATGATGCCGCCAAAGATGTTGACCAAGATGCCCTTTACGTTGGGATCCGAGGTGATGATTTTAAAGGCTTCGGTTACTTTTTCCTTTGTCGCGCCACCGCCCACGTCCAAAAAGTTGGCCGGTTCCGCGCCATAAAGCTTGATGATATCCATCGTGGCCATGGCAAGACCTGCGCCGTTGACCATGCACCCAATTTCGCCATCCAGCGCGATATAGTTCAGATCGTATTTCGAGGCGGCCAGCTCTTTGGGGTCTTCTTCGGTTTCGTCGCGCAGGGCTGCGATGTCTTGGTGACGATAGATTGCGTTGCCATCAAAGCCGAATTTGGCATCCAGCACCTTCAGATCGCCGCCTTCGGCCACGATCAGCGGGTTGATTTCCAGCATTTCCATGTCTTTTTCGGTGAACACTTTGTAAAGCGTGCCCATCAGCGCCACGCATTGTTTCACCTGTGCGCCCTGCAGGCCCAGCGCAAATGCAATCCGGCGGCCATGATAGGGCTGGTAGCCGGTGGCAGGATCAACGGCGAAAGACAAAATCTTTTCCGGGGTCGAGGCTGCCACCTCTTCGATATCCATCCCGCCCTCGGTCGAGCAGACAAACGAGATGCGGCTGGTTTGGCGATCAACCAAGAGGGCCAGATACAATTCGCGTTCAATGCCGGAACCCGCCTCGATATAGACGCGGTTCACCTGCTTGCCTGCGGGGCCGGTCTGGTGGGTCACCAATGTGCGGCCCAGCATTTTCTTGGCTTCTTCGGCGGCTTCTTCCACCGATTTGGCAAGACGAACACCGCCTTTGTCGCCGGCGTCTGCTTCTTTAAATTTGCCCTTGCCGCGGCCGCCTGCGTGAATTTGTGCCTTAACCACCCACAAAGGGCCATCAAGTTCGCCAGCGGCGGTTTTTGCATCTTCGGCTTTCAGTACAACGCGCCCATCCGAGACCGGGGCCCCGTACGAGCGCAGCAGCGCCTTCGCCTGATATTCATGGATGTTCATGGAACTGTCCCGTCTTGCTATGTTCATTGGCGGTCTTGCACAGCTGAACGACGTTTTTAAACGTTTTCTTACAAAGACGGTTGAAAAAGCCCAAATAAACCAGATTTGTGATCACACGCGAAAAAGCTGTGATCACAAAAGCAGCGGCTCGAATCATTTTATACGTGTGCTGGAAAAATAGCGCGAATTCCCCAACGTCACATGCGCCATCGCCAAAAAAAACGCGCAAGCGATGCCTGCGCGTTTGAACCCCAAGATGGGGCAATGGGGTGGGTGGCTTAGGCCAGCGACGGATCGATCGCTTTGCAGGCGTCAACCAGACCTTTGACCGCATCAACCGACTTGTCGAACATCTCTTGTTCTTCTTTGTTCAGTTTGATGTTCACAATCTTCTCGATACCGCCCGCGCCGATCACGGTTGGCACGCCCACATACATGTCTTTTACACCCAGCTCGCCATCACAATAGGCAGCGCAGGGCAACACGCGCTTTTGGTCGCGCAGGTAGGCTTCTGCCATTTCGATGGCGCTGGTGGCAGGCGCGTAAAAGGCCGAGCCAGTTTTCAGCAGGCCAACGATTTCGGCACCGCCATCGCGCGTGCGCTGGATGATGGCATCCAGTTTCTCTTGCGTGGTCCAGCCCATGTCTACCAGATCGGGCAGGGGAATGCCGGCAACGGTGGAATAACGCGCCGAGGGCACCATGGTATCGCCGTGGCCACCCAGCACAAAGGCTGTGACATCACGCATCGAAACACCAAATTCGACCGCCAAGAAATGACGGAAGCGGGCGCTATCCAGCACGCCTGCCATGCCGCATACTTTGTTTGCAGGCAGGCCCGAGAACTGCTGCAGCGCCCAAACCATGGCGTCCAGCGGGTTGGTGATGCAGATCACAAATGCACTGGGCGCATGGGCTGCAATGCCTTCGCCGACCGATTTCATGACCTTCAGGTTAATGCCCAGCAGGTCATCGCGCGACATGCCCGGTTTGCGCGGCACGCCTGCGGTAACGATGCACACATCGGCGCCTGCGATATCGGCATAATCATTGGTGCCCTTGAATGCACCGTCAAACCCCTCCGAGGGGCCCGATTCTGCGATATCCAGCGCTTTGCCCTGCGGGGTGCCTTCGGCGATATCGAAAAGGACGACATCGCCCAGTTCTTTGATTGCAGCAAGGTGGGCAAGCGTGCCACCGATCTGCCCTGCGCCGATGAGGGCAATTTTGGGTCTGGCCATGGATTTCATCTCCGGTCCGTTGAATTTCGCGCATGGCGTAGTGTGTAACGCGCCTTCACGCAAGGTGCAGCAACACGGACATCGTGTTGCGAAATGGTGTGCAATGCGGATTTTGTCCGATAAAGTTGTGAAAAATCCATTATTTCCGGGGGGGCTGACCGGGTGCAGCTGGATATGTCATTTTTCTTGATTGCTGCACCGGCTGTCTGTTTTGCAGGCATTTCCAAGGGTGGTTTCGGCAGTGGGGCGGCTTTTGCCAGCGCATCGATTCTGGCGCTGGTGCTGGAACCGGGGCAGGCGCTGGGCATTATGTTGCCGCTGTTGATGCTGATCGATGTCAGCACCTTGCGCCCTTATTGGGGAAAATGGAGCTGGCCCGACGCCCGCCTGCTGATCTTGGGGGGGCTGCCCGGCGTGGCGCTGGGGGCGTGGTTGTATCAAATCGCCGATGCCGATGTGTTTCGGCTGTTGATTGGTGCCATCTCTGTGGGGTTTGTCGCATGGCAAATGGCGCTAAAGGCCGGGCTGTTGCGCCCACAGGGGCGGCCCTTGCCGCAATGGGCGGGTGCCGTGGCGGGCATGACTGCGGGCTTTACCAGCTTTGTCAGCCATGCCGGTGGGCCACCGGCTGCGGTTTGGATGTTGTCGCGCAAGCTGGATAAAACCCAGTTTCAAGCCACAACCGTTATCTTGTTTTGGGTGATCAACATTGCCAAATTCGTGCCTTATGCGTTTTTGGGCATCTTTACCCAAGACACCCTAACCGCCGATCTGCTGCTGGCGCCCTTTGCGGTTTTGGGCGCTTGGCTGGGGGTAAAGGCCCATCGCTTGGTGCCAGAACGGCTGTTTTTCAGCCTGACTTATGTGCTGTTGCTGATCACCGGAACCAAGCTGATCTGGGATGGTTTAATCTAAGCTTGGCTGCGTTTCTGCGTTGCGGCGAAAATCTGCTTGAACAGAAGTGCACATAAATGGCATCACCTGCGCAAGATTATTTCGGGAGAGATTCATGGACAGCGTTGTGCGCCCCTATCGTTCGGTTCTTTATATCCCCGCCTCGAAAGAGCGCGCGCTTGAAAAGGCCCGGGATCTGGCCGTGGATGCAATCATCTTTGATCTCGAAGATGCCGTTACCCCCGATGCCAAGGTCGCAGCCCGCGATACGCTGAAAACTGCGCTGGCGCAGGGTGGCTATGGCACGCGCGCGCGCATTATCCGTCTGAATGGGCTAGACAGCCAATGGGGCGCTGCGGATGCGCAGGCGCTGAAAGACGCCGATTGCGATGCTTTCTTGCTGCCCAAGGTCAATAGCGCGGCGGATGTTCAGGCTTTGGCCGATATTATTGGCCCTGATCGCGCGATCTGGGCGATGATTGAAACCCCGCTGGGGGTTTTGAACGCGCTTGAAATCGCCGCGCACCCCCAGATGCGCGGCTTCGTGGCGGGCACCAATGATTTGGCCAAAGAGCTGAATTGCCGTTTCCGCGCCGATCGTCTGCCGATGATGCACGCGCTGCAAACGCTGCTGTTGGCGGCGCGGGCGCATGGCATTGTGGCCATCGACGGGGTGTACAACCAGTTCAAAGACGACGAGGGCCTGCGCGCCGAATGCGAGCAGGGCCGCGATCTGGGTTTTGACGGGAAAACCCTGATCCACCCGGCGCAGGTGGATATAACAAACGCATGTTTCTCGCCCTCCGAGGCCGAGATAGATTTGGCCCGCCGCCAGATTGCCGCGCTAGACGAGGTGGAACGCACAGGCCAAGGCGTGGCGGTTGTGGATGGCAAAATCGTAGAAAACCTTCATGTTGAAACCGCGAAGAAGATTCTGGCGATGGCAGATGCCGTTGCCGCATTATAGCGGAGGATAACATGACGCTACTGGTTCTTGGTTTGGCGCTTTGGATAGGCGCCCATTTCTTTAAACGTATTCTTCCCGATCTGCGCCAAAGCATGGGCAATGCTGGGCGCGGTTTGGTGACCGTTTTGTCACTGGCAGGCTTGGTTTTGATGATTTGGGGCTATCGTCAGGCCGATGTCATTGACGTCTGGCAGCCGCCCGCCTGGGCCACGCATTTGAACAACCTGCTGATGCTGCTGGCTGTGTTCTTTTTGGGTTTGGCCCATTCCAAGGGGCGTCTGCGGGCGCGGTTTCGCCACCCAATGCTGATCAGCGTGAAAATCTGGGCTGTTGCGCATTTGCTGGTCAATGGCGATCTGGCCTCGATCGTGCTGTTTGGTGGCATGCTGGCTTGGGCGGTGATTTCCGTGATCTTGATCAATCGTGCCGAGCCATGGGTGCCGCGCACCCCGGGTGCCCCAATGCGCGACGTCATTTTGGTTGTTGCAACCTTGGTGGCGTTTGGGGTGATTGCCGGCATTCACACATGGCTGGGCGTTTCGCCATTTCCGGGATGAAATCAATGAAACTATACCGTTTGCTAACCGCCGATGACACCTCGGCGTTTTGTCACAAAGTCAGCGACGCGCTGAGCAAAGGCTGGGTGCTGTATGGCAGCCCCACCTACGCCTTTGATGCGGCCAACGGCGTTATGCGCTGTGGACAGGCCGTGACCAAAGAGGTGGACGGCACCTACAGCCCCGACATGAAACTGGGAGAGCAGTAACAATGGCCAAAACCAACCCGGGCCGGTTTTTCGAAGATTATGCGCTGGGCCAAGTGATCGAACACGCGGTGCCCCGCACCGTTGGCACAGGTGAACGCGCGCTTTACCATGCGCTTTATCCTGCGCGCCATGCGCTTTATTCTTCCGATGAATTTGCCCGGGGGTGTGGCCTGCCGCAAAGCCCGCTGGATGATTGGGCGGCGTTTCATGTGGTATTTGGCAAAACTGTGCCCGATGTATCGCTGAACGCAGTGGCCAATCTTGGCTATGCCGAGGGGCGCTGGCTGGCGCCGCTCTACCCCGGCGACACGCTGCGCAGCAGTTCCGAAGTGATCGGGTTAAAGGAAAACTCGAACGGGAAAACCGGGGTGGTTTATGTGCGCACCCGCGGCGCAAACCAGCACGGCACAACGGTGATGGACTATGTGCGCTGGGTTATGGTGCGCAAAAACAACCTCGATGCGCCCGCGCCCACGCCGGTGGTGCCACAGCTGAAACCTGCGCTGGATGTGGCCGATTTGACCATTCCAAAGGGGTTGGATTTTAGCGCCTATGATTTTGCCCAAGCGGGCGAGCGGCATCGCTGGGGCGATTACCAGATCGGCGAGCAAATCGACCATGTCGATGGTGTCACCATCGAAGAGGCCGAACACATGATGGCCACGCGCCTGTGGCAAAACACGGCCAAGGTGCATTTTGATGCCACCTTCCGCCCCGATGGCCAGCGCCTGATTTACGGTGGCCATGTCATTTCGATGGCGCGCGCCTTGTCGTTTAATGGGCTGGCCAATGCGCAAATGATCGCGGGCCTGAACGCGGGCGCCCATGCCAACCCATGTTTTAGCGGTTTGACCGTCAAAGCATGGTCCGAGGTGCTGGACAAAGCCCCCACATCGGCGCCCGGCGTTGGTGCCATTCGTTTGCGCCTTGTGGCCACGAAGGGCGGCGCGCCCTTCCAGCTGCGCGGCGAAGATGGCAAATACCTGCCCGATGTGCTGTTGGATCTGGATTACTGGGCGTTGATGCCGCTCTAAAATCCCAGCCAGACTCGCCGTTGCCACGAACGAAGGATGGGACAGGGCGTAGGCCGGCCAAATTGGGGCTTGAACGGGCTGATGATTGTTTTGTGATCACATGAAGAAAAGCTGTGATCACAAAATTTAAAATTTTTAACGAATTAAGCGGTATATTTGCAAAGAACCGCCCTTCGCCGCGTGACAGTGGCGAAAAAAAGGGGCAAAACACCGTCAGACAGCACGCATACTGCCGTGTGCAATCCAAGGGACGTCGCTATGGCTGATGTAAACCGGGGCAATCGCCCACTTTCGCCGCATCTTTCTATTTACCGCCCGCAGCTTACCTCGATCACCTCGATCTTGACGCGCATCACTGGCAACGCGCTGATCGTGTCGGCCTTGATGATCGTTTGGTGGTTCTTGGCTGCGGCCACGGGCGAAGAGTATTTCGCTTTTGCCAACGGTTTTGTGACAAGCTGGTTTGGCGATCTGGTGCTGGGCCTGTCTGTTTGGGGGCTTTGGTATCACACATTGGCAGGCATTCGCCACCTGATCTGGGATAATGCCATGGGTTTGGAAATCGAGGCCGCCACAAAGCTGGGCTGGGCCTGTGTGATCGGTTCGGTCGTGCTGACCGTGCTGACCATCGCAATCGTTTAAGGGGGCCACCATGCGGTATATGACCGATCGTAAACGCGCAGCGGGCCTTGGCTCGGCCAAATCGGGCGTGCATCATTTTTGGGCCATGAAGGTATCTTCGGTGGCGCTGTTGCTGTTGATCCCGCTGTTTGTTTTCACCTTTGGCCCCGCGCTGGGTGGCAGCTATGACGAGGTAACAGCCTATTTCGCCCGTCCGTTCCCCGCGATTGTGGCGGCGCTGACCATGATTGTTGGCTTTAAGCATTTCAACGATGGCGCACAGGTGCTGATCGAAGATTACGTGCATGGCGGCACCCAAAAGATCACGCTGATCTTGGTGACATGCCTGTCCTATGCAGCCATGGCCACGGGCCTGTTTTCCATTGCCAAGCTGGCGCTTTAAGACCGGAGACTGATCAATATGGCTTCTTACGAATACGAGACGCATGAATATGACGTCGTGGTCGTCGGCGCCGGTGGCGCCGGGCTGCGCGCAACCCTTGGCATGGCCGAACAGGGCCTGCGCACCGCATGTGTGACCAAAGTGTTCCCCACCCGCTCGCACACCGTGGCGGCGCAGGGCGGTATTGCGGCATCGCTATCGAACATGGGCCCTGACCACTGGCAGTGGCATATGTATGACACCGTAAAGGGCAGCGATTGGTTGGGCGATACCGACGCCATGGAATATCTGGCGCGCGAGGCACCCAAAGCTGTCTACGAGCTGGAACATTACGGCGTTCCCTTTTCGCGCACCGAGGCTGGTAAAATTTACCAACGCCCCTTTGGCGGCCACACAACCGAATTTGGCGAAGGCCCGCCGGTGCAGCGCACCTGCGCCGCCGCCGACCGCACCGGCCACGCCATTTTGCACACGCTTTATGGCCAGTCGCTGAAGAACAACGCGGAATTTTATATCGAGTATTTCGCGATCGATCTGATCATGTCAGACGATGGCCAATGCCAAGGTGTGGTCTGCTGGAAGCTGGACGACGGCACCATGCATGTGTTCAACGCCAAAATGGTTGTGCTGGCCACGGGCGGCTATGGGCGCGCCTATTTCTCGGCCACCTCGGCGCATACCTGCACAGGCGATGGCGGGGGCATGGTGGCGCGCGCGGGGCTTGCCTTGCAAGATATGGAATTCGTGCAGTTCCACCCCACAGGCATCTATGGCTCGGGCTGTTTGATCACCGAAGGTGCACGCGGCGAAGGTGGGTATTTGACCAACTCGGAAGGCGAACGCTTTATGGAGCGCTACGCCCCCCACTACAAAGATTTGGCGCCACGCGATTACGTGTCGCGCTGCATGACCATGGAAATCCGCGAGGGGCGCGGCGTGGGCGAAAACGGTGATCACATTCACCTAAACCTTAGCCACCTGCCCGCCGAGGCATTGGCCGAACGCCTGCCCGGCATCTCGGAATCGGCCAAGATTTTCGCAGGCGTTGACGTTACCAAACAGCCGATCCCGGTGTTGCCCACCGTGCATTACAACATGGGCGGCATTCCCACCAACTATTGGGGCGAGGTGATTAACCCCACCGCAGACAACCCCAATGCATTGGTCCCGGGCCTGATGGCTGTGGGCGAGGCGGGCTGTGCCAGCGTGCATGGCGCAAACCGCCTTGGATCCAACAGCTTGATCGATCTGGTGGTGTTTGGCCGCGCTGCAGCCATTCGCGCGGGCCAAGTCGTGGACCGCAACGCGCCTAACCCCGTGTTGAACAAGGCCTCAGTTGCTGCCGCCTTTGACCGCTTCGATGGCTTGCGCCACGCCAATGGCGCCGTGCCTACCGCAGAATTGCGCCTAGAAATGCAGCGCACCATGCAGGCCGATGCGGCGGTGTTCCGCACCGATAAAACCTTGGCTGATGGTGTCGAGAAAATGACCGCGATGGCGGGCAAAATGACCGACCTGAAAGTGACAGACCGCAGCTTGGTCTGGAACAGCGACCTGATGGAAACGCTGGAACTGACCAACCTGATGCCAAATGCACTGGCCACGATTGTTGGCGCCGAGGCGCGCAAGGAATCGCGCGGGGCGCATGCATCCGAAGATCACACCACGCGCGACGATGAAAAATGGCGTGTGCATACGATCAGCCGTGTGGATGGCAGCAAAGTGGCGCTGTCTTATCGCGATGTCATCAAAGACCCGCTGACAACCCCGGCCGAAGGTGGGATCGAATTGGACAGAATCGCGCCCAAGGCACGCACGTTCTAAGGCGGAAAAGGACCAAGGGTTTGGCGCGTTTCATGGCACAAAACAGACATTGCCCGCGCGGCGCTTTTGCGCACGCGCGGGTGGTGTCTGTGATGTTGGGGGCGCGGTCATGAGCGCGTTTGCCCCAGTGCCAGCGCTGCCCGGTCCGCGCATGATCTGGCATTTCGGGTTCCAAAAAACAGGAACAACCGCGGTGCAAGCGCTGATGCGCAAAAACGCCCGCCTGCTGTGCGATAAGGTGGCGCTGTTTCCTCGGGGGCGGTGGACAGCGGCCCTGCGTGGGGCGGCCGCGACCTTTTTGCGCAGCAAAACCAGCGCCGCCCGCGCTGATTTTCAAGACGAAGTGCGCAGCCTCGTGGCCAAGGTGCGCGCCGATGGCCATAGCGTGGCGATTGTGTCGGATGAAAATGTGCTGGGCCTGCGCCTGCACGACGACAGCGGCACCATTTTCGAGCATGCCGCGTCCATCGTGCCACTGGTGGCCGAGGCGGCATCTGAGGCGCAAAACGAATTTCACTTTTTCATCCGCGACCCGCAAGCATGGTTGCGCAGCGCCCATAACCAAGAGGTCAAACAACTAAGGGGCACGCACAGCTATGACAGCTGGCCCGCCCGGCATTTGGTGGTGGATTGGGCCGCGCTGCAGGCGCTGCTGGCCGCGCTGACGCCCGCGCCCGTGACCTTTCACGATATGCAGGCCGACCGCGCCCAAGGCCGCTTGACTGGCAGCACCCTGCTGGTGGCCGCAGGGGTGGAGGCGGCGCTTATTGCGCAGCTGGAAGATCCCGGCGCGCAAAACGAGGCCCTGCCCGATGCAGCGCTGGCCTTTATGATCGAGGTCAACAAAACGGGCCTGAAGCCAAAAGACATCGGTGTGATCCGCGATTTGGTCATTGCCAACCGGGGGCTTTTTAAATGAGCGCGCCCGGGCAGCTACGGCCCATCTGGGCACATACGCAACGACAGGGCCGGCCGATGCCGTGCCCAGATGCAAGGAGAAAATGGGCATGGTACAACTGACTCTCCCAAAAAATTCCCGTATCCGCGTGGGCAAAACATGGCCCAAGCCAGAGGGTGCCACCAACCTGCGTAAATTCCAAATTTACCGTTGGTCGCCCGACGATGGCGAAAACCCCCGCGTGGATACCTATTTCGTTGATATGGATCGTTGCGGCCCCATGGTTTTGGACGCGCTGATCAAGATCAAAAACGAGATTGACCCCACGCTGACCTTCCGCCGCTCGTGCCGCGAGGGGATTTGCGGCTCGTGTGCGATGAATATTGATGGCATCAACACGCTGGCCTGTATCTATGGCCTAGACGAGATCAAGGGCGATGTGAAAATCTACCCGCTGCCGCATATGCCGGTGGTCAAGGACCTGATCCCAGATCTGACCCATTTTTACGCCCAGCACGCCAGCATCATGCCTTGGCTGGAAACCAAAACCAACCGCCCGGCGAAAGAGTGGAAACAATCCATCGAAGATCGCAAAAAGCTGGATGGTCTGTATGAATGCGTGATGTGCGCCTCGTGTTCCACCTCGTGCCCCAGCTATTGGTGGAATGGCGACCGCTATCTTGGGCCAGCCGCGCTGCTGCATGCCTATCGCTGGATCATCGACAGCCGCGACGAGGCCACGGGCGAGCGTTTGGATGCCTTGGAAGACCCGTTCAAACTGTATCGTTGCCATACGATTATGAACTGCACCAAAACCTGCCCCAAAGGGCTGAACCCGGCCAAGGCCATCGCCTCGATCAAGAAAATGATGCTGGAACGCGCGGTCTGATTTGACGCGCAGTGCCACGTCAAAGGGCCAGCCCGGTTGGGCTGGCCTTTTGCATTCTGGGCTTGCCAGCGCCGGGCCAAAGCGCCAGTTTGTCAGCAACAATCAAAGGCCAGATACGCATGCAAACCGCCCCTATCCCCGCCACAACGCCCAGCGATGCGGACGCCCGGCGCGCCGTGGCGCCGGTGATCTGCTACCCAAACGAAACGCTGCCCACGCCCGATATGGCGCTTTGTGCGCGTGCGCGCGCCGCGGCTGAAAAAACCGCCGAAGTGCTGGTGCCCCCGCGCCAAGCGGCCACATTTCACGTGCCTGCGGGTGGGTTTTTTCGCATTACCAGCGTCGGGGGGCCGCAGGTGGGCGATTTGAACCTGTGGAACGCCCATGATTTGGCAGAACGGTTCTATTCCGGAAAAACCCGCGCGCTGCATGGCACCCATGTCACCACCGGGCAGCGGTTGTGGTCCAGTTTTCCGATGCTGCGCCCAATGGCGACCATCACCGCCGATACATTGGGCTGGTATGGCAAAGATGCTTATGGTGGCTCGGTCCACGATGTGATCGGTACGCGCTGCGACCCCTATACCGGCAATTTGCTGGCGGGCAGCCAATATCACCAGTGCTGCCATTCCAACCTGACGCGCGCTGTGGCCGATGAAATTGGTCTGCCCTTGGCCAGTGCCGAGCCGCTGGTGCATGATGTGCTGAACGTCTTCATGTGCACGGGCTTTACCCGTGACACCGGCCAGTATTTTATGAAAGCCAGCCCCGTGCGCCCCGGTGATTACCTTGAATTCTTTGCCGAAATTGACCTGCTGGGTGCGTTATCTGCCTGCCCAGGCGGCGATTGTTCGGCCGAACATTCCTCGGATAGCGCGGCGTGTTATCCGCTGTTGGTCGAGGTGTTCACCACCCCGCCCGATGCGCTGGCAGGCTGGCAAAGCCCCGCGCCCAATGGCTATGACCGCAGCCATGGCCGGTAACAGGGGCTAAGGGGCAGGGCTGGAAAAGGCCGCTTGCAGCGCGATCTGCACCATATCGGCAAAGCTTTGCTCGCGCTCAGACGCGGGCAGGGCGGCGCCGGTTTGCAGATGGTCCGAGACAGTCAACACCGCAAGGGCCCGCGCACCATGGCGATGGGCCAGATTATAAAGCTCGGCCGCCTCCATCTCGACTGCCAAGATCCCGTGGCGGACCATGATCTCGTTGAGATCGGGGCGTTCGTCGTAAAAGATATCGGCAGAATAAATGCCCCCAACATGGGGGCGAATGCCCAAGGCGCTGGCCGCCTGCGCCGCCGCCGAGAGCAGCCCAAAATCGGCGCATGGGGCGAAATTCAGCTCGCGGAAAATGCCGCGCGAGGGGGTGGACAGGCTGCTGGCAGTTTGCGCCAAAATGATATCGCGCAGCCCGACATGGGGCTGCATGGCGCCGCACGACCCGATGCGGATAAGCGTTTTTGCGCCATAATCGCGCAGCAACTCGTTGGCATAGATCGAAAGCGATGGCATGCCCATGCCACTGCCATGGATCGTAACACGCTGCCCCTGCCACAGACCTGTATAGCCCAGCATCCCGCGCACATCGTTCACCAAAACAGGGTCTTCCAAGAAGGTCTGCGCCGCCCAACGCGCGCGATAGGGATCGCCCGGCATCAAAACGGTTTCGGCGATCTGGCCGGGTGCGGCACCGATATGGATGGTCATTTTGGCCCCTGTTGTGATGAGTATTTAAAGCAAGATGAAACGAAAAAGGGGGGCATGCCACCCCCCTTTTTGCCAGCCTGATATATGGCCTTATTCTGCGGCGATATCTTTGGGGTCGGCCAAGGTGACGATATCCATCATGATGGTGTTCAATTCAAAGTCTTTTGGGGTGTAAACCCGGGCCACGCCCATATCGCGCAGGCGCTGGGCGTCGTCATCGGGGATGATGCCGCCCACCACCACCGGGATATGGGCCAAGCCCGCCGCCTGCATTTTTTGCATCAAGTCTTCCATCAAAGGCATATGGCTGCCCGACAGGATCGACAGGCCCACCACATGCGCGCCTTCTGCTTGCGCGCGGGCGACGATTTCTTCGGGGGTGAGGCGGATGCCTTCATAGGTGATATCCATGCCGCAATCGCGGGCGCGGAAGGCGATTTGTTCTGCGCCGTTGGAATGGCCATCCAGACCGGGCTTGCCCACCAAGAATTTCAGGCGCCGGCCCAGCTTGTCGCTGACGGTATCGACCGCGGCGCGCAGGTCTTCGAGGCCTTCGGTTTTATTGCTGACAGATTTCGACACGCCTGTGGGGCCGCGGTATTCGCCATGCACGGTGCGCATTTCTGCCGCCCATTCCCCCGTTGTGACGCCCGCGCGCGCCGCTTGGATCGAGGCGGGCATGATGTTGCGCCCCTCTTGTGCGGCTTGGCGCAGGGCGGCCAGCGCCTGGGCCACGGCGTTTTGGTCGCGCTGTGTGCGCCAGTCTGTCAGGCGCGCGATTTGCTCGGCCTCGACCGCGGGGTCAACCACCATAATGCCGCCATCACCTGCGGTGAGGGGGCTGGCCTCGCCCTGCTGCCACCGGTTTACGCCCACCACGACGGTTTCATTCCGCTCGATCCGGTTGAGGCGTTCGGCATTGGAATCGACCAGACGCGATTTCATATAGTCGATCGCTTGCACCGCGCCGCCCATGGCATCGAGCGTGGCCAATTCGTGGCGCGCGCCCTCTTTGAGGGCTTCGACCTTGGCCGCGACGGCGGGGTTGCCATCGAACAGATCGCCATATTCCAACAGGTCGGTTTCATAGGCCATGATTTGCTGCATGCGCAGCGACCATTGCTGGTCCCAGGGGCGGGGCAGGCCCAGTGCCTCGTTCCAGGCGGGCAGCTGCACGGCGCGGGCGCGGGCGTTTTTCGACAAGGTCACCGCCAGCATTTCAATCAAGATACGGTAGACGTTATTTTCGGGCTGTTGTTCTGTAAGCCCAAGGCTGTTGACCTGCACGCCATAGCGGAAGCGGCGGAATTTTGGATCTTCGACACCGTAGCGCTGGCTGAGGATTTCATCCCACAGGTCGACGAAAGCGCGCATTTTGCACATCTCGGTGACAAAGCGGATGCCGGCATTCACAAAAAACGAGATGCGCCCGCACATGGCGGGGAAATCGGCGGCTGGAACGCGGGGTTTGAGCTGGTCTAGCACGGCGATGGCCGTGGCCAACGCATAGGCCAATTCTTGTTCTGGGGTCGCGCCGGCCTCTTGCAGGTGATAGGAACACACGTTCATCGGGTTCCATTTGGGCACGTTGGCATAACAATATTCTGCCACATCGGCGATCATCCGCAGGCTGGGCTGGGGGGGGCAGATATAGGTGCCGCGGCTGAGGTATTCTTTCATCAGGTCGTTTTGCACCGTGCCTTGCAGGCGGGACACATCGGCGCCCTGTTCCTCGGCCACGGCAATATACAGCGCCAACAGCCATGGGGCCGTGGCGTTGATTGTCATCGAGGTGTTCATCTGTTCTAGCGGGATGTCGCTGAACAGGGTGCGCATGTCGCCCAGATGGCTGATGGGCACGCCCACCTTGCCCACTTCGCCCCGCGCAAGAATGTGATCACTGTCATAGCCGGTTTGCGTGGGCAGATCGAAGGCCACCGACAGGCCGGTTTGGCCCTTGGACAGGTTGTTGCGGTAAAGCGCATTCGAGGCCGCGGCGGTAGAGTGGCCGGCATAGGTGCGGAAAAGCCAAGGTTTGTCTTTTTGCGGCTGGGTCATCGGGGCCTCCGGAATCAAGCATTGGGCAATTTTATTGCGTTGACCGGTAATAGAGCGGAATTTTGTGCCAAGGTCAATTCGCTGCGTCGCGGCATCGGGCTTTTCTATCGCGGGGAAGGGCAGGGCCATGCTGCAGCCGCGCCAGCCGCCGGTGTTGCGTGGGCAAGGGCGGTGATTTTGCGGTGATGCGCCAAGAATTTGGCCGATGCTGCAACTGCTCGGTTATAAAGTTACAAAAAACACCCAAATACTGTTGCAAAGTTACTTTGACGTCTTTATTCCGGCTACAGAAGCCGCGATTCTGCAATGCGGCGTGATCTGACAGTGGAGGCTGGAAATGGCTTTGGACACCGCAACCGGTATGGCCCCCTATGAGGCGCCAGAGAAAGACTTGTACGAAATTGGCGAGATGCCCCCCTTGGGCTATGTGCCCAAGAACATGTATGCATGGGCAATCCGCCGCGAGCGCCATGGCGAACCCGAGCAATCGTTCAAGGTAGAGGTCGTGCCGACATGGGAAATCGACAGCCACGAAGTGCTGGTTCTGGTGATGGCTGCGGGTGTGAACTATAACGGTGTCTGGGCCGGGCTTGGCGTGCCGATCTCGCCTTTTGATGGCCACAAAGCCGCCTATCACGTTGCTGGTTCTGACGCGTCGGGTATCGTTTGGGCGGTTGGTGACAAAGTCAAAAACTGGAAGGTTGGCGACGAGGTTGTCATTCACTGCAACCAAGACGATGGCAATGACGAAGAATGCAACGGCGGCGACCCGATGTTTTCGCCCACCCAGCGAATCTGGGGTTATGAAACGCCCGATGGGTCGTTTTCGCAATTCACTCGCGTGCAAGCCCAGCAGCTTATGCCCCGCCCCAAGCACCTGACTTGGGAGGAAAGCGCGTGCTACACGCTGACGCTGGCCACGGCCTATCGCATGCTGTTTGGTCACCACCCACACGAATTGAAGCCCGGCCAGAACGTGCTGGTTTGGGGCGCTTCGGGCGGTTTGGGCAGCTATGCCATTCAGCTGGCCAACACGGCAGGTGCCAACGCGATTGGTGTGATCTCGGATGAAAGCAAACGCCAGTTTGTGATGGATCAGGGCGCCAAGGGCGTGATCAACCGCAAGGATTTCAATTGCTGGGGGCAGATGCCCACGGTGAACACCCCCGAATATAACGAGTGGCTGAAAGAAGCGCGGAAATTTGGCAAGGCGATTTGGGATATCACCGGCAAAGGTGTGAATGTGGATATGGTGTTTGAACACCCGGGCGAGGCCACGTTCCCCGTTTCTACCTTGGTTGTGAAAAAGGGCGGCATCGTGGTGATCTGCGCGGGCACGTCTGGGTTCAACTGCACCTTTGATGTGCGGTATATGTGGATGCACCAAAAGCGCTTGCAGGGGTCGCATTTTGCCAACCTCAAACAGGCCGCCAGCGCCAACCGTTTGATGATCGAGCGTCGCCTAGATCCGTGCATGTCCGAGGTGTTCCCGTGGAACGAGATCCCGCAGGCGCATACGATGATGCTGCGTAACCAGCACAAGCCCGGCAATATGGCGGTGTTGGTTCAGGCCCCAAAAACCGGCCTGCGCACGTTGGAAGACGTTTTGGAGGCAGGCCGCAAGTAAGCGTGCCACAGATCTGGTTTCGGGGCCTGCACAGCCATGTGTGGGCCCCAATCTTTTGGGCCCGGTGCATGGCCTGTCTGGCGCTTGGCCCCGGGGCGGGGTAGTGTCGCGCCATGACTGAAACCGCCCTGCAATTTTCCGATGATCAGGCCGTGGCCTATGACCGTATCGCCGAGGCGATGCGCAGTATGGGTATCGATCTTTTGCAATCGTCTTTATCGCCCGCAACCGAGGGTAAAACCCGCGTGCTGGCGGTGTTGGGCAAGGCTGGTTCGGGCAAGACCATGCTGTTGGCGCATTTGGTCAAAGACATGCAAGCCGCAGGTGTCGAGGTTGTATCGGGCGATTACGAAAGCAAAAAACGCCGCGACAAACGTAGTTTGGCGGTGCTGGCCCCCACCAACAAGGCGGCATTTGTGTTGCGTATGCGCGGCGTGCCGGCCACCACCATTCACCGCATTCTTTATACCCCCGTCTACGACCCCGAATACGAGCGCATCGCCGAATGGCTAACGGGCCAAGGTGAAAAACCCGAAATCGAGGGCCTGACCGAGCAGGCGCTGGAACGGGCGTGGGCGTTTTTTCAGGCACAAAAATCGGTGCCGGGTGCGCTGGCGGCGGCGGGCTTGCGGGGCTCGGATTTTATCACCGGCTGGAAGCGGCGCGACGAGCCACTGGATGTGGGCTTTATCGACGAATCCTCGATGTTGGACGAGCGCCAGTTTGATGATCTTAAAGAGATTTTTCCAACATTGGTCCTATTTGGCGATCCGGCGCAGCTGGCGCCGGTGAACGCCCCCGGCGGCATGGTGTTTGAAACCTTGCCTGCCCCCGCCCAGCTGAGCTTGCAGCGCGTGCACCGCCAAGATGCTGACAGCCCGATTTTGGATTTGGCCCATGCGCTGGCTGACCCGGCCCTGACATTCGAGCAGTTTGAAACGATGGTTCAGCACGCCGCTCGCCGCGACGCGCGTGTTGTTTGGGCCGAACGGGTCGAAGTTGATCTGATGGCGCGCTCGCCGGTTTTGGTGTGGCGCAACGCCACCCGCATTCGCCTGATACAGGCCTTTCGCCATGTGCATGGCGCACCCGATGATGCCCTGCTGCCCGGCGAACCGCTGATTTGCGATGGTATCGAATTGCCGCTTAAACACCGCAAGAAACGTATCGACCTAGAGGCGCGTGGCCTGATCAAGGGTGCACAGGTGATCTATTTGGGGCCGGGGCGAAAGCCCGGGTTTTCGCGGCTGCATGTCATCGGGGCAGAAGAGCCGCAAGTATCGGCTGCCAGTATCGTGAAAATCGAAAAACCGGACGAGGAAGAGCCGTTCATCCCCTTTGCCGCCAATATGGGCGCTGCGTTTTTGCATGGTGCGGCCGTGACCATTCACAAGGCGCAAGGCAGCCAATGGGAAAATGTGCAGGTCTTTGCGCCTGATTTATACGCAGCCGCGCGCATGGGGCGCAGCGAGGCGGGCCAACCGTTGTGGAAGCGTTTGGCCTATGTGGCAATCACCCGCGCGTCAGAGCGGCTGTTTTGGGTGGTGCGCAATCGCCTGTCAAAACCTTCGGGTGCTTTGCCTGTAGACGATTTGCGCGCGCCGCCCGCGCCGTTGCAATTGGAGGGGGAAGAATGAAATCAATACTTATCACAGGCGCCAGCGCAGGCATTGGTGCCGCCTGTGCCAAGGCGTTTTTAAACGCAGGTTGGCAGGTGGGTTTACTGGCGCGTCGCGCCGAGGCGCTGCACGCGGTGGCAGATGGCCATGCCCATGCCCATATCCTGCCCTGCGACGTCACCAACCCGGCAGATGTTGATGCCGCATTTGGTGCCTTTCACGCGGCGGTGGGGCGGTTGGATGTATTGTTTAACAATGCCGGCATGTTTGGCCGCGCCGCGCCGATCGATGGGTTGGCGATAGAGGAATGGCGCCAAGTGGTAGATGTGAACCTGCATGGCATGTTCTATTGCGCGCGCGCCGCCTTTGCGCTGATGCGTCAGCAAACCCCGATGGGGGGCCGCATTATCAACAATGGCTCGATCAGTGCCCATGCCCCACGGGAACATTCGGTGGCCTATACCACAACAAAACACGCGATTACTGGCCTGACAAAATCGCTGGCGCTGGATGGGCGCAGTTTTGATATTGCCTGCGGACAAATTGATATCGGCAATGCGCGCACCGATCTATTGGAAGGGATCATCGCGGCCAACCCCGATAATCCGCCGCCCACCATGAATGTGGATGACGTGGCGCGCGCTGTGCTGCAGATGGCCGATTTGGGCCCTGAAGCGAATGTGCAATTCATGACGATCATGGCCACCAAAATGCCCTATATCGGGCGCGGTTAGCGGCGCTGGCCTAGCCTTGGCGCATCAGCCGAAACGCGGTCGAGGCGCCCCAACCGGCCAGCACGGCAATGGCAATCGACATCAGCCCATAGGCCAGCGGCTGTTGGCGCGACATGGTGAACAACAGCCGTTCAAGCCCCACCTTATCCACCTCGATCGTGGTTTCGTATTCCGATACAACCGTGCCGCCCCGGGTTAGAAAAATGCGGGTCACATAGCTGCCTTCGGTCAGGTTCGAGGGCATACGAACCGAGGTGCTAAACAGGGTTTGTTCGCGAAAATCCACGGCGTTTTCAGCCACCTGATACAGGCCATTGGCCTGCCTTATGCGGATCAGCGCATCGGTGAAATCTTGGGAATTGCCCGCCTCGGCCGGTGCCCCCACCGAACGGATTGCGCGTGGGATTGATACTTTGTGGCGCAGGTCTTCCACCTCGCTTAGGCTGTCGGCCCAAGGCGCAGATGTTGCCACCGCGTAAAACGAGGGGGCGGCATCTACCTCGACGGCGGCGGCATTCACCCAGATGCCCAGCTTTCGGTCTTTGCGCCGCACCACCACCGGTTCGGACGGCCCCGCGATGGTGACAACCACCCGCAACGGATCTTCTTGCAAGGCGGCTTCGCGCTTGACCGCGCCAAAAATCAAGATGTCAGATCCATCAAACCGCGCGGTGATGGCAACCCGGTCTTTGCTTAGGCCCAGCACCACCTCTTCGGCTGCGCTGGGGGCAGGGGCAAAGGCCAGCGCAAACAGCAGGGCAAAAAGCGCGCGCACCACCATCTCAATGCCCCCCAAGCGGCATGATCGAAAACAGCTCGGTCGGGGTAAGCAACAGGTCTAGCGCCAGCTTGAAACAGACCAGCAGCACCAAGATCGCCAGCAAAATGCGCAGCTGCTCGGCGCGCAGCTTTACCCCGATACGGGTGCCATATTGCGCGCCCACCACGCCGCCGATCAACAACAGCAAAGCCAGCGGCAAATCGACCGTATAGTTGGTTTGCGCATGCAACAGCGTGCTAAAGCCTGCCACGAAAATGATCTGGAACAGCGAGGTGCCAATCACCACTTTGGTCGGCATCCCCAGCAGATAAATCATGGCAGGAACCATGATAAAGCCGCCACCAACGCCCATCACCGCAGATAGCATGCCCACGAAAAACCCCACCAAAACCGGCGGAATAACCGAGATATATAGCCCCGAGACGCGAAAACGCATTTTGAACGGCAGGCTATGCACCCAGTTGCGGTT
>RFQY01000003.1 GCA_009924775.1 Paracoccaceae bacterium | reverse complement strand
TCGCGCATGGCGCGGGGTGGGCAGGCGGCCGATGAGGCCAAAATGACCCAGCTGATGCAGGCGCTGACCGGCGGCGGCGGGGGCAGCCTGATTACGCAGCGCCTGCTGGCCCATATCGCGGCGCGCATCACCCCCGAAGGGCTGCGTATTGATATTCACGACCTGCCAGATGCCCCCCTGTTCGAGGGCGAAACCGCAGCGCCCACACCCCTGTTGGTGGAACTGGCGCAGGTGATGGTGCAGGTGTTCAGCTTGGTTCAAAACCCCTTTGGGATCGAGGGGCACGTGGCCCGCCAACCCATTGTGCGCCTTGATAATACCGTTTGGGAATTATCGCTAAACCGGGCCGACCAGCTGCGCAAATTGATGGCCGATGCGCAACTAGACCCGGCGCGCATAGACCATGTGTCAGGCCATGGCGATACCCGCCCCAATGGGCCAAACCCCATGGACCTGCGCAATAACCGCCTGTCTGTGCTGCTGTTGAGGATGGATAATTGATCGTATTTTAGATGTTAGCCTTGGGTTAAGCCACAGCGCCTATTGCTGCATGCAAGAAAACGCGATTCAGCAGAAAGGTGTATCTACATGACGATTTCCTCTAGCTTGAATGCCGGCGTTGCGGCGCTGTCAGCCAATGCTACCCGCTTGGCCTCGATCTCTGACAATATCGCCAATTCATCGACATTTGGCTATCGGCGGGTTGAAACCGACTTCCATTCCTTGGTCTTATCCAGCGCCGGCAGGTCCTATTCGGCGGGTGGGGTGCGCACCACGAACCAACGCCTGATCGACCAAAGCGGTTCGCTTGTCACCACCTCGAACCCGACCGACCTTAGCGTGCGTGGGCGCGGTTTCATCCCCGTGGCCCGCTCGTCCGAGGTGGGGGTGGGCAATGGTGAAAGCACCATGTTTTTAACCACCACGGGCCAACCCGCCGATGGCGCCGCCGCGCCCGAGGCCGCCACCGGGCCCGCTGTGCCCGTTCCCCCCACTGCGCCCCCGCGCTTGGCCAGTGCCGGCCAAGGTATGGATTTGCGTTTATGAAAGGTATCCAATGACCACAGTTGCCCCCCTTGTTGGCCCTGCCACCGCCGTGCAGCAGGGCGTGGCCCCACCGGCCAGCCCGCAGGCAAATGCAACGGCGCTGAGTTCGGATTTCGAGACATTTCTGAAAATGCTGACCGTTCAGATGCAAAACCAAGATCCGCTGAACCCGATAGATTCCACCGAATATGCCATGCAATTGGCAACGTTCTCTTCGGTCGAGCAGCAGGTTTTGACCAATGATCTGCTGCGTCAAATGATGGGGGGCAAGGGGCTGGCTTGTTGGATGCGGCGCGGTTGATTGGCCAACAGGTGGCGCTGGCGGGGCCTGTGCCGTTTCAGGGCGCCGCGGTGCAGATGTGGGCTGCCCCACAGCCCGGTGCCAGCCGCGCCCAGTTGGTGGTGCGCGACATCACAGGCACCGAGGTGGCGCGCCAATCTGTGGCGCCCGACCAAGGGCTGCTGGAATGGAACGGGCGCACCAGCACGGGGCAGCAGGCCATGGCAGGCAGCTATCTTATGACGGTCGAGGCTTGGGCCGGCGATGTGCCGCTGCAGCCGCAGCCAGCACAGGCCTACGCCACCGTGACCGAGCTGCGCGACAGCGCCCTTGGCGTGCAGGTTGTTAAACAAACCGGCGCGGTGGCCGCGTTGTCTACGGTGACGGCCATCCGCCAAGGTGGCTAGGCGCGCGCAGCGCCGGCGCCCCTTGCCGTGATTGCCGCGCTGCACTAGCCTTGGGTCTGCGAATTCACAGGGCTGTTTGGCGCGTAATGTCACCCGTTTTCCATATTGGCGCGGCCCAACCGGGCAAAACGGGCGCAGAGCATGCGGCACAGCTGGCACTGGTGCCAGAATTGCAGGCCCTTGTGCCCCAAGCCACGGTTTGGCGCCCCTTGCAGGGGGGCAAAACCAACCTGCTGTGGCGTGTGGGTGATGTGGTGGTCAAGCTTTATAGCAAGCCTGCGGCCAACCCATTGTTCCCCAACCAACCCGATGCGGAAATAGTGGCTTTGCAGGCCTTGAGTGGGTGCGGTTTGGCACCGAAATTTCTGGGCCACGCGGCCACGCCTTTGGGCCGGTGCGTGGTGTATCAGCATATGCCCGGCCAGTCGGGCACAGCTGGGCCTGCGCAGGTTGCTGCGCTGCTGGCGCGGTTGCATCAACAGCCACGCCCAGCCCAAGCGTTGCGCCAGATTTCTGCCTCGGGTCCGGCATTGATGGCCTCGGCGCAGGCGATTTTGGCACTTTGCCGCGACCGGGCTGCGTTTTCTGCCCCGCCGGCTGTGTGCGAAAGGGTGGAACAGCGGGCGCTGGTGCCGGTGTTTTTGCATGGCGATCCGGTGCCTGCCAATATTGTGCACTCTGCCCGGGGGCCCTGTTTGATTGATTGGCAATGCCCCGGTTGGGGGCCTGCGGCGCATGATCTGGCCATTTACCTTTCGGCGGCAATGCAGCTGCTATACCAAGGCCAGCCACTGCCACCACAGGCCCGGGCGCAGATGTTGGCGGCCTATCCGGATGCGGCGGCCGTGGCCCATTACCGCGCGTTGCAGCCACTTTTTGCATGGCGCATGGCGGCTTATTGCCAGTGGCGGTTGGAACAGGGGCAGGCCGATTACGCGCGGGCCCGCGATGTGGAATTGGCCAGCCTAGTGCAAGACTAAGTGGGCAAATTCGGCAGCGGCCGCGCCGATCAGCAGGCCCAGCCCCAGCCATCCCAGCGCCCGGGCGCGGCTGGGGCGCGGTGGTGCGGGGGCGTCTTGGCCTTGCTTGACAAGCACGGCTTCCACCATGCCCGGCAACCGCGGCCCAAACCGCGCCAGTACCATAGCGGTTTTGCCCAAATCGCGGGCCAGCGCTGCAGGGCCGATCGATTGGCGGATATAGCTTTCCACCACGGGCTGCGCCACTTTCCAGATGTTGATATGCGGGTTAAGCGAGCGGGCCACGCCCTCTACCACCACCATTGTGCGCTGCAGCAAAATCAGCTCGGTGCGGGTTTGCATGCCAAAACGTTCGGTCACCTCGAACAGATATGACAGCAACCGCCCCATCGAAACCTGCGTGGCATCAAGGCCAAATATCGGCTCGCCCACGGCGCGCAGGGCGCGGGCAAATTCCTCGACATCGCGGTCGGCGGGAACGTAGCCTGCCTCGAAATGTACCTCGGCGACGCGTTTGTAATCGCGGCGGATAAAGCCAAACAAGATCTCGGCATAAACGCGGCGGGTGTATTCATCGATATGGCCCATGATGCCGAAATCATAGGCGATGATCTCGCCGGTGGGGGCCACCTTTAGGTTGCCTTGGTGCATGTCGGCGTGGAAAAAACCGTCGCGCAATGCATGGTTCAAAAACAGGCGCAGCACCCGTTCGCCCAGCTCTTCGCGGTTGATCCCGGCTTGGTCCAGCGCGTCATTGTCGCCCATGGGCAGGCCCTCGGCCCATGTCATCGTCATGATCCGGCGGCTGGAATAGTGCCATTTTACCTGCGGCAGGCGAAAGCCTTCGTCGTTTTTCGTATTGGCGTCAAACTCGCTGGCCGAGGCCGCCTCGAGGCGCAGATCCAGCTCGCCCAGAACCACACCCTCGAAATGAGCGATCACATCGGTGGGGCGCAGGCGGCGGGCGGCGGGGGCCAGCCGTTCGATCATGCCGGCAGCCAGATAAAACGCGTCGATATCTTTTCGAAAGGCGCGCTCGATACCGGGGCGCAGCACTTTTACCGCCACATCCTCGCCGGTGCTACGCAGCTGGGCGCGGTGCACCTGCGCAATCGAGGCGGCCGCCACAGGTTCGCTGAGCGCGCTGAAAATTTGGTCGGCTGGTTGCTCCAGCTCGGCCGCGATGCTGCGTTTGGCCGCCTCTAGGCTGAAGGGGGGCAGCTTGTCTTGCAGCACCCGCAATTCGTTGGCCAGGCTTGGGCCCACCACATCGGGACGTGTCGACAGGATTTGGCCAAATTTAATATAGGCTGGGCCCAGCGCGGTTAGGGCCCGCGGCGCGGGCGGCATGGTGGGATCGCCCTTGTAGCCCAGCCAGCGAAACGGCCAGACCAGCCCGCGCAACACAATACGCACGGTGCGGGGCGCTTCCATGGCATCCAACACAACACGCATCGCGCCGGTGCGTTCAAACGTGGCGCCGGTGCGGATGAGGCGCCAAATATTGTGAGGTCCACGCATGCTATAGTTTCCAACCCGAATGCAGACATGCAATGCCCAAGCTTAGGTTGCGGTATTTCGCATTGCCGAAACCGGCCTTGCGCACCATGCCCAAAAAGGTGTCTTGGTCGGGGAATTTGCGGATGGATTCCACCAAATATTGGTAACTGTCGCGGTCATTGGCAATCAGCTGCCCCATGCGCGGGATGATGTTAAAGGAATACAAATCATACGCCTTTTGCATCATCTCGTTGGGAATTTGGCTAAATTCCAGCACCATCAACCGCCCGCCCGGGCGCAGCACGCGATAGGCTTCGTTCAGCGCCTCTTGGGGGCGGGTGACATTGCGGATGCCAAAGCTGATTGTGTACACATCAAAGCTGTTGTCTTCAAACGGCAGCGCCATGGCATCGCCCACCACCCAATCTAGCTGGGCGGCTTGTTGGCTGGCTTCGGCGCGTTTGCGCCCCTCGATCAGCATGGGTTCTGTCAGGTCTAGCACGGTGGCATGGGCGTTGCCTGCGCGCGCCAGATAGCGAAACGAGATATCGCCGGTACCGCCTGCCACATCCAGCAGCTTGGTGCCGGGGCGGGGCGCCAGCCAATCCATCATGGCATCCTTCCACAGCCGGTGTATGCCCACGCTCATGACATCGTTCATGATGTCGTATTTCGAAGCAACCGAGCCAAACACCCCGCGCACGCGGCCGGCTTTTTCTTCTTCGGGGATGTCTTGAAACCCGAAATGCGTGGTTTTTGCGTTTTGCTGGTCCATGGGGCTTGCCGATCCTTTTCTCTACCCTTCCTTATAGGCCACTCGCCCGGCGCTGCAATGCGCCCTTGTGTCAGGAGATAGAATGCCCGAATTGCCCGAGGTGGAAACAGTGCGCCGCGGCCTTGCCCCGGTGATGGAGGGGCAGGTCATTGCCCATGCCGCCGTCAACCGGCCCGATCTGCGCTGGCCTTTTCCGCCCAATATGGCACAGCGCCTAACGGGCCAGCGGGTGCTGCAATTGCGGCGGCGGTCGAAATATATTTTGGCGGATCTTGATTCGGGTGAAACCCTGTTGGTTCACTTGGGCATGTCCGGGCGCATGCTGATTTCGGGCGATCCGCTGGGGCAGTTTGTGCACAACCATCCCACCCCGGAAAAGCACGATCATGTGGTGCTAGATATGGAAAATGGCGCGCGCATCACCTTTAATGATCCGCGGCGCTTTGGCGCGATGGACCTGCTGCCAACCGCGGGCCAAGAGCAGCACAAATTGCTGGCGGGCATCGGGCCGGAACCGCTGGGCAATGCCTTTGGCCCCGAGGTTTTGCGCGCCGCCTTCACTGGCCGCACTGCGCCGGTGAAATCGGTTTTGCTGGATCAGCATGTGGTGGCGGGATTGGGAAATATTTATGTCTGCGAAACGCTTTATCGCGCGGGCATTCACCCGGCGCGCCAAGCTGGAAAGGTGGCCGCCGGGCGCGTGGCGGGGCTGGTGCCGATTATCCGCGAGGTGCTGGAACAGGCCATTCAGGCGGGCGGCTCGTCGTTGAAAGATTTCCGCCGTGCCGATGGCGAGCTGGGCTATTTTCAGCACAATTTCGATGTTTACGGACGCGAAGGCGATGACTGTCGCAGCCCCGGTTGCACAGCCAAGATCCGGCGTATCGTGCAAAGTGGCAGATCAACCTTCTACTGCCCCTCGTGTCAAAGATAGTCTTGATCGTTGGTGCCGGAATGGTAAGGGTGCTGTTCTGACAGAAACAAGCGAAAGCAAATTTCATGGCCTATGAGACGATCATCGTCGACGTAGAAGACCACATCGCCCTGATCCGCCTGAACCGGCCCGATGCCCTGAACGCGCTGAATGCGCAGCTGTTGGGGGAATTGGTAACTGCTTTGCAGGCCGCGCAAGCCAATGAAAAGGTGCGCTGCATCGTTCTGACCGGCAGCGAAAAGGCATTTGCCGCTGGTGCCGATATTGGCATGATGAGCGAGCAAAGCTTTGTCGATGTGTTTATGGGTGATCTGTTCACCGAAGAAACCGACGCCATCTGCCGTATTCGCAAGCCCATTATCGCGGCGGTATCGGGCTATGCGCTGGGCGGCGGTTGTGAATTGGCCATGATGTGCGATTTTATCATCGCCTCGGATACGGCGAAATTTGGCCAGCCCGAAATTAACCTTGGCGTTATGGCCGGTATTGGCGGCACCCAGCGCCTGACCCGTGCTGTTGGCAAGGCCAAGGCGATGGATATGAATTTGACGGGTCGCTTCATGGATGCCGCCGAGGCCGAGCGCGCAGGCTTGGTCAGCCGCATTGTGCCGGCCAAAGAGCTGATGAAAGAAGCGATGGGCGCGGCACAAAAAATTGCCGAAAAATCCATGGTCACTGTGATAGCCATCAAAGAATCGGTGAACCGCTCGTTTGAAACCACGCTGCGCGAAGGCGTGCTGTTTGAACGGCGCGTGTTCCACTCGCTTTTTGCCACGGAAGACCAAAAAGAAGGCATGGCTGCCTTTTTGGAAAAGCGCACAGCGCAATTCCGCGACAAATAACACAGGCGCCCGGCCCAAGGCGTGGGCCTTGGCCGGGTATTTTCCTGTTTCCTTCTGCAATCAAATCGCCTATACGCCGCCCGATACATGCGCGTGCAGCCCGCTTGGCTCGAATCGTCCGGCATCAGCCGCCGGATCGGGTTTGTCCCTTTGGGTGTGGCATGACGCCAACAGAATTGAACCAAACCCGAGAAAAGGTCTGACATCATGGCAAATTCGCCCCAGGCAAAAAAGCGCGCCCGCCAGAACGAGGCACGCGCCACCGTAAACAAAACCCGCCGTTCGCGTATCCGCACCTTCCTGCGCAAAGTCGAAGAAGCCATCGCTTCGGGTGACAAAGACGCAGCAGCCGCAGCCCTGCGCGCAGCCCAGCCCGAACTGATGCGCGGCGTGACCAAAGGCGTTTTCCACAAAAACACCGCCTCGCGCAAAGTGTCGCGCCTGGCCGCCCGCGTCAAAGCGCTGGGCTAAGAAAACAGGCCAGTTTGGCCCATGCAAGGCGTCGCATTTTGCGACGCCTTTTGCGTTTGTTCCATGCGGTTATATGGCCATATCCGAAAGAGCGCAGATTCTTTTTCGTGGATTCCCGAGTCAAGTGTGAAGATCTGTTGCGGCCCTATAGGCGCAGTTGCTAGTTTCACCCTTGCGAGTCACATCGTGTCTGGGGGGACAGGGCCGCGCCAGTTTATTTTTGTTCAGAATAAACCCGGCGTTACAATTTGAGACAGTCTTTCGGCGCAACGCCGGGCGCTGCCAAATGGTACTTTGTCCAAAATCGGGTGCGACTGTGCCGCAGGCCTAGGGAATAATACCCTTGGCCCTGTGTTTGGAAACAGTGGATGTGTGCAAAGCCTGCCGGGGCAACCTTGCGGGGATGGGACAGTATGTTTTTTTGATGACTATGCGTTTTTACGTGCGAATTGGTTGCCAAGCGGGGATGGAATGACGCAAGAACAATGGGGCCAGCTGCGGCAAAGTTTGCTGGGCATGGTGGGGCAAAATAACTTCACCAACTGGATCGAACCGATCGAGTTTTCCGACATCCGCGACGGCGTTGCCATTTTCAACGTGCCAACCAGCTTTCTGGGCAATTACGTTCAGCAAAATTTTGGCGATCTGATCTTGCATAAATTGGCCCATTCCGGGGCACAGGTGCGTCGCGTGCAATTTAGCGTGGCTGCCGCCACCCCGGCGCGTGCCAATGCCCAATCTGGCGCCAAACCTGCGCCATCCTTGGGCACCGCCCAAGCTGTGCGCCCCGCGGGCGAGCTGCTGCCCGGTGCGCCGCTTGATGCGCGTTTTACCTTTGACACGTTTGTGGTGGGCAAGCCCAACGAACTGGCCCATGCCGCCGCGCGCCGCGTGGCAGAGGGCGGGCCAGTTACCTTTAACCCGCTGTTTTTATATGGTGGTGTGGGCTTGGGTAAAACCCACCTCATGCATGCGATTGCGCATGAACTATCGGTGCGCCGCCCCGATTTGAACGTGGTCTATCTGTCGGCAGAGCAATTCATGTATCGTTTCGTGCAGGCGCTGCGCGATCGCCGCATGATGGACTTTAAACAGATCTTCCGCGCGGTTGACGTGCTGATGGTGGATGATGTGCAATTCATCGCCGGCAAAGACAGCACCCAAGAAGAATTCTTTCATACTTTCAACGCGCTGGTGGACCAAAACAAACAGATCATCATCTCGGCCGATCGGGCGCCCGGCGAAATCAAAGATCTGGAAGACCGGATCAAAAGCCGCCTGCAATGCGGGCTGGTGGTGGATTTGCACCCAACCGATTACGAGCTGCGCTTGGGCATTTTACATTCCAAAGTGGATCAGTTCAGCGAACAATATCCCGGCCTTGTTCTGGCCGATGGCGTGTTAGAATTTTTGGCCCACCGCATCAGCACCAATGTGCGCGTGCTAGAAGGTGCGCTGACCCGGCTGTTTGCCTTTGCGTCGCTGGTGGGCTGCGAAATTACGCTGGATATGACCCAAGATTGCTTGGCCGATATTTTGCGTGCCTCGGAACGCAAGATCACCATCGAGGAAATTCAGCGCCGCGTGGCCGAACATTACAACATTCGCCTATCAGATTTGCTGGGCCCGAAACGGGTGCGCACCTATGCCCGCCCGCGCCAAGTGGCGATGTATTTGTGCAAACAGCTGACCAGCCGCTCGCTGCCAGAGATTGGCCGCCGTTTTGGTGGGCGCGACCACACCACCGTGATGCATGGTGTGAAGCGTGTCGAAGAACTGAAAGTGCAAGATGGCCAGATTGCCGAAGATCTAGAGATGCTGCGCCGCACCCTAGAGGCGTGACCAATAGGCCCCGGTTTTCCCCCAAGCACGGGCAGGCGCAGGCCTGCCCTTGACGGGCCTGCGGTTTCCTTGGACAAACCCAGTAACAGACGCATAAAACGCTTGAGTGGGCGGGAATTTCGGATACCTTGCCCCTCCCGGTTGTAGCCCGGTTCGGGAAAGGAACGTGGATCATGAAGCTTAGTATCGAGCGTGGAACTCTGCTGAAAGCGGTAGCGCAGGCGCAATCTGTTGTGGAACGGCGCAATACGATACCGATCCTTGCCAATGTGCTGATCGAGGCCGAAGGCAACACAGTGCAATTTCGTGCCACCGACCTAGATATCGAAGTGGTCGACAAGGCCACAGCCATGGTAGAGCGCGCTGGCGCCACCACGGTTTCGGCCGTGACATTGCACGAAATCGTGCGCAAGCTGCCCGATGGCGCGCTGGTTACATTGGCAGATGATGGCACCGCTGGCCGGCTGAGCGTAACTGCGGGCCGGTCGCATTTTAACTTGGCCACCTTGCCAAAAGAGGATTTTCCGGTGATGGCCTCGTCGGAATATGCCTCGAATTTCAGCGCCCCGGCCCCGGTGTTGCGCCGCTTGTTTGACAAATCGAAATTCGCGATCTCGACCGAGGAAACCCGGTACTACCTGAATGGCGTCTACATGCATGTCGCCCAAGCCGAAGGCGGCCCGGTGTTGCGCTGCGTGGCCACCGATGGCCACCGCTTGGCCAGGATCGACGCCGAATTGCCCGTACATGCCGAAGCCATGCCGGGGGTGATTGTGCCGCGCAAAACCGTGGGCGAGCTGCGCAAGCTGCTAGATGATGACGATATGAAAATTGCCGTCTCGGTCAGTGAAACCAAAATTCGCTTTGCCACGCCCAATCTGACGCTGACCTCGAAAGTGATCGATGGCACATTCCCCGATTACACCCGGGTTATTCCCACCGGAAACACCCGCAAGCTAGAGGTAGATGCCAGCGAGTTTGCCGCGGCGGTAGACCGTGTGGCGACGGTATCGTCGGAACGGTCGCGCGCGGTCAAGCTGCAGCTGGATGAAGACCGGCTGGTGCTGTCGGTCAATGCCCCCGATAGCGGCGCGGCAGAGGAAGAGCTGGCCGTGGCCTATGGCGACGAGCGGCTGGAGATTGGTTTTAATGCCAAATATCTGCTGGAAATCGCCAGCCAAGTGGACCGCGAGAATGCGGTGTTCTTGTTCAATTCCGCCGGCGACCCGACCTTGATGCGCGAGGGCAATGACACCAGCGCGGTATATGTCGTGATGCCAATGCGCGTCTGACGTGGCGCCAGATGGCCCATGTGCGAGATGAGTATTTTTGGCAAGATGAAGGGCGGCTTTAGTGGCTGGCCTTTATGTTTCTGCGCTGTCGATTTCGCATTTTCGGTCGCATCAGCGGGGTGAGCTGGCGCTGGACCCGCGGCCTGTGGCGATATTTGGGCTGAATGGGTCCGGGAAGACCAATCTGTTAGAGGCGGTATCGCTGCTGTCGCCGGGGCGCGGGCTGCGCCGTGCTGCGGCCGAAGAGATGGCGCGCCGCCCCGAGGCGCTGGGCTGGAAGCTGCGCTATGTTTTGGCGGGCGCTGATCTGGATACAGAGGTTGAGATTTTTTCAGACGCCGGCGCTGCGCGGCAGGTGAAGCTGGGGGGCAAAGCCGCGGCGCAGACGGCGTTGGGCCAGCTTTTGCGCGTGTTGTGGCTGGTGCCCAGTATGGACCGCTTGTGGATTGAAGGGGCCGAGGGACGCCGGCGGTTTTTGGACCGGATGACGCTGAGCTTTTTCCCCGATCATGGCGCGCAGGCGTTGATTTACGATAAAGCCATGCGCGAACGCAACCGCCTGCTGAAAGAGCAGGTGCGCGATGCGCATTGGTATGTGGCGCTGGAGCGGCAGATGGCGCGGGCGGGGGCGCAGATGGCGCAAAACCGCGCGGCTGCGCTTGTGCGGTTGCTGGCGGCGCAAGAGGGGGCTGAAACTGCCTTTCCTGCCGCACATCTTGAGATCATGCAGCCCGAAGGGGCGCAGGCAAGCGATGAGGCCGACCTGCTGGCAGCCTTTGGGGAAAGCCGGTTTCGGGATATGGCGGCGGGGCGCACGTTGGTTGGGCCCCATCGCACAGATTTGCACGCGGTTTATGTGGCCAAGGGGGTGGCGGCGAAAGACTGTTCGACGGGGGAGCAAAAGGCGCTGCTGGTGTCGTTGATCTTGGCCAATGCGCGGGCTTTGGCGGCGGATCTAGGGGCGCCGCCGTTGGTGTTACTGGATGAGGTGGGCGCGCATTTGGATGCGGCACGGCGTGGCGCGCTTTATGATGAGATCTGCGCGCTGGGGGCGCAGGCATGGATGACGGGCACGGGGCCCGAGTTGTTCGAGGGCATGGGCACGCGGGCGCAATATGTGGAAATGACAGAAGCGGGCGGCGTGTCAGAGTTTTGCATGGTGTCGGCGCCGCAGATTGGTTAAGCGCCCTTGTGCACAGGGTTTTGGGACATGGGGCATGAGCGTTTCATTTTATGATCTGCTGCTTTATGCAGGGGGAATGGCGGCCCTTTGGGCTGTGCCGGGCCCCGTGTGGGCGGCGTTGGTGGCGCGTGCCTTGTCTGGGGGGATGCGCGGGGCGTGGCCCTTGGCTGTGGGGGTGGCGATGGGCGATTTGATCTGGCCGCTTTGCGCCATTTTTGGCCTGAACTGGGTGCTGGCCAGCTATGGCGATTTTTTATCGGTTCTGCGCTGGGTGGCGGCAGTGGTGTTTGTGGGGATGGGGGTGATGCTGATCCGCAGCCCCGCCACACGGCTTGAGGGGGATAGCCGGCTGACGCGGCCGGGCCTTTGGGCTGGGTTTTCGGTGGGGGTGGCTGCGGTGATTGGCAACCCCAAGGCGATTTTGTTTTACATGGGTATCTTGCCAGGGTTTTTTGATTTGGCCCGCGTGGGGGCATTGGATATTGCCTGTATTTTGGCAATTTCTGCGCTGGTTCCGATGCTGGGTAATTTGGGTTTGGCGCTGTTTTTGGATCGGGTGCGGCAAGTGTTGCAAAGCCCAAAGGCGCTGCGACGGCTGAACATCGGTTCGGGTGGGGTGTTGATTTTCGTGGGTTGTGTGATCCCTTTCACGTGATTGCGGCGGATATGGCTGTAACCCACCAAATATTGTGTCTGTGACGTGACAATCCGGCCGGGGGCGGCTATAAAACGGCAGTAAATGACAAAGGATAAACGAATGTCCGACACTGCTGATGCAGCCAATAGCTATGGCGCCGATTCAATTAAGGTTCTCAAAGGGTTAGAGGCTGTTCGCAAACGTCCTGGGATGTATATCGGCGATACCGATGATGGCAGCGGCCTGCACCACATGGTGTATGAGGTTGTCGATAACGGCATCGACGAGGCGTTGGCTGGCCATGCCGATTTCGTGCAAGTAAAAATTCATGCCGATTCCAGCGTTTCGGTGCGCGATAATGGCCGCGGTATTCCGGTGGATATGCACACCGAAGAGGGCGTAAGCGCGGCCGAGGTGATTATGACCCAGCTGCATGCTGGCGGCAAATTTGACCAGAACTCGTACAAAGTGTCGGGCGGTTTGCACGGTGTTGGGGTTTCAGTGGTGAACGCCCTGTCCGATTGGCTAGAGCTGCGGGTATGGCGCAATGGCAAAGAGCATTTCGCCAAGTTTGAGAATGGCGAAACCACCGAGCATTTGCGGGTGCTGGGCGAGGCGGCGCCGGGCGAAAAGGGCACCGAGGTGCGGTTTATGGCCTCGTCCAAGGTGAACCGCCCCGATGGCACCTTCTCGACTTTGGAGTACAGCTTTGACACGTTGGAAAAGCGCCTGCGGGAATTGGCGTTTTTGAATTCTGGCGTGCGCATCATTTTGGAAGACGAGCGCCCAGCCGAGCCCCTGCGCAGCGAGCTGTTTTACGATGGGGGCGTGCGCGAATTCGTCAAATATCTTGACCGGTCGAAATCGTCGGTGATGCCCGAGCCGGTGTATATGAACGGCGAGCGCGATGGCATTGGTGTCGAGGTTGCGATGTGGTGGAACGATACCTACCACGAAAATGTGCTGCCCTTTACAAACAACATACCGCAGCGCGATGGCGGCACCCATTTGGCAGGGTTTCGCGGCGCGCTGACCCGCACCTTGACCAAATATGCCCAAGAAAGCGGTATCGCGAAAAAGGAAAAGATCAATTTCACGGGCGATGATGCCCGCGAGGGGCTGACATGCGTGCTGTCGGTCAAAGTGCCCGACCCGAAGTTTTCCAGCCAGACCAAGGATAAATTGGTCAGCTCCGAGGTGCGCCCAGCGGTTGAAAGCCTGGTCAATGAAAAGCTGAGCGAATGGTTCGAAGAGCACCCCACCGAGGCGAGGATCATTGTTGGCAAGATTGTCGAGGCGGCTTTGGCGCGCGAGGCGGCGCGCAAGGCCCGCGAATTGACCCGGCGCAAATCGGCGCTGGATGTCAATTTCTTGGCAGGCAAGCTAAAGGATTGCTCGGAAAAGGATGCGGCCAAAACCGAATTGTTCCTTGTCGAGGGTGATTCAGCGGGCGGCTCGGCGCAAACCGGGCGCGACCGGCGCACGCAGGCCATTTTGCCCCTGCGCGGCAAAATCTTGAACGTGGAACGCGCGCGGTTTGATAAAATGCTGGGCTCGCAAGAGATTGGCAATTTGGTCATGGCGCTGGGCACGGGCATTGGGCGCGACGAATTCGATATTAAGAAGCTGCGCTACCATAAGATTGTCATCATGACGGATGCCGATGTGGATGGCGCCCATATTCGCACGCTGTTGCTGACGTTCTTTTACCGGCAGATGCCGGCGCTGATCGAGGGGGGGTATCTGTATATTGCGCAGCCCCCGCTGTTTAAGGTGATGCGCGGCAAATCCGAGGTGTATTTGAAAGATCAGCCTGCCTTGGATGATTACCTGATTGAACAAGGGACCGATGGCGCCGCCCTGAAGCTGGGCACTGGCGAAGAAATTATCGGTGCCGATTTGGTGCGCGTGGTCGACGAGGCACGCCAAGTGCGCCGCATTCTGGATGCCTTCCCCACCCATTACCCGCGCCACATCTTGGAACAAGCCGCCATTGCCGGGGCGTTTATCACCGGCAGTGCCGATGCAGATTTGCAGGGCGTGGCCGATTCTGTGGCACAGCGGCTGGATCTGATCGCGGTAGAATACGAGCGCGGTTGGACCGGGCGCATTACCCAAGATCACGGTATTCGGCTGACGCGTATGGTGCGCGGTGTAGAAGAGGTGCGCACCTTGGATGGGCAGGTGCTGCGCTCGGGCGAGGCGCGGCGCTTGGGCAATATGACCCGTACCTTGAACGAGGTGTTTAACCTGCCCGCCAAATTGCTGCGCAAGGACCGTGCGCAACCCATTTACGGGCCGCTTGATCTGTTGCACGCCATTTTGACCGAGGGTGAAAAAGGCCTTAGCCTGCAACGCTACAAGGGTTTGGGCGAAATGAACCCCGAACAGCTGTGGGAAACCACGCTAGACCCAGAGGCGCGCACGCTGTTGCAAGTGCGTATCGATGATATGGCCGAGGCCGACGACATGTTCACCAAGCTGATGGGCGATGTGGTGGAACCGCGCCGCGAGTTCATTCAGCAAAACGCGCTAAACGTGGAAAACCTAGATTTCTAGGCCCTAACGCCCGGCGCCCAAAGGGGCGCTGGGCTGTCTAGCCATCGCGAAACGCTTTGCTGAAATAATCGGTCAGCGGTTTGGTCAAATAGGCCAAGGGCGTTCTGTCCCCGGTGCGAATAAACGCCTCGACTGGCATGCCTGGCAACAGCCGAATTCTGTTGGGCAGCTTGGATTGCTCGGCTTCGGGCAGGGTAATTTCTGTGCGATAATAGCTTAGGCCGCGGGCCTGATCGACAAAGGCATCGGGGGATACTTTGGCCACTTCGCCCGTCAGTTCCGGGGTGGTGCGCTGATCTAGCGCCGAAAACCGCAGGTTTACCGGCTGGCCCAGCGTGATTTTGTCGATGTGAATGGGATCGACCCGGGCGGCAATAACCAAGGGCCGATCTTGCGGGATAATAAACATCACCGGTTCGGCGGCACGAATAACCGAGCGGGGCGTGGTTACCTGTAGCCCATAGATAATGCCGCTTACAGGCGCGCGGATGGCCAGCCTGTCGCGCCGTTCCAGCAGGGCGCGGCGCTGCTCGGCCAGTTCCAATTCGCGAAATTGCAAATCGCGCAGGCGGGTAATGGCCTCTTCGGGCTGCTGGGTGCGCAGTTTGATGACCTCTAGGTCAATTTCTGTGGCGCGTTCTTGGGCCAAAGCGCGCTGCGCTGTCAGCTCGCCCAATTGCCCCGAAAGCCGGGCCTGCTCGCGCCGTAATGCCAGCACGCGCCCTGCCTGTGCCAAGCCGCGGTCTAACAGGGTTTGCTGATCTGGCAGCTCTTCCTCGATCAATTGCAGCTGCTGGCCCAAGGCCTGCGATTGGGCGCTGATCCCGGTGATTTGCGTATCGATCTGGCTGCGCCGCTTGGCCAATTGCGCCACTTCTTGGGCGGTAGATGCGCGGCGTGCGGCCAGCAACTGGCTTTGCCCGGCCATCAAAACGGCCGCATCGCCGTTGCTGGCGGCGCTGTCGCGTAGCAATGCATCATAAACTGGTTCGGGCCTATCGTCGCGCTCGGCCTCTAAGCGGCCGCGGCGGGCCATCAACTCGAACAGCTGCCCCTCGACAATGGCCAGCTCTGACCCCAGCCGCGTGGCATCCAGCTGGATCAACAGCTGCCCTTGGCGCACGGTGTCGCCTTCTTGGGCCAAAATTTCGGCCACGACACCGCCATCTGGGTGCTGCACCACCTGCCGGTTTTGATCTACCTCGATTTGCCCCGGGGCGATCACGGCGCCCGATATTTCGCTGAAACTGGCCCAGCCCCCAAAGCCAAAGATCAGCAGCGCCAAACCGCCCAACCCAAGGCCCAAGTGCCACCGCGCGCTGAATTCTGTGGTAGGCTTTGTCATTGCATGCCCCCTTGGGCGCTGCGCTGCGCCAATTTCTGGTGGTTATGCACCGCCTTGCGCAGCACCTCGTCGCGCGGGCCAAAGGCCACGCTGTGGCCGTTGTCTAACACCAGCAGCATATCGCATTCCTGAATGGCTGCCGGCCGATGGGCCATGACCAAACAGGCCTTGCCAGCCTGTTTTTGTTGCAAAATAGCTTGGTTCAGCGCCGCGCTGCCATCGGTATCTAGGTTCGAATTCGGCTCGTCCAACACCAAGATCACCGGGTCATCATAAAGCGCGCGCGCCAAGGCGATGCGCTGCATCTGCCCCCCCGACAAACGCCCCCCATTGGCCGGCACAAGGGTGTCATACCCCTGTGGCAGCTTCAAAATCATCTCATGCGCGCCCGCGCGCCGGGCGGCCTGCACCACCTTTTCGGCATCGGGGGATGTGGCCATTTTGGCGATATTTTCTGCGATCGTTCCCTCGAACAGCTGCACGCGCTGGGGCAAATAGCCTATGTGGCGGCCCAAGGTGGCCGGGTCGTATTGGTCCAGCGTGGCGCCATCCAGCCTGATAATGCCCTGCGCGGGCCGCCAAGCGCCTGTTAAGGCGCGCGCCAGGCTGGATTTTCCAGCGCCCGAAACGCCGATCACCCCAACCGCCTGCCCCGGTTGCAGGCTAAAGGTCAGCGCGCGCAACACAGGCTGCGCCTCGCCCGGTGGAAACACCGTCAGTTGTTGAACTTCAAGCAAGGCTTTTGGAACGGGCAGCGGTGTGCGCGGGGGTTCGGGGGCGATATCGCCCAAAAGATCGGCCAAATTCAGCCAGCCTTGGCGGGCGCGCTGCACGCTTGCCCATTGGCCCACGGCCAATTCCACAGGCGCCAGCGCCCGACCCAGCAAAATAGACCCGGCGATCATCGCCCCAGCTGTCACCTCGGCTTGCAGCACCAAATAAGCCCCCAGCCCCAGCATGGCGGATTGCAAGAATAGCCGAAATGTTTTGGTGCTGGCGGTGAACAGCCCGGCACGATCTGCGGCACCCAACTGCGCCTGCAGCGATTGGTCCCGCAAATGCCGCCACCGCGCCATAACCGCCGCGCCCATGCCCAGCGATTGCACCATCTCGGCCTCGCTGCGCAATTGCGCGGCCAATACCTCGGCCCGGGCGCTGCGCTGCGCGGCTTCGGCCACGGGGGTGCGGGTGCTGATCTGGTTCAAGATGGTGATCGCCAGCAAAACCAGCCCGCCGGTTACCGCCAGATAGCCCAGCCATGGGTGAAACAGAAAAATGCCAAACAAAAACAGGGGCGTCCAAGGCAGATCGAACAGCGCCAGCATGGCGGGCGCCCCCAAGAGCCGCTGCACCGCCTCAAGATCGCGCAGCGCGCCGGCGGTTTGTTCATCTGGGCGCAGGGCAGATTTGCGAATCATCGCCTGAAACACGCGCTGGTCTAATGCCGCCTGAAACCGCGCCGCCACCCGCCCGCGCACATGATCAAGCAGCCCCATCATCGCAAACAGAAACGTGGCCAGTAGCGAAAGCGCAATCAGCGTTTCCACCGAGCGGCTGCCCAAAACCCGGTCATAGACCTGCAGCATATACAAAGGCCCGGTGAGCATAAGAAGGTTCACCGCCATGCTAAACAGCGCCACGAAAAGGAAAAGATGCCGGCTGGCCTGCCGGGTTTTGGCCAATTCGGCGCGGCCAGATTGCGGGGCGGTTGCGCTCATCTTAACGGGTTACTCCATGGGGGCACTATAGGGGCAAAGATCGCCTCTCGAAGTTCCTGCGATTTGCCGCTATGATCAACCCCTGTGATTTCTGTCGCCATTTTGCCACAGCCTTAGGCTGCCATACGTTTTGGGGTGGGCTTTGCAGGTGCAGCGACTAAGTAGTTGGTTTGAATTGATACTCCGAAACCGGCATTGTTTGGGTAGACTATGACACCTTTCCTGCGCATCGCAACTGTTGGCTTGGCCCTGTCGCTTTTGGCGGCCTGCGCAGGCACACCCACGCCCCGGGGCAACCCGGTGAACGACCCCGCCGAAGGTGTTAACCGCGCTGTGCACGGGTTTAACCGCGGTTTAGATGCGGTCGTGCTGCGCCCGGCGTCCAAGGTCTACGTTGCCGTGCTGCCGCGCCCGGTCCAAAGCGGCATTGGCCATCTGGCCGATACCTTGGCCCAGCCCGGCTATATGGCAAATCACTTGCTACAAGGTAAATTCGATAAAGCGGCTTTGAACCTGACCCGGTTTTCTGTGAACGCCACCTTGGGCATTGTGGGCCTGCTGGATACGGCCAGCGCCATGGGCATCGCAGAGGAAAAAACCGATTTCGGCGAAACCTTGCACGTATGGGGTGCCGGCGAAGGCGCCTTTGTGGAACTGCCGGTCTTTGGCCCCTCAACCGTGCGCGATGCTGTTGGCCGTGTGGTCGATTTGGGCACAAACCCGCTGAAAAACGCCCTGCCCCCGGCCGAGCGCGAGATCAGCACCGCCATTTCCGTTGCAGACCGCTTGGGCAAGCGCGGGCGCTTTGGAAACACGATCGACTCGGTGCTTTACGACAGCGCCGACAGTTATGCGCAATCACGGTTGATTTACCTGCAAAACCGCCGCTTCGATCTGGGCCTCGATGCCAGCGCGGGCTATGCTGACCCCTATGCAGACGCCGCCACCGCCGACCCGTACGAGGACCCTTATGCCGAGTAGTGTTTTTTCCCGCCGTCACGCCATGGGCCTAATTGGCGCCGCGCTTGCCAGTGCCGCATCGCCCGCCCTTGCCTTAAGCGAGGCTGGCGCGCGCCAGCTGGTAGACCTGCTGGTGGCCGATATCAATCGGGTGATCTCGTCTGGTGAAGCCGAGCAAGCGATGCTGCGCGATTTCGAAGGCATCTTTGCCCGCTATGCCGATGTGCCCACCATTGCGCGTTATACTTTGGGCGTCGAGGCGCGGCGCGCAACCCCGGCGCAGATGCGCAGCTACACCACGGCGTTTCAGCGCTATATCTCGTTGAAATATGGCCGGCGCTTTCGTGAATTTATCGGTGGCCGGATCGAGGTAAACGAGGCGCGGGCGGTAAAAAGCTTTATCGAGGTGAAAACCACCGCCCATTTGCGCGGTGAGGCACCGTTTGACGTGACCTTTCTGATTTCTGATCGGTCGGGCAGCGAAAAGTTTTTCAACATGTTCATCGAAGGTGTGAACATGTTGTTGACCGAACGCGCCGAAATTGGCGCCATGCTAGACCGCCGCCGCGGCGATATCGACGCGTTGATCGCTGAATTGGGCGCCAGCACCTAAGCGCGCATTCAACGCCCGCCGGTGCCGCCCTGCAGCGCGCCAAAGATGTCGCGCAATATCCCATCGATAATGCCCAGCCCCCCGCCGGGGCGCCCGCCGGTCCCGGGCAGGCCTGCGCCATTGCCCAAGGGGGGTGCCATGGGCAGCGACTGTGGCGTCAGCCCCTCGTGCACGCGGGCCATAACTTCGTGCCAAATCTCGGCAGGCAAGCCCGCGCCGGTTACCCCCGAAAGCGGCGTGTTATCGTCATAGCCCATCCAAACGCCAGCGACATAATCGGCGGTAAAGCCAATAAACCATGCATCGCGCGCGGCCTGTGTTGTGCCTGTCTTGCCGGCAACCTGCCATCCCTCTATTTCGGCGCGCCGCCCGGTGCCTTCGCTGACCACCTTATGCATCATCCACGTCAACTCGCGCGCGGCCTGTTCTTGGATCACCCGCTCGCCGATACCGCCTGTGGCGCTCATTAATGCTTCGCGTTCGCCCTGCATGCGCAGCTCTGTCAGGCCATAAGGGCGCACAGACGAACCGCCATTCAAAATGCCCGCATAGGCGCCGGTCATTTCCAGCAGCGTCGATTCCGAGGCCCCCAAGGCCAGCGCCGGGCCCAAGGCCAGATCGGAATTGATGCCAAAGCCACTGGCCACGGCGCGCACCTGTTCCAAGCCCACGCTTTGCGCCACCTTCACGGCTGGAATGTTCAACGAGGTGCGCAGCGCCTCGGCCAGGGTGACAGGGCCATGATATTTCCGGTCATAGTTTTGCGGGCACCACTCGCCCGAGCCGGGCACGCTGAGGCAATAGCGTTCGTCGGTAATGACATCATCGGCGGAATAGCCCATATCCAGCGCCGCCGCATAGACAAAGGGCTTAAAGCTGGAACCAGTTTGGCGCAGCGCCTGCGTGGCGCGGTTAAAGGCGCCCACAACTTTGGTTTTGCGCCCCCCCACCATGGCGCGCACTGCGCCATCTGCGCCCATCACCACAATGGCGGCTTGCGCCTTCGAGCCCTCTTTCACCTTGCTTTCAAATACTTCTCGCATGCCTTCTTCGGCTGCGGTTTGAATGCGCGGGTCCAGTGTGGTGCGGATCACCACATCTTCGGTGGTATTGCGGGTGAAAAATTCTGGTCCGGTGGACATGACCCAATCAACAAAATAGCCGCCTGCGCGGGCCTCGGCTGCCTCGGACAGCTGTGCGGGGTTGTCCAGGGCTTGGCGGGCATCTGCATCGCTGAGATAGCCTTGGTCGTGCATCAGGCTTACCACCACCGCCGCGCGGCTTTGCGATCTTTCAAGGTTGCTTGTGGGCGCCAAGGCTGTGGGGGCTGTCAGCAGGCCCGCCAGCATGGCGCTTTCAGCCGGGGTTAACTGACCCGAGGTTTTGCCAAAAAATCGCTGTGCTGCCGCCTCGGCGCCATAGGCACCGCCGCCCATATAGGCGCGGTTTAGATAGACGGTGAGAATTTCATCCTTGGTGTATTTGGCCTCCATCGCCATGGCGAAAATGGCTTCTTTTGCCTTGCGCACCAAAGACGAGCGGCGGCAATCGGCTTCGTATTCGGCTTGGTTTTTCCACTGGCTTGGGTCAAAGGGCACACCCAAGCACAGCAGCTTGGCCGTTTGTTGCGTGATGGTCGAGCCGCCATGCCCCGACAGCGGCCCGCGCCCTTCGCGCAGGTTGATGCGCACCGCGCTGGCAATGCCGCGGGGCGACAGGCCGAAATGGCTGTAAAACCGCTTATCTTCGGTCGCAACAACCGCGTTTTTCAAATGCGGGCTAACGGAATTGGCCGTGACCACACCACCAAACTGGTCGCCCCGCCAGGCAAAGACGGCGCCATTGGCATCCAGCAACGTGACAGAGCCTTTTTGCCGCCCATCCAGCAAAGCGTCGATTTCGGGCAAGGTATAATGGGTATAGCCCACCGCCAGGCCCACCAGCACCGCTGCGGTCAGGCTGACACGCCATGTAAAGGCCCAGATCAGGCGCCACATCCAGCCCAACAGCCCCGCCACCAGCCGCACCACAATGTTGCGCGGCTTTTTGGCAGGCCGCTTTGGCCCTTTGCGGGGTTGGCCTGTGGGCTTGGCCTTTGCGGCCGATTTCTTTTTGGCTGGCTGCGCTGCATAGCGCTTTTCTGCCACCAATGGTGGCCGCCTGCGTCCGGAATCACTCATATATTGCCCTGCCCGAGCGTTATTATTCGCGCGATCATACTGTCAGTGCGGGGAAATGTTGACACCTGATTTCCCATGCGCGCCTTTTTGTGATGATTAAAAAGTAAGCAAAAAAGTTAAAATGCGCAATAATTAGGCGTTTACGCAGGTGTTTTGCCTCTGTTTACAGCGTTCCACCTTTCCACGCCCTCAAATATTCGGATTTCCTGCAGGTGCAAACGGGCGGGCACCCTCCGCCGCAGATCGTAAAGGGGACTAAGGTGAAACTGATCATTGCAACGATCAAACCGTTCAAACTGGAAGAGGTGCGCGAAGCGCTAACCTCGATCGGCGTGCGCGGCATGATGGTGACCGAAATCAAAGGCTTTGGCGCGCAGTCGGGCCACACCGAAATCTACCGTGGTGCAGAGTACGCGGTGAATTTCGTGCCGAAAATCAAATTGGAAATCGCGGTGCAATCGGGAATGGCCGATCAGGTGGTGGATACCATCGCGCAAACCGCCAAGACCGGCAAGATCGGCGATGGAAAGATATTCGTGCTTGATCTGCAGCAGGCGTTGCGTGTGCGGACCGGCGAAACCAACGAGGATGCGCTGTAAGGCGTGTTGGGGAAAGGAAATGACCATGAAATTTGCTGTTAAACTGGGGGCCGCCGCTGCGCTGATCGCGCTGCCGTCGCTGGGCCTGGCCCAAGAGGCCGATGTCACCCCGCCGAACCAAGAGATCGGCTTTATCTTCACCACCTTCATGTTCCTTGTCGCGGGCTTTTTGGTGTTCTGGATGGCTGCGGGTTTCGCCATGCTAGAGGCGGGCCTGGTGCGTTCCAAAAACGTGACCATGCAGCTGACAAAAAACATTGCGCTGTTTGCCTTGGCCGCCATCGCCTATTACGTGGTGGGCTATAACCTGATGTATCCGGGCGACGGCTGGACCATTTCTGGCGTGATTGGTGCCTTTTCGATGGCCAGCCTAGAACCCGTTGGCTTGGCCGGAGCAGAACCTGATTTGACCTATGCATCGGTTGGTTCTGACTTCTTCTTCCAGCTGATGTTCTGCGCCACCACCGCCTCGATCGTGTCGGGCACGCTGGCCGAGCGTATCAAGCTGTGGCCGTTTTTGTTCTTCGTGATCCTGCTGACAGCCTTCATCTATCCGATCCAGGCCAGCTGGAAATGGGGCGGCGGTTTCTTGGACGAAGCAGGCTTCCTAGATTTCGCTGGTTCGACTGTTGTGCACTCGGTCGGTGGCTGGGCTGCTTTGGCAGGCGCGCTGATCTTGGGCCCGCGTATCGGTAAATACAAAGAAGGCCGCACCATTCCCTTCATGGGTTCGAACCTGCCGCTGGCCACGCTGGGCACGTTCATCTTGTGGCTGGGTTGGTTTGGCTTCAACGGCGGCTCGCAGCTGTACATGGATACGGCAGGCAATGTGGCCGATATCAGCCGGATCTTTGCCAACACCAACACTGCTGCTGCAGGTGGTGCCGTGGCTGCCCTGCTGCTGACACAGCTGCTGTACAAAAAAGTAGACCTTACCATGGTGCTGAACGGCGCATTGGCTGGTCTGGTCTCGATCACCGCCGAGCCGCTGACCCCCACCTTGGGTTCGGCCACGCTGATTGGTGCTGTCGGTGGCGTGATCGTCGTGTTCGCTGTGCCCTTCTTGGACAAGCTGAAAATCGACGACGTGGTTGGCGCCATTCCGGTTCACCTGATGGCCGGTATCTGGGGCACGATCGCGGTGGTCTTCACCAATGGCGATGCCAGCCTTGCCACGCAGCTGTATTCCATCGTCGTGGTTGGTGCCTTCGTCTTCGTGGTGTCGGGTATCTTGTGGTTTATCCTGAAAGTCACCGTTGGCATCCGCGTGTCGGAAGAAGACGAGATCAATGGCTTGGACATGGCCGAGCTGGGCATGGAAGCCTACCCCGAGTTCTCGAAGGGCTAAGGCCAAATCAACAGATCAACGAAAAGGCCCGGGGCGCCATACCCCGGGCCTTTTTCTTTTGCGGTGGCGGCATGGGGTGCCACCAAGGGGCCGCCAAATGAACGCCCGAAAAAAAGACCAAAAAAATGGCCCAAGGCGGCTGCGCCTTGGGCCGGTGGTTTGGCAAAACCGCTGCGCTTATTTCAGCGCTTTGTCGGTGATGGCGTGGGTCCAGGCGCCCTGTGGGGCCATTGTGATAACGGGGTCCGAGCCGCCCGACATCAGCGAGGCGACTGTGCGCTCGTAATCTGCCGGATCCAACGCGCCGTTTGAGCCTGCGGTCAACTTGGCCACTTCAGACATCATACGCCGCTGATGCGCCTCGGTTTGGGCGCCGGTTGCATCGTTTTCCAGCACGATATCTGCGGCCTCGTTTGGGTTGGCCTCGGCGTATTTCCAGCCCTTCATCGAGGCCCGCACAAAGCGCACCATCTTGTCCTCGAAGGCAGGATCGGCCAGTTTTTCTTCCAGCACATAAAGCCCGTCTTCCAAGGTGGCGACGCCCTGATCTTCGTATTTGAAGACGATCAGGTCATCGGGTGTCAGCCCTGCATCGATCACCTGCCAATATTCATTATAGGTCATGGTCGAAACGCAGGCAGCCTGTTTTTGCAGCAGCGGATCTACGTTGAAACCTTGCTTAAGCACGGTCACACCATCGGCCCCACCTTCGGTGGACAGGCCCAGCTGGCTCATCCATGACAGGAAGGGAAATTCGTTGCCAAAGAACCAAACACCCAGTGTTTTGCCTTTGAAATCTGCGGTGCTGGCCACGCCGGAATCTTTGCGGCAGGTCAGCATCATCCCCGACGATTTGAAGGGCTGGGCGATGTTTACCAAAGGCAGGCCCTTTTCGCGCGCGGCCAGCGCTGCGGGCATCCATTCTACGGTTACATCTGCGCCACCGCCGGCAATCACCTGCGTGGGGGCAATATCAGGGCCGCCCGGTTTGATTGTGACGTTTAGATCTTCTTCGTCGTAAAAGCCTTTTTCCAGCGCCACATAGTAGCCTGCGAATTGGGCTTGGGTGACCCATTTCAATTGTAGGGTCACATCATCAGCCGCGGCAGCCATGCCAGCCCATAGGGCAAGCGCCGAACTGCCCAGCGCTTTTGCAAACAGTTTCATTTCATACTCTCCTTGTTAGCTTTGGTTATGGTGTTATTCATGCCCTGCCTCGCTGTGACGGGTGCCAAAAGGTGACTGCTTTTTCCAGCAGTGCGACCCCGCCATAAAAAACCGACCCTGCCAGTGCGGCCACGACAATTTCTGCCCAAACAAGATCAAGCGCCAATTGCCCCACGCTGGTGGAAATACGAAACCCCATACCCCGGATCGGCGAGCCGAAAAATTCGGCGACAATCGCGCCGATCAAGGCCAAGGTTGAGGTGATTTTCAAGCCATTGAAGATAAACGGCATCGCGGCAGGCAAACGCAAATACAGCAGCGTGGCCCAATAGCCTGCGGCGTAGGTGTGCATCAAATCGCGTTGCATGGTGGTGGTGTCTTGCAGGCCTTGCACGGTGTTTACCAGCATCGGGAAAAACACCATCACAACCACGACGGCCGCCTTTGATTGCCAGTCAAAGCCGAACCACATCACCAAGATCGGTGCCATGCCGATAATCGGCAGGGCGGCCACGAAATTGCCCACGGGCAGCAAGCCGCGTTGCAAAAATGGAAACCGATCTATGGCAATGGCCAGCAGGAATGCCCCGCCACAGCCCATGACATAGCCCGATAGCGCCCCTTTCATCACGGTTTGCACAAAGTCTTCCCACAAGATATGGGTAGATACTGCAAACCGCGCGGCAATGGCGCTGGGTGGGGGCAAAATAACCGAGGGCACGTTGAGCCCCCGCACAAGGCATTCCCACATCACCACGATTGTCAGGCCAAATATCACCGGAACGGCCAGCCCCGTGCCCCGCGACCGTGGCAGCCGCGCCAAACGGGTATTGGCCCAGATCCCCAAGGCCCAAGCGGCCAAAGCTGCAAGAACCCAAGCCATTATGCCATTCCCATGCGTTTCAGGGTGATGCGCTGCGCCAGCCCGATAAGTGCCACCAGCGCTGCGGCCAAAGCGGCGGCCATGATCAGCGCGCTCCAAATCTGGATGGTTTGGCCATAATAGCTGCCCGCCAGCAGCCGCGCCCCAAGCCCGGCCACAGCCCCGGTGGGCAGTTCGCCCACAATGGCCCCCACCAAGCTGGCGGCCATGGCAATTTTCATCGAGGTGAACAGATAGGGCATAGACGAGGGCAGGCGCAGGCGCCAAAAGGTTTGCGCCGCGCTGGCATTCCATGTGCGCATTTGGTCTAGCTGCATCTGATCAGGGCTGCGCAAGCCCTTTACCATGCCCACAACCACCGGGAAAAAGCTAAGATACATGCTGATAATGGCCTTTGGCAGCAGGCCGGAAATGCCCACGGCGTTCAGCACCACGATAATCATTGGCGCGATGGCCAGAATGGGAATGGTTTGGCTGGCAATCACCCATGGCATCACGCTCATGTCCATGACGCGGTTGTAGACAATGCCGATGGCCAGCCCAATACCCAGCGCAGTGCCCAAGATAAAGCCCAGCAGCGTGGCCGACATGGTGACCCAGCTATGATAAATAAGGCTGCGTTTCGAGGTGATCTTTTTCTCGACCGTGGTGTTCCATATCTCGGTGGCCACTTGGTGGGGGGCGGGCAATTTGGGTTTGTCTTGCGCCCATGTGTCGGCCACCAATGCGCTAAAATTAAGCGTGGTTCCAGCGCGCTGGGCGCGGTCATAGGCCCAATCGGCATTCAGCCAGACGGCGGCGGCATACCACAGGGCCAGCAGCGCTGCGACAACGGTTAAAACGGGCAGCAGGTTACGCATGCTTGCCCCCCCTATGGCAGGTGTTGCGCTTAATCGTCATAAGCATGACCCGCGCGCAGGCCCTCGCGAACGCGATGGGCGATTTCCAAAAATTCAGGGGTGTCGCGAATGTCTAAGGGGCGTTCGCGGGGTAGCGGGCTTTCGATGATATCGGTAATTCTGCCGGGGCGCGGGCTCATCACCACGATGCGGGTCGACAGATACACCGCCTCGGGGATCGAATGGGTGACAAAGGCAATCGTCTTGTTTGTGCGCGCCCACAGCTGCAGCAATTGTTGGTTCAGGTGGTCGCGCACGATTTCATCCAGCGCGCCAAAGGGTTCGTCCATCAGCAAGATATCGGCGTCAAAGGCCAATGCCCGGGCGATGCTGGCGCGCTGTTGCATGCCCCCCGAAAGCTGCCAAGGGAATTTCTTTTCAAAGCCAGACAATTCCACCAGCTCCAGCACCCGCTGCACCCGCTGGGCAATATCGGTTTTGTCATAGCCCATAATTTCCAACGGCAGTGACACATTGCGCCCGATGGTGCGCCATGGATACAGCCCCGCGGCCTGAAACACATAGCCATAGGCGCGCGCGGCGCGTGCGTTTGCAGCCGAAACACCATTGACCGTGATGCTGCCACCGGTGGGATGTTCAAGATCTGCCATGCAACGCAGGAAGGTGGTTTTGCCACAGCCCGACGGGCCGATGAAGCTGACAAAATCGCCCTTGCAGATATCAAGATTGACATCCTTTAGGGCATGCACCGGCCCATCATTTGTTTGAAAGGTCAGGTTCAGGCCCTTGGCGCTGATCGCGATATCGGTCGTCAAACCGGTTACTCCCCGCGTTACTGTGATGTCGCGGCTCGGGCGCCGCGCTCTGTTATTATTGTACCGCTCTGCACCCGGGTTGTGCACCCGGGTGCAACAAAAATTAAATGCCGGCGGGAATGTTCAGCGGATCGCGCTGAATCATTTTGGGGGCGTTTAGCTCTTTCCATTTTGACAGGGCTACGTTTGCGCTGGGGAAGGCGGGGCGCGGCACAAACCGGCCACGGCCGGGGTTTGGCTGGCTGTTTTGACCCCAAGCCCAAATCACCTCGCCGCGCGATAGGGTATAGCGGGCCTGCGCGGTAACTTCAAAACCCTCGAACACATTGTAATCGAGGATAGAGTGGTGGTTGGCCGCCGAAATGGTTTTGCTGATCTTTGGGTCCCATACCACGATATCGGCGTCGGCCCCTTCGACGATGGCGCCTTTCTTGGGGTAGATGTTTAGAATTTTCGCAACATTGGTCGATGTGGCCGCCACGAATTCATTTGGGGTTAACCGCCCGGTTTCCACCCCATGCGTCCACAGCACGGCCAAGCGTTCTTCCAACCCATTGGATCCGTTCGGGATGATGCGGAAATCATGCCTGCCGGCGCGTTTTTGTTCGGTGTTAAAGGCCGCATGGTCGGTGGCCACCACCTGCAACGAGCCGGCCTGCAAACCCGCCCACAAACTGTCTTGGTGGTCTTTCGAGCGGAAGGGCGGCGACATAACGCGCCGTGCGGCATGGTCCCAATCTTTGTTGAAATATTCGCTTTCATCCAAGGTCAAAAACTGGATCAGCGGTTCGCCATAGACGCGCATGCCCTTTTGCCGTGCCCGGCGGATGGCCTCGTGGGCCTGTTCGCAAGAAACATGCACAATATACAGCGGCACGCCGGCGGTATCGGCGATGCAAATCGCGCGGTTTGCCGCCTCGCCCTCGAATTCGGGGGGGCGCGAATAGGCGTGCCCCTCGGGGCCGGTGATGCCTTGGTCAAAGTATTTTTGCTGCATCTCGGCCACCAGATCGCCGTTTTCCGCATGCACCATGGGCAAGGCGCCCAGTTCTTTACAGCGCTTGAACGAGGCGAACATTTCGTCGTCCTCGATCATCAGCGCACCTTTGTAAGCCATGAAATGCTTGAAGGAATTCACGCCCATATCGACGGCGTCTTTCATCTCGGTGAAGATGGTTTCATTCCAGCCGGTGATGGCCATGTGATAGCCGATGTCGGCGCAAATCTGTGGTGCGCTTTTGCGGTGCCATTCGTTAATGGCGTTTTTGATACTGCCATCGGCGCCGGGCAAGCAGAAATCCACCAGCATCGTGGTGCCGCCACAGGCCGCAGCCCATGTGCCGGTTTCAAAGGTTTCAGCCGCGGTTGTGCCCATGAAGGGCATTTCCAGATGCGTGTGCGGATCGATCCCGCCGGGGATGACATAGGCGCCTTCGGCGTCGATATATTCGTCGCCAACTAGGTTTTCGCCGATCTGTTTGATCGTCTCGCCCTCGATCAGAACATCGGCTTTCCATGTGCGGTCGGCGGTGCATACCATGCCGCCCTTGATGACTTTCGTTGCCATTTTGGCCTCCTTGATCTGCCGGGTGGGGGTGGCGTTAGGCCACCACACCCGCCGTTTCCAGAACCGCATGCAACAGCACATCGGTGCCTGCGGTTGCCCAGTCTTTGGAAATTTCCTCTGCCTCGTTATGCGACAGCCCATCAACGCAGGGGCACATGATCATCGCTGTTGGCGCCACTTGGTTGATCCAACAGGCATCGTGGCCAGCCCCCGAAATGATGTTCATATGCGCGTAGCCCAGGCTTTCTGCTGCGCGCCGCACCGCTGCGACACAGCCCGCGTCAAAGGCCACGGGATCAAATCCGCCTACTTTTTCAAACGCGACGTCCAGCCCCATTTCATCGCAGATTTTCTGGCCCTCAAGGCGCAGGCGGTGTTCCATATCTTGGATCACCGCCAGATCGGGGCTGCGAAAATCGACGGTGAATACCACTTTGCCCGGGATCACGTTGCGCGAATTTGGATAGACATCGATATGGCCCGCCGCGCCCACCGCATGGGGGGCATGCGACCATGCGATTTGGTCGACCAATTCCAAAATGCGCGCCATGCCAAGCCCGGCGTTCTTGCGCAGCGGCATCGGGGTGGATCCGGTGTGGCTGTCTTTGCCGGTGATGGTGATTTGTGTCCAGCTCAGGCCTTGGCCGTGGGTAACCACGCCGATATTTTTGCCTTCTGCCTCTAGGATGGGGCCCTGTTCGATGTGCAGCTCGAACATCGCGTGCATTTTGCGCTGGCCAACGGGTTCTTCGCCCTGCCAGCCAATGCGGCGCAGCTCGTCGCCAAATAATTTGCCATCGGCGTCTTGGCGGGCTTTGGCCCAATCTTCGGTGTGAATGCCGGCAAAGACCCCGCTGGATAACATCGCTGGGGCAAACCGTGTGCCCTCTTCGTTGGTCCAGTTGGCAATGGCAATGGGATGGCGGGTTTTGATGCCCATGTCATTGAGGCTGCGCACCACTTCTAACGCGCCCAACACGCCTAACACGCCGTCATATTTGCCACCTGTTGGCTGTGTATCCAGATGGCTGCCCATGTAGACAGGCAGGGCGTCGGGGTCGGTGCCGGGGCGGATGGCAAACATGTTGCCCATCGTGTCTAGCCCCATGTCGCAACCGGCCTCTTCGCACCATTTTTGAAACAGCGTCCGGCCCTCGGCATCGGCATCGGTCAGGGTTTGGCGGTTATTGCCGCCGGCCACCCCTGGCCCGATTTTTGCCATTTCCATCAGACTGTCCCACAAACGATCCCCGTTGATGCGCAGGTTTTCACCAGGTGCTGGCATAACACCCCCCTTATTTGGCCGGTCTCTTTTTTACCATTTGGTAAAGTCACGATTGCCGCTGCCCATTCGGCTGTCAAGATTCGTCTTGGACATAATGGGGCCAACGGGCTATCTGAGGGCAGATATGATCAAATCTGCAGCAATAATTTTATACCCATGAGCGAAGCCCCCCCCACCGCGCCAAAGCGCAGCCGTATTCAGCAGCGCAACCGCAAGCGCATTCTCGAGGCGGCGCTGGACGTGTTTTCGCAGCATGGCTATCGCGGCAGTACGCTAGACCAGATCGCCGAGGCGGCAGGCCTGTCAAAGCCCAATATTCTTTACTATTTCAGCGGCAAAGAAGAGATCCACGTCACCTTGTTGGCGCGGCTGATGGAGGCATGGCTGGACCCGCTGGAACAGATGAATGCCAACGGCGACCCGCTGACCGAATTGCTGGGCTATATTCGCCGCAAAATGGAGATGAGCCGCCTTTACCCCCGCGAAAGCCGCTTGTTTGCAAACGAGATCATCCAAGGCGCGCCGCGTATGGGGGGCAACCTTGAAACCGGGTTAAAGCCGCTTTTCGATGAAAAATGCCGCCTGATCCAAGATTGGGTAGATGCCGGGTTGTTGGCCCCTGTAGACCCGGCGCATTTGATTATTTCGATCTGGGCCACCACCCAGCATTATGCCGATTTCGAGGCGCAGGTCCGGGTTTTGATCCCCGATAACGAGGCCGCTTGGACAGCGGCGCAGCAGCATGTGGAAACCATGTTCACCAAGCTGCTGGCGCCCTAAGCCCGGCTTATTCTGCCGCCACCCTGTTGGGGTTGTTGGGGTGGGTTGTCCAATTTCCATAGTCTGCCTCGACAATCTTGCCGGTGCGCGGGTCGGTTGTGCCGGGGGCCATTTGCTCCATCGTGATGCAGTTTTCCACCGGGCAGACATTGATGCACAGGTTGCAGGCCACGCATTCGTCGTCTTTCACGGTAAAAACCCGATTTTCTGACATGGCAATGGCTTGGTGGCTGGTATCTTCGCAGGCGGCGTAGCAGCGGCCACAGCTGATGCACAGATCTTGGTTGATCTTGGCCTTGCTGATGTAATTCAGGTTCAAATGCTGCCAGTCGCTGGTGTTTGGCACCGCGCGGCCGACCAAATCGGCGGGGCTGTGCATGCCTTTGCTATCCAGATAATCTGACAGGCCCGAAATCATTTCCTGAACGATTTTAAACCCATAGGTCATGGCGGCTGTGCACACTTGAACGTTGCCCGCCCCCATGGCCAAATATTCCGCCGCATCGCGCCACGTGGTTACCCCACCGATGCCGGAAATGGGCAGGCCGCGTAAATCGGCGCTGCGGGCAATTTCAGCCACCATGTTCAAGGCAATGGGTTTTACCGCTGGCCCGCAATAGCCGCCATGCGCACCTTTGCCGTCGATCGTGGGCTCGGGGGCGAACAAATCAAGATTGACCGAGGTGATAGAATTGATCGTGTTGATCAGCGAGACCGCATCGGCGCCCCCGGCCTTGGCCGCAGCGGCGGGTTTGCGAATATCGGTGATGTTTGGCGTAAGCTTTACGATACAGGGCATGCGCGTGTTTTGCTTTACCCAACGCGTGACCATTTCGATATATTCGGGCACTTGGCCCACGGCGCTGCCCATGCCGCGTTCGCTCATGCCATGGGGGCAGCCGAAATTCAGCTCGACCCCATCTGCGCCGGTTTCTTCGACCAGCGGCAAAATGGCTTTCCACGCCTCTTCCACGCAGGGCACCATCAGCGAGACAATCATCGCCCGATCGGGATAATCTTGTTTGACGGATTTGATTTCTTGCAGGTTCACATGCAGCGGGCGGTCTGTGATCAGCTCGATGTTGTTCAGCCCCAGCAGCCGCCGATCAGCGCCCCAAATTGCGCCATAGCGGGGGCCGTTGACATTTACCACTGGCGGGCCGTCCTCGCCCAGCGTTTTCCACACCACGCCGCCCCAGCCGGCCTCAAAGGCGCGGCGCACGTTATATTCTTTGTCTGTCGGTGGGGCCGAGGCCAACCAAAACGGGTTTGGTGATTTGATGCCGATGAAATCTGTTGTCAGGTCTGCCATGTCTCAGCCCTCTGCCGTCAGGGTTGCGTGGATGTCTTCTGCCGCGTCGCGCCCCTGCGCCACAGCGGTTACTGTCAGGTCGTCGCCACCTGCGGCGCAATCGCCCCCGGCCCAAACGCCAGCCATGCTGGTGCGGCCCGTGCCGGTGGTGGCAATCTTGCCTTTTTCGATGTCGGGCAGGCCGGTGCCTGCCAGCGTTTGACCGATGGCTTTGAACACCTGATCTGCGGCCAAGCGGAAGGTGTCGCCGGTGGGGGTTAGCGTATCGTCGGTATAGGCGAATTCGATCTCGCGCACCGCCCCGTTGCCCAGCACCCGAACCGGGATGGCGTTGGTGATGATGCGCACCCCCTTAGAGGCGGCCAGATCTTGCTCGAAGGGGCTGGCATTCATACGCGCGCGGCCCCTGCGATACACCAGCGTGACATTCAGCGCGCCCAGCAGTTTGGCCTGAACGGCGGCGTCAATCGCTGTCATGCCGCCGCCAATCACCACAACATCGCGGCCAATGGGCACTGCGGCCAGATCGGTTGCTTGGCGCAAATCGGCGATGAAATCGACCGCATCCAGAACGCCAGTTTTTTCTTCGCCCTCAGTGGCCAGCGCGTTTACCCCGCCAAGGCCGATGCCCAAGAACACGGCGTCATAGTCGGCCTGCAGCCCCGCCAGCGTGATGTCGCGGCCCAAGGCCTGCCCGTGCTGCAGGGTGATGCCGCCAATGCCCAGCAGCCAGTTTACCTCGGCTTGGGCGAAATCATTGGTCGATTTATAGCTGGCGATGCCATATTCGTTTAGCCCCCCCGCTTTTGGGCGGGCATCGAAAACCACCACATCGTGGCCTTTCATGGCCAAACGGTGCGCACAGGCCAGCCCCGCCGGACCGGCCCCGACAACGGCAATACGCCGCCCCGTCGGGGCCGCCCGGGAGAAGGGATGACCGGCTTTGGCCTGTAATGTGTCGGTTGCATGGCGCTGCAGTTGGCCAATAACCACCGGCTTGCCCTCGGCGGTTTCGCGCACGCAGGCCTGTTCGCACAGCGTTTCGGTGGGGCAAACGCGGGCGCACATGCCGCCCAGAATGTTCTGCGACAAAATCGTTTTGGCGGCCGCTTCGGGTGTGCCTGTGGCGATTTGGCGGATGAACAGCGGAATATCGATGGCAGTGGGGCAGGCGGTAACGCAGGGCGCATCGTGGCAGAAATAACACCGGTCAGCGGCAACCTGCGCCTCGTGCTGGCCCAAGGGCGGGTGCAGATCGGCAAAGTTCTGGTGCAAGTCGTCACTGTGCAACCGCCCTGCGGCGATACCCGGTGTCAGGGCATTTGCAGACATGGGACCATCCTTTGTTAGGTTTCGTTGATCTCAGGATGCCACGAATCAAAATTTTATCAATCGGTAAAATTATGAATCGCAAAAGCGCCTGCTAAAACATTGCAAATTTGGGCAGCTGGGGGCATATTTTGCCGAAAAAAGGGGCAATTGAGCCATGTCTAAGCGCCATGTCTAGCCGGTTTCGCCACCCAGAAATATTGGCGATTGCCCGCAGCGAAGGCAAAGTGGTGGTCGAGGATTTGGCCCAGCGCTTTGGTGTCACGCTGCAAACCATCCGCCGTGACTTGGCCGATTTGGCCGAATCCGGGCAGCTAGAGCGGGTGCATGGCGGGGCGGTGTTGCCCTCGGGCGTGGCCAATATTGGCTATGCCGACCGCCAGCAGATGCACGCGGCGGCGAAAGAGGCCATTGGCCGTGCCTGCGCGGCCGATATTCCCGATGCCTGCTCGTTGTTCTTAACCATTGGCACCACGACCGAGGCCGTCGCCCGCGCCCTGTTGACCCATCGCGATTTGTTGGTGGTGACAAATAACCTGAATATTGCCAATATCTTGGCGGCCAACCCACAGATCGAGGTTGTGGTGGCTGGTGGCCGGTTGCGCCGTGCCGATGGGGGGCTGGTTGGCCCCACAGCCGTGCGCCTGATCGAGCAATTCAAGGTCGATCTGGCTGTGATGGGCTGCTCGGCCTTGGACCAAGACGGCGATATGCTGGATTTTGACAGCGCCGAAGTGGCAGTCAGCCAAACCATCATTGCCCAAGCCCGGCAAAGGGTGCTGGTGGCCGACCACAGCAAAATTGGCCGCAAGGCCCCAATGCGGGTGGCACCCCTGTCACAGATGGCAAAGCTTTACACCGAAGCCCCCTTGCCCGCCCCCTTGGCGGCAAAATGCGCCGCGTGGGGTACGCAGATTGTGGTGGCGCCGCCTGCCGCCTGAGGGCCGCGTTAGTCGCAGCGCAACACGGCCATGTAAAACCCATCCATCCCGCCCAGATCGGGCCAATAATCGGGGCGCAGGCGCAGCCCGCCTTCTTGGGTTTTCCACTGTGGCGCAAGGCCGGGTAAATCCAGCGCTTGGGTGTCTGTGCGCAGCCCGGGGTGGCGGGCCAGCGCCTCGTCTATCTGGCATTCGCCGCCGGTTTCCACGCGGGCCTGCAGGCCGGTGCGGGCCAGATTTTCCTGAACCCGTTGCAGGCGGCTGGCGGAAATATCCAGCGCGGTCACATCGGCGCCGGCTGCGGCCATCTGCAGCGTTTTCCCGCCCGGTGCCGCGCACATATCCAATACGCGTTCGCCGGGTTTGGGGCGCAACAGCTGCGCAGGCAGGGCGGCGGCGGCGTCTTGCACCCACCAAGCGCCACTGTCAAAGCCTGGCAATTCTGAAACCTGCACGCCCTGTTGCAGGCGAATGCTGCCGGTGGGCAGCAGCTGCCCCCCCAGTGTTTCGGCCCAAGTGGCGGCATCTGCCTTGGCGGTGATGTCCAAGGGTGCACCGTTTAGATGGGCGGCTTCTATCGCGGCTATTTCGGGCGCCCCCCAGGCCTGCACCAGCGGCTTGCGCAGCCATTTTGGCAGGCGGGGCACCCGCAGCAAGGCCCAGTCTTGTGGCCCGGTTTCCGCCACTTTGCGCAGCACGGCATTCACCAACCCCTTAAGGTGCTGGCCGGTTTTGTGGCGCGAGATGATGCCGACGCATTCATTCACCACGCCATGGGCATCGCCGCCGGTGCAAATTTCGGTGGCGCCAAGGCGCAACACATTCATCACCGCCAAGGGTGGCGGTTTGCGCAGGTGGTGGGCCAAAACCCTGTCGGCCCGTTCCAGTTGGCGCAGGGTTTGGCTGGCCAAACGCTGGGCGCGGGCGCGTTCGGGTGCGGGCAGCTTTTGCACGGCAGGGCTGGCCAGCAATTCGGCCATAAGGCGCTGTTCGCCCAGAACTTTGTTAAGCAGGAAGACAGCGCTGCTGCGGGCGGTGTGTGGGGGGTGTGACATGGTTCGCCTTGCCTGTGTGGGTTTGGGGCGTATATCAGGCCCGTGAAGTGGAAGGAAGAACGCCATGACAAATGCGCAAGATGACACGCCCATCACGGATGGTTCCGCCCCCCAGGCTGCGTTGCCACCCGCCGCCCGCCGTGCCCTGGCCGAAGCCGAAGAGCGGCGGCGCCAAGCGGCGCTTGCGGCCAAAGAGGCGCCCAAGGAATACGGTGGCCGCGATGGGCTGGACCCGGCCCGTTACGGCGATTGGGAGAAAAAGGGCATCGCCATCGATTTCTAGGGCATGCAGGCCCTAAAGATAGGCGATCCCCAGCAACACAAGGCCCAGCACCACGCGGTAAATGACGTAAGGCGTAAAGCTGACGCTGCGCAACAGCCGCATCATCAGCGCCAAGGCCAGCAGCGCCGCCACAAAGGCAAAGGCCGCGGCGATGGCGCTGTCGCGCAGCAACTGGCTGTTGGCTTGGCCCACCACATCCAGCGCCAAAAGGCTACCGCTGGCCATGATGGTGGGAATGGACATCAGCATTGATAGCTTTGCTGCGTCGTGGCGGCCATAGCCCAGCATCCGCCCCGCGGTAATGGTGATGCCCGACCGCGACACGCCGGGGATAAGCGCCACAGCCTGCCACAGCCCCATTTTGATGGCATCACTAAGCGACCAATCCGCGGCTTGCCGGGTTGTTGGGCATTTTTGGTCGGCCCAATACAGCAGCAGGCCAAATAGCAGCATCGTCCAGCCAATCACCGCCACGCTGCGCAATGCCTCGCTTAGGCCCGAGATTTTTAGCACCAGCCCAACACCAATGGCTGGAAGCGTGGCGATCATAAGCAAAAACGCCAGCCGCGCGCCGGGGGTGTCGATACGCCCGCTCAACATGCGCGGCACACCTGCCAAGCCCATGCGCACATCGGCCCAGAAATAAAGAATCACCGCCAGCAGGGTGCCCACATGCACAGCCACATCAATGGCCAGCCCTTGGTCGGCCATGCCGGTTAGCCCCGGCAGTAGAATCAGATGACCAGACGAGGAGATGGGCAGAAATTCTGTCAGGCCTTGGATTATGGCGACAATCAGCAAGTGGAAAATGGTCATGCAGGCGCGTCCTATGTTCGGGCGTATTGCTAAACCCTTTATAAAAAAAGGGAAAGGATGCATATAGGTCCGTATCGGACATAAAAGCCGGGCAAATCGCAGTCGCGAAGACGGGATGGGGCAAAAAAATCTGAATTTAGGTCAGCATTAGTTACTTTTCATTCTCCAAAGACTGGAATATAGCTGCGCGCAACTGGACCCAAAGCGGAGGCTAGCATCATGGCCAAGCAACCGATGTTGAAATTTGTAACCGTGCAGCGCGATATGCCGCAAAAGCGTGCCGCCGAGGCGCGCAAGCAAGATTTCAATGAAATCTATGCGGAATATGCAGCGGAAAAAGCCAAAGAGCAGGCCAGCCGCTGCAGCCAATGCGGTGTGCCGTATTGCCAATCGCATTGCCCGCTGCACAACAACATTCCCGATTGGCTGAACATGACAGCCACGGGCCGCCTGCGCGAAGCCTACGAGATTAGCCAAGCCACCAACACCTTTCCCGAGATCTGTGGCCGCATCTGCCCCCAAGATCGCCTGTGCGAGGGCAATTGCGTAATCGAACAATCGGGCCACGGTACCGTGACGATTGGTTCGGTTGAAAAATACATCACCGACACAGCATGGGAACAGGGCTGGGTGCAGCCTGTCATCCCCGCCCAAGAGCGCGAACAATCGGTTGGCATCATCGGGGCGGGCCCCGGCGGCCTTGCGGCGGCCGATATGCTGCGCCGCGCGGGCGTGCAAGTGACCGTATACGACCGCTACGACCGTGCTGGCGGCCTGCTGACCTATGGCATTCCCGGGTTCAAACTGGAAAAAGATGTGGTGATGCGCCGCGTCGACCAGCTGGCGCAATCTGGCGTGGAGTTTGTGCAAAATTGCAACGTTGGCGAAGATATCTCGTTTGATGCCATTCGCGGCAAACATGATGCTGTGCTGATTGCCACAGGCGTTTACAAAAGCCGCGATCTGGGTGGGCCAAACGCCGATGCCAATGGCATTGTGCGCGCGATTGACTATCTGACCGCCTCGAACCGCCTGTCTTTTGGCGATGCGGTAGAAGATTTTGACAGCGGCCTGTTGAACGCCCAAGGCAAAAAAGTGGTGGTGATCGGCGGCGGTGATACCGCAATGGATTGCGTGCGCACCGCCATTCGCCAAGGCGCCACCAGTGTGAAATGTCTTTACCGCCGCGATCGGGCGAATATGCCGGGCAGCCAGCGGGAAACGCTGAACGCCGAAGAAGAAGGCGTGGTGTTTGAATGGCTATCCGCGCCCAAGGGGTTTGTGGAAAGCGGTGGCAATGTCACCGGCGTGTTGGTGCAGAAAATGCGCCTTGGCGCCCCCGATGCCACCGGCCGCCAATCGCCCGAACCGATCGAAGGTGCCGATTACGTGGAAGAGGCCGATCTGGTCGTCAAGGCGCTGGGCTTCGAGCCGGAAGACCTGCCCAAGCTTTGGGGCGTGGATGGGCTAGAGGTCACCCGCTGGGGCACCATCAAGGCCGAATTCACCACTGGCCGCACCGCGCTGGATGGCGTGTTCGCCGTGGGCGATATCGTGCGTGGTGCCAGCCTTGTGGTTTGGGCCATCCGCGATGGGCGCGATAGCGCGGCCGCAATCCTAGAGTATTTGAACGCCGCCACCGCAGTGGCCGCAGAATAATTCCCCCGGCCCGCATAGGGCCACACCAACAAGCGGCGCGGGCAAATCGCCGGCAGACCGCGGCAGATGAAGGGTGAAAACCATGACCAAATATGACGCAGCTTGGGTTGCCGCAGAAGAAGCCAAGCGCCAGTGGTTGGCCGAAAACGGCCTGTATTCGGCCGACGAAGAAAAGGCCAACTGTGGTGTGGGCCTTGTGGTGGCGGTGGATGGCAAGCCCAGCCGCAAAGTGGTGCAATCGGGGATTGATGCGCTTACGGCCGTTTGGCACCGCGGGGCTGTGGATGCCGATGGTAAAACCGGCGATGGCGCGGGCATTCACGTGCAGATCCCCGTAAACTTTTTCTACGACCAAATCCGCCGCACCGGCCACGAGCCGCGCATGGACCAGCTGATGGCGGTGGGCCAGGTGTTTTTGCCGCGCACCAATTTTGGGGCGCAGGAAACCTGCCGCACGATCGTGGAAACCGAAGTGCTGCGCATGGGCTATTACATTTACGGCTGGCGCCATGTGCCCGTGGATATCAGCTGCTTGGGCGAAAAGGCCAACGCCACCCGCCCCGAGATTGAGCAGATCTTGATTTCCAACTCCAAGGGCGTCGACGAAGAACAGTTCGAGCGCGAGCTTTTTGTCATTCGCCGCCGTATTGAAAAAGCCGCCGCTGCCGCTGGTGTGAAAGAGCTGTATTTGGCCTCGCTGTCGTGCCGCTCGATTATTTACAAAGGCATGATGTTGGCCGAACAGGTGGCCGTGTTTTACCCAGATCTGATGGACGAGCGGTTTGAATCTGCCTTTGCCATCTATCACCAGCGCTATTCCACCAACACCTTCCCACAGTGGTGGTTGGCGCAGCCCTTCCGCATGTTGGCCCATAACGGCGAGATCAACACGCTAAAAGGCAATGTGAACTGGATGAAAAGCCACGAAATTCGCATGGCATCCAGCGCGTTTGGCGATTTGGCAGAAGATATTAAGCCGATTGTGCAGCAGGGCAGCTCGGATTCTGCGGCGTTGGATTCGGTGTTCGAGGTGCTGGTGCGTGCTGGGCGTTCGGCGCCCATGGCAAAAACCATGCTTGTGCCTGAATCGTGGTCGAAACAGGCGGTGGAACTGCCCCAAAGCTGGCGCGATATGTATTCCTATTGCAACAGCGTGATGGAGCCGTGGGACGGCCCCGCAGCGCTGGCCATGACCGATGGCCGCTGGGTTTGCGCCGGGCTTGACCGTAACGGCCTGCGCCCCATGCGCTATGTCTTGACAGGCGATGGGTTGCTGATTGCCGGGTCCGAGGCGGGCATGGTGCCAATCGACGAGATGCGCGTTTTGGAAAAAGGCGCGTTGGGCCCGGGCCAGCTGTTGGCTGTCGATATGGCCGAAGGCGTGCTGTATCACGACCGCGAAATCAAAGATAAATTGGCCGCCAGCCAGCCGTTTGGCGAATGGGTTGGCAAGATCAACGAGCTGGACGAAGCGCTGGCCAAGGTGACAGAAGCGCCGATCTACAGCGGCGAAGAGCTGCGCCGCCGCCAAGTGGCGGCTGGCTATACCATTGAAGAGCTGGAGCAAATCCTATCTCCCATGGTGGAAGATGCCAAAGAGGCCGTGGCCTCGATGGGCGATGACACCCCCAGTGCGGTGCTGTCGACCAAATACCGCCCGCTGTCGCATTTCTTCCGCCAAAACTTTAGTCAGGTCACCAACCCGCCCATCGACAGCCTGCGCGAATACCGCGTGATGAGCTTGAAGACGCGCTTTGGCAACCTGAAGAACGTGCTGGATGAAAGCAGCGCGCAAACCGAAATTTTGGTGCTGGACAGCCCCTTTGTTGCCAATGCCCAGTGGCAGCGCGTGACGCAGGCGTTCAATGCCGATCTGGTGGAAATCGATTGCTCGTTCGAGCCGGGCACCATGGCGCTGCAAAAGGGGCTAGAGCGTATCCGCGCCGAGGCCGAAGATGCGGTGCGTTCGGGCGCGGGGCATCTGGTGCTTAGCGACCAAAACCAAGGGCCGGGCCGTGTGGCCATGCCCATGATCTTGGCCACCAGTGCGGTGCACAGCCACCTAACCCGCAAGGGCCTGCGCACCTTCTGTTCGTTGAATGTGCGCTCGGCTGAATGTATCGACCCGCATTATTTTGCGGTGCTCATTGGCTGCGGGGCCACGGTGGTAAACGCCTATTTGGCCGAAGACAGCATCGCCGACCGTATCGAGCGCGGCCTGTTGGATGGCCCGCTGACCGAAGCCATGGCGCGCTACCGCGAAGCGATTGACCAAGGGCTTTTGAAGATCATGGCGAAAATGGGGATCTCGGTGATTTCCTCGTATCGCGGTGGCCTGAATTTCGAGGCGGTGGGCCTGTCGCGCGCGATGGTGGCCGAATATTTCCCCGGCATGACCAGCCGCATTTCCGGCATTGGCCTGTCAGGCCTGCAGAAAAAGGCCGAAGAAGTGCACAGCTTGGGCTGGAAAACCAACGGCACGCTGCCGATTGGCGGCTTTTACAAGGCGCGCAAATCTGGCGAAACCCACGCGTGGGGTGCCGATACGATGCATCTGCTGCAGACGGCGTGCAACCGCGCCAGCTATCAGATGTGGAAGCAATATTCGGCCAAAATTCAGTCTAACCCGCCCATTCACTTGCGTGATCTTTTGGCCATCAAGCCATTGGGCAGCGCGATTGCATTGGAAGAGGTGGAAAGCATCACCTCGATCCGCAAGCGTTTTGTCACGCCGGGCATGTCGCTGGGCGCGCTAAGCCCCGAGGCGCATAAAACGCTGAACGTGGCGATGAACCGCATTGGCGCGAAATCGGATTCTGGCGAAGGCGGCGAAGACCCGGCGCATTTTGTGCCTGAACCCAATGGCGACAACCCCAGCGCCAAGATCAAGCAGGTGGCATCGGGGCGGTTTGGCGTAACTGCCGAATACCTGAACCATTGCGAAGAGCTGGAAATCAAGGTCGCCCAAGGCGCCAAGCCCGGCGAAGGTGGGCAGCTGCCCGGCATGAAGGTGACAGACCTGATTGCCCGGCTGCGCCATTCCACCAAGGGTGTCACGCTGATCAGCCCACCGCCGCATCACGATATCTACTCGATCGAAGATCTGGCGCAGCTGATCTATGACCTAAAGCAGATCAACCCGCGCTGTAAGGTGACGGTAAAGCTGGTGGCCTCTAGCGGTGTGGGCACCATTGCCGCCGGTGTGGCCAAGGCCAAAGCCGATATTATCTTGATCTCGGGGCACAATGGTGGCACCGGGGCCAGCCCCGCCACCTCGATCAAATATGCGGGTTTGCCGTGGGAAATGGGGCTGACCGAGGCGCATCAGGTGCTGTCGATGAACAACCTGCGCGATCGCGTGACGCTGCGTACCGATGGTGGGCTGCGCACAGGCCGCGATATCGTGATGGCCGCGATGCTGGGGGCCGAAGAATACGGTATCGGCACTGCGGCGCTGATCGCGATGGGCTGTATCATGGTGCGCCAGTGCCAGTCGAACACCTGCCCCGTGGGCGTGTGCACCCAGGATGAAACGCTGCGCGCCAAATTCACCGGCAATGCAGAAAAGGTGGTGAACCTGATCACCTTCTATGCCCAAGAAGTGCGCGAAATTCTGGCCTCGATCGGGGCGCGCTCGATGGATGATGTGATTGGGCGGGCCGATTTGCTGAGCCAAGTCAGCCGTGGCGCGGCGCATCTGGATGATCTGGATTTGAACCCGCTGTTGATTACCGTCGATGGCGCGCATGAAATTCGCTACGATCGCAACAAGCCGCGCAACGAGGTGCCCGACACGCTGGATGCCGAGATTGTGCGCGATGCCGCGCGGTTCTTGGAAGATGGCGAGAAAATGCAGCTGTCTTACGCGGTGCAAAACACCCACCGCACCGTGGGCACCCGGGTGTCTAGCCATATTGTGCGCCGCTTTGGTATGCGCAACGCGCTGCAGCCCGATCACCTGACCGTAAAACTGACGGGCAGCGCCGGCCAGTCGCTGGGTGCGTTTGCCGCCCCGGGCCTGAAAATCGAGGTATCGGGCGATGCCAACGATTATGTCGGCAAGGGTCTATCGGGTGGCACATTGGTGGTGCGCCCCCCGATGAGCAGCCCGCTGGTGGCCGCCGATAACACCATTATCGGCAATACGGTTCTTTACGGTGCAACCGATGGCTATTTGTTTGCCGCCGGTCGCGCAGGCGAGCGGTTTGCCGTCCGCAACTCGGGCGCCAAGGTGGTGGTCGAGGGCTGCGGCTCGAACGGGTGCGAATATATGACGGGCGGTTGTGCCGTGATCTTGGGCAGCATCGGTGCCAATTTCGGCGCCGGCATGACCGGTGGCATGGCCTATCTATACGACCCCGAGGGCCAGGCCGAAGCGGTGATGAACCTTGAAACGCTGGTGACCTGCCCGGTCAGCGTGCCGCATTGGGAAAATCAGCTCAAAGGGCTGATCGAACGCCACGCGGCAGAAACCGGCAGCCAAAAAGCGCAGTTCATTTTGCAGCATTGGGACAGTGAAAAGGCCAATTTCATTCAGGTTTGCCCGAAAGAAATGTTGCGTCACATTCCCCATCCGCTGAGCCTTGAACAGGGTGCGATCCCGGCGGAATAAGTGGCCGCACCTGTTATCACGGCATCCCCGCGGCCCCTGTGCCGCGGGGTTTTGTTTTTCACACAGGGGCCGTGGGGGGGCCGTGGGGCCAGACTGGCCCTTTTCGCGCCCTGCCT
>RFQY01000200.1 GCA_009924775.1 Paracoccaceae bacterium | reverse complement strand
CCAGATGCTCGGCATAGGCTTGCAGGGTGCTTTCGGGCAAACTGCCCGTGGTCAGCAACCGAAACGAGGCGCTGATGCCGCTGTAGGCCAACAGCCGGTCTAGGGGGTCGGTGCGTTGCGCCTGCAGCCCTGCGGCCAGCACATGGCCGGCCACAACATCGGGGCTGTCGTGATCTTCGACCACAGATGCGGCCAGCAACACCGTTCCGCCGGGCAAGGGCAAGGCGGTTTGCACCCCATCACGCACCACGAAAAGTGTGGGCACGCGGCCTTGGGCATCGGGCAGGCGGGCGGCCAGACGGGCCAGCGCCGCGCTGCCTGCCGGATCGGCGCAGGCGGGGCCGGTGGCGCGGGTTAATTGCCGGCGCAGGGCCGCGCCCAATTCGGCGCGCTTGGCCTCGGGCACAACCGATACCGCGTGCTGGCGCAGCGCGCCGGGCAGCCAAAAGAAACCACCCGCCAGCACAGTGCCAAGGCTAAGTGCCAGAAATAACAGGCGTAACCGGCCGGGGTGGGGGCGACGCCGGGCAATGGCGTTGCGCAACTTTTCGATGGCGTCCACCATTTCGGTGGCGTCCGCTGCCAGCTCTAGCTGCTCGCTTGGGTCGCCGTCTGGGTGATAAATGGCTGGGCGTTTGCCCGGGTTGGCGCGGGCCAGCGCCGCCAGCGACCAATGCGCCAACGGGCGGTCGTTCATATCACAGATTGTTAGCGTGGCATCCCCGACCGCCACGATAACCTCGCGGCGTTGGGCCTGTGCATTTTCCCGCCAAAGGCCCGGTGCCTCTAGTCTTTGATATTGTGCCAGCGCTGTCATGCGGTTCTGCCCTGCCTTTTGGTTTAAACTAGCACGGGCGCGCATGCCGGGGCAATTCACCATCCATGCTGCGTCTGTGTGGTTGGATAAAAAATGCGTGGGAAAGCCCGGCAAAATTGGCTGGTTGGTTTGGCCTGTTGGGTGCCTTTGCTCTGGTGACAGGGGGGGGGAATGCCTATGTTGCAGGTGTTGATCAAAAAGGGCCTGCATGTGGGTATTGCTGATTTAGCCGATAAGGTGACGCGCCAAGTGGATGATATGGGCGCGCGCGTCTCTGAGGCGCTGTTCGAGCCTGTGATCCGGCTGGGCGTGACCGGTTTGGCGCGCGCGGGAAAGACCGTGTTCATCACCTCGCTTGTCGCCAATTTGCTAGAGCGTGGCCGCATGGCCCAAGTGGCCGCCATCGCCGAGGGGCGGGTGGTTGCGGGGTTTTTGCAACCCCAGCCCGATGACACGGTGCCGCGCTTTGAATTTGAAACCCATATGGCAGCCTTGGCCGGCCCCAACCCGCAGTGGCCAGACAGCACCCGCGCGATTTCCGAACTGCGCCTGTCCTTGCGCCTGCGCCCCACGGGGTGGTTGGCGGGCATGACCGGGCTGCGCACCGTGCATGTGGATATCATTGATTACCCCGGTGAATGGGTGCTGGATTTGGGCTTGCTGGCCCAAGATTTCAGCCAATGGTCGGCGCAAGTGCTGGCGCGTGTGCAAAACCGCCCGCAGGCGGCGGCGTTTTTAAGCCAGCTTGCCACCATCGCCCCCGCAAGCCCCCATACCGAGGCTGTGGCCCAAACCCTGGCGGCGGGCTTTGCAGGCTATCTGCAGCAGGCCCGTGATGCGGGGTTTTACGATTGCACGCCGGGGCGGTTCTTGTTGCCGGGCGAGTTGCAGGGCAGCCCGGTGCTGACCTTTGCGCCCTTGCCGCCCGTGGCCAAAGCCCCGCGAAAAAGCCTGTGGTACGAAATGGAGCGCCGGTTCGAGGCGTGTAAGGCGCAGGTGGTGCGCCCGTTTTTCCGTCAGCATTTCGCGAAAATCGACTGCCAAGTGGTGTTGGTCGATGCTTTGGGCGCCATCAATTCTGGCCCCGCGGCGCTGGAAGATCTGCGCCAAGCCATGGCGCAAACCTTGTCGGCCTTTCGGCCCGGGCGCAACGGGGTGTTGGCGCCATTGCTGGGGGGCAAGCGGGTGGAAAAGATTTTGTTTGCCGCCACCAAGGCGGATCATTTGCACCACAGCCAACACCCACAGCTGAACGCCATTATGCATGCCTTGACCAAAGAGGCGCGCCTTCGCGCCGATTTTGCGGGCGCTGAAACCGCCGCGCTGGCGCTGGCGGCCTGGCGGGCCACAACCGAAGACAGCTTGCAGCACAATGGTCAAACCCTGCCTTGCGTGCGGGGACGGCTGCAAAGCACTGGTAAGATGGCCGCGTTTTACCCCGGCGCTTTGCCCGATGATCCGGGCCAATTGCTGGCCCCGGCGCGGCAGGGGGCGGTGAAATGGTTGGATCAAGATTATCAGATCATGGCCTTTGCCCCGCCTGCCGTGGCGCTGGCACCCGGCGAGGGGCCGCCCCATATCCGCTTGGACCGCGCCGCGCAATTCTTGATTGGCGACAAGCTATGAGCACGGTGCCACAGCCTGCGCGGCTGCGCGATGTGCCGGGGCTTTTGGCGGTGATGTGGGCCTTTACCCGCCATACGCCGTGGTTGCCGGTGGTGCGGCCTTGGTATGTCGATGCATGGTTGATGCTGGGGCTGGTGCGCGCGGGGCAAGTGCATTTGCTGCGCGATACGCAAGGGGTGCTGGCCTTTATTGCGCGCAGCGGTGGGCGTGTTTTGGCGCTTTACGTGCGGCCGGCTGCGCGGGGTCAGGGGCATGGTCGCCGCTTGCTGGCCGCCGCACAAGGCCAAGGCGATGCGCTGGAATTGTGGACCCAAGCGGCCAATGCCCCGGCGCGCGCCTTTTATGCGGCACTGGGCTTTGCCGAGGTGGGGCAGGGCAATGGGCAAGGCAATGACGAGGGCCTGCCTGATATTCACTTGGTTTGGGGGCACAGGGGCGCAAGATGAGCAAAGGGCCAGTTCTGATCGAGCTTGAGGAAACCAGCGCACCACCCAGCCCCGCAGCCGCGGCCCCGGTGCCCGATATTTCCGGTGATCCCGGTGATCCCGGCGGTGTGGGCGCGCAGGCCAGCACCGATCTGGAAGGCGCAGCCGCGCAGGGGCAGGCCATGCTGCACGTGGCGGGGCTGGCGGCGCGCCCGCCAGCGCGCTTGGCGCGGTGGTTTTTTGCAGGCGTGACGCTGCTTTTTGGTACGTTTTTGTCCATTGCGGCGTGGGATTTTGCCACTGCGTTGTTGGCGCGCATGCCGGTGCTGGGCATGGCTGTGGCGCTGGCCATGGGGGGCTGGTGATATTGGCCCTGCTGATCGTGCTGCGCGAGGTGGCAGCCTTTGCCCGGCTAGCGCGGCTGGACCGGCTGCGCCGCAACGCCACGCAGGCCGTGGCCGATGACAGCCTGGCCCAGGCCCGTGCGGTGCTGGGGCAGATGGTGGCGCTGTATCAACGGCGCGCCGATATGCGTTGGCATATCGATCGGGTCACGGCCCGCGCAGACGAGCAATTTGATGCCACAGCGGTATTGGGGTTGGCCGAGACACAGCTGCTGGCGCCGCTGGATCGGGCCGCGCAGGCCCAGATCGAGGCCGCAGCCCGGCAGGTGGCCACGGTGACAGCCCTTGTGCCATTGGCCTTGGCCGATGTGATCGGGGCCTTGGTGATCAACATGTCGATGATCCGGCGCATTGCCGAAATTTATGGTGGCAGGGCGGGGTTTCTTGGCAGTTGGCGGCTGATCCGGGCTGTGATGGCCCATTTGGTGGCCACGGGTGCCGTGGCGGTGGGCGATGATTTGATCGGTTCGGTGGCGGGCGGCACGGTCGTGTCGAAAGTTTCGCGCCGCTTTGGCGAGGGGGTTGTGAACGCAGCGCTGACCGCGCGCGTGGGCATTGCCGCGCTTGACCTGTGCCGCCCCCTGCCTTTTGCTGCACAAAAACGCCCCGGCGTATCTGCGCTGCTGGGGCGCGCGTTGCGGGGGCTGTTTGGCCGCGCTTAGCGCAGCATGGGCACACCGCCGGGGCCTTGGGTGCGTTCTAAAACACCGGCCCGAACCGACCGGCCAATGCGGTGGGCCAGCGCGCTCCATGCCTGTGCTTGATCGGCGCTTAATTCATGGCGCAGCACCATATCGAACAGGCCCAGCCATGGCTCGAACATGCCCGGGCGCACATTGCCCGCGTCGCGGTGCACCGCCACGGCGTTGCCGCTGTAGCCCCGCTCGTGCAAGATGGCGTTTTTCCAAAATTGCGCCACTTTTTGCTCGTGTGCGGGCCAGTCTTGGACATGGGCGGCAAACACCGGCGCCAGACCGGGGTGTTGGCGCACATGGGCATAAAAACTGGCGACCACGCGCTCGATCTCTTCTGCGGTGATCTGAAAACGAGGCTGTGCAGCAGACATTTTTGGGGCCTTCACAAAAAACAGGGGCACGCAACGCACACTAGCCCGGCGCGGGGGCTGGCCGCAAGCGCACTGGCCTAAGGCGGCGATATTTCCATTTGCATCTCTTTGCGATGAATGCGCGCTGGCGGCTTCATTCTGGGGTTGTTTTTTGGGGCTGTTTTTTGAAATGCAGGTTGACTTAATTTCTGCCGCGCAGCACGGTTAAGTCCTAGACTAGGAGTAGTGATCATGAAAACCAAGATTATGTTGGCAGTAGCCGTTGTCGCAACTTTGGGCGTTGCCGCTTGCAGCGCACCCGAGCCGGCACCTGTGATGCCCGAGCCGACCACTCAGAAATACGGCTAATTCTAAATCGGCAGAAGGGGCCAAGACTTACCTAAAACTTTGGATCCCTTCTG
>RFQY01000199.1 GCA_009924775.1 Paracoccaceae bacterium | reverse complement strand
GTGGAAAAAGAGCGCATTTCGCTGTCGATCAAAGCTTTGGGCGGCGACAAGTTCTCGGAAGCTGTGGGCGGCGTGAAGCGTGGCGGTATCATCACCGTCAGCGTAACCGCAATCGAAGATGGCGGCATCGAGGTGGAATACGAAGGCATGAAATCCTTCATCCGCCGTTCGGATCTGTCGCGTGACCGTGCCGACCAGCGCCCCGAGCGCTTCTCGGTTGGTGACAAGGTCGATGTGCGCGTGACCAATGTCGACAGCAAAACCCGCCGGTTGGGCCTGTCGATCAAGGCACGCGAAATCGCGGAAGAAAAAGAAGCCGTTGAACAGTATGGCTCGTCCGATTCGGGCGCCTCGCTGGGCGACATTCTGGGCGCAGCCCTGAAGGGCGACAACTAAGACCAGCCGGGCCAAGCGCCCAGCTGATCACAGGCCCCGCGGCACGCGCTGCGGGGCCTTTTCTATTTCTAAGCGCGAATCATAGGGGCAATACCGCAATGAAACGGTGCGAACGCCCTGAAACGACCCGAAAATCTGCCGCCGCCCTGCCCTGAAACCCGGCAGCGATGGCGAAATCGGGCAATTTAGCCCCCCAAGACCCCAGCCAGCCTATTCCCGTAGCGCGGTTTAGTTCATATAGTCGAACAAAAGGGCGCAAAGCCTGTATCACACCAGGGGGGATTGATTGGCATGATACGTTCGGAACTCATCCAAAAAATCGCTGACGAAAACCCGCACCTTTATCAGCGGGATGTCGAAAAGATTGTGAACACAATTTTTGACGAAATCACCGATGCCATGGCGCGCGGTGACAGGGTTGAACTGCGTGGGTTTGGGGCGTTTTCAGTAAAGAAACGCGATGGGCGCACGGGCCGAAACCCCCGCACGGGCGAGTCGGTCGAGGTTGAGGAAAAACACGTTCCGTTTTTCAAAACCGGCAAGTTGCTGCGCGATCGCCTGAACGGAAAGTAAAACGATGCGGTATCTGCGCTATCTGTGGCTGGCCAGTGTGGCCTTTGTGTTTGTCATTCTTGCATTGGCAAACCGCGGCAGCGTGACGCTTGCCACACTGCCAGATGGCTTGGCGCAAATACCCGGCATGAGCGTTCTGGCCCTGTCGGCCGAGGTGCCGCTGTTTGCGGTGCTGTTTGGCGGCGTGGTGTTGGGGTTGGTTTTGGGCCTGATCTGGGAATGGTTCCGCGAGCATAAGCACCGCGCCGATGCCAGCCGCAAAACCGCCGAGGTAAACCGCTTGCAACGCGAGCTGAAAAAAGCCAAAGGCCCCCAAGGCGATGGCGGCGACGACGTGCTGGCCCTGCTGGACAAGGCCAGCTAAGGCGCCATGACTTCTGTCAAAGTCAAAATTTGCGGCCTGACCCGCGAGGCCGATGTGCTGGCTGTTGCCAAGGCTGGGGTCAGCTATGCGGGTCTTGTGTTTTTCGCCAAATCACCGCGAAATCTGGGGCTGGCACAGGCCCGCGATCTGGCGCTGGCGGCGCCGCCCGGGCTGGCCAAGGTGGCGCTGACGGTTGATGCCGACGATGACATGCTGGATGCCATCCTGCACGAGGTGCCGCTTGATATGCTGCAGCTTCATGGGCGCGAAACACCCCAGCGCGTCAGCGCATTAAAGGCGCGCTACGGCCTGCCTGTGATGAAGGCGCTGGGCATTGCAGATGCCGAAGACCTGCACAAAATCGATCTATACGCCGGCGTGGCCGATCAATTGCTGATCGATGCCAAGCCCCCCACCGGCAGCGCGCTACCGGGGGGCAACGGGCTGGCGTTTGACTGGCGGCTGCTGCAGGCGCGCAAATATTGGGCGCTGCCATGGATGTTGGCGGGCGGTCTTAGCGCACAAAATGTGGCCCAAGCCGTGCAGCTTACCGGCGCCCGGCAGGTCGATCTGTCGTCTGGTGTGGAAAGCGCCCCGGGCCTGAAAGATGCCGATCAGATCGCCGCCTTTATGCAGGCGGTGCAAGGTCTTTAGCAGGCATTGCCGGGCGATGGCGGCGCAAAAGAGCGGCTGACAAATCCGCCATAACGCCCGCGCTTCTATTGCCCCTGCCTGCGGTTGGCATTACACCCGAAACAGCAAATCTGGAGGGTGGGCGATGGCCAACGATCTTTTCAACTCTTTCATGACCGGTCCCGACGAAAACGGCCGTTTTGGCGATTTTGGTGGGCGCTTTGTGTCTGAAACGCTGATGCCTTTGATCTTGGCTTTGGAGGAAGAATACGAAAAGGCCAAAACCGATCAATCCTTTTGGGACGAGATGAATGATCTATGGACCCATTACGTTGGCCGCCCCAGCCCCCTTTATTACGCCGAGCGGCTAACCCAGCATCTGGGCGGCGCCAAAATCTATATGAAGCGCGACGAGTTGAACCACACAGGCGCGCATAAAATCAACAATGTGCTGGGCCAAATCATCTTGGCGCGCCGTATGGGCAAAACCCGCATCATCGCCGAAACCGGCGCGGGCCAGCATGGCGTGGCCACAGCCACGGTCTGCGCCAAATTTGGCCTGAAATGCGTGGTCTATATGGGCGCCCACGATGTGGAACGTCAGGCGCCAAACGTGTTCCGCATGCGCCTGTTGGGGGCCGAAGTGGTGCCCGTGACCAGCGGCCGTGGCACGCTGAAAGACGCCATGAACGACGCGCTGCGCGATTGGGTAACCAATGTGCGCGACACGTTTTATTGCATTGGCACGGTGGCAGGGCCACACCCCTACCCCGCCATGGTGCGCGACTTCCAGTCGATCATCGGCAAAGAGGTGCGCAGCCAATTGGCCGAACAAGAAGGCGAAGGCCGCCTGCCCGATACCGTGATCGCGGCCATCGGCGGTGGCTCGAACGCGATGGGGTTGTTCTACCCCTTCCTTGATGATGCCAGCGTGCGCATCATCGGTGTCGAGGCCGGGGGCAAAGGCGTCGATGAAAAAATGGAGCATTGCGCCAGTTTGACCGGCGGCCGCCCCGGCGTGCTGCACGGCAACCGCACCTATCTGCTGCAAGATGACGATGGCCAAATTCTGGAAGGGTTCTCCATTTCTGCGGGGCTTGATTACCCCGGTATTGGCCCCGAACACGCCTGGCTGCACGATATCGGGCGCGCCGAATATGTCTGGATCAGCGACAAAGAGGCGCTAGAGGCGTTCCAGCTGTCTTGCGCCCTAGAGGGCATCATTCCCGCGCTAGAGCCTAGCCATGCCTTGGCCCATGTGATGAAGATCGCCCCGACATTGCCCGCCGAGCATATCATCGTGATGAACATGTGTGGCCGTGGCGACAAAGACATCTTTACCGTGGCCAAGCATCTTGGCTTCGACATGAAGCTTTAGGCCCATAAACCCCAGATTAGGCGCGCCCTTGGCCCATTTCAGGGCGCGCCTAAACCTTAGGGGCATGGCCAAGCGCGCAGTTTTCGGAAAAATAGCCCCAGACTGCCTGAAGGAGCCATTCATGACGCCCCGCATGCTTGCCTTATCTGCCGCGCTTGCCTGCGCCATCACCCCCGCTTGGGGCAGCGATCTGGTGACCAGCGTCACCCGGCAATTGCTGAAACAGGGCTACAGCGACATCACCACATCGCAAACATGGCTGGGGCGCACCCGTATTATTGCCATCGGCGAAGACAGCCGCCGCGAGATTATCGTGAACCCGCGCACAGGGGAAATTCTGCGCGATTTCTGGCAAGACATCGACGACGATGATGACGACGATGATGATGATGAGCCACTGGGGGCCTGCTGTGACGCGCCTGCCCATTATCATTGCAATCGTGGTGATCCAATCCGTTTGCGCGTTGTTTTTCATATCCGATATCGTGCTGACCATTTTCGGCGCCCGCACCGCCCCGATCAGCTGGCAAACGCGCGAATTGCTGGAAATTGGCGCCGCGATCGGCCTTGTGTTGGGGGTATTTTTGGGCTGGCTTAGCTTTCGCCAATCAGCCTTGCGTTCGCGCCGAGCCGAGGAACGGCTGCGCGCGGCATCGGGGGCGTTTCGCGATGTTATGGAAGAGCATTTCACCAAATGGGCCCTTACCCCGGCAGAGCGGGACGTGGCGCTGTTTGCAATCAAGGGCTTTTCAACGGCAGAAATCGCCAGCCTGCGCAAAACCAGCGAGGGCACGGTAAAGGCCCAAACAGCCGCGATTTACCGCAAGGCTGGCGTCAGCGGGCGGCCGCAATTGCTGTCGCTGTTCATTGATGAATTGATGGGCGACGGGCACCCCGGCTTGGGCGATATGGCACAGCCCAGCGCCAGCGGTTCCGGCGCTGCGCCCTGATTACAGGCTGTGCTCTTGCAAAATTTTCAGCGGCACAATCTCTAACGCGCGGGCATGCGTGGCCTGCAAATGCACCCGCGGCGCGCAGCCCTCGTCATGGGCTTGCAAAAACCGCGCCGCGCATAAGCACCAGCTGTCGCCCGGTTTCAACCCGGCAAAGCGAAATTCGGGCCGCGGCGTAGACAGATCATTGCCCACATATTTTGAATAGGCCAGAAATTCGGCTGTCATCACTGCGCAAACGGTGTGGCTGCCACTATCGGCCGCGCAGGTGTTGCAGTGGCCATCGCGGAAGAAGCCGGTCACCGGATCGCTTCCACATAGCGCCAATGCCCCGCCCAAAACGTTTACCGATGCTTCTGGTTCCATCGCGCTGCGCCCCTTGTCATGCCCTGCCCCAAATTTGGTGCGCCCGTGGCCTGCGTCAAGCCCGGCCAAGCGCGCTGTGCCTAGCGGAATTTGTCGAGCAGGCGTTCC
>RFQY01000198.1 GCA_009924775.1 Paracoccaceae bacterium | reverse complement strand
GGGCGGGCGTGTCCAACGCTCTACCATTTGCCCCATATTTGCCGGCATTGCCGCCAATGTCAGCGCCTCTTGGCCGCCCGCACCGCCGCTGGGCAGGCCCATGCCGCCGGGCTGTGACAATACCAGCACATGCGCCCCGACCGAGACCCCCACGAAAACTGCATATTCCAGCAATATCCTCATGGCTGCACTACCAATTCCACCTGCACAAACCCCAAGGCCGCCAGCCGCGCCATCACGCCCGCCAGCGCCGTCCCCGCCAAGGACTGATCGCACCGCAGGCTGATGGCCGTGTCGCCTGGCAGCGCCGCAACGGCCTGCCACGCATCTGCGCCCGCGCCCTGCCCCGCCAGTGCCAATTGCCCATCGGCTGCAAGAAAGAGCACCGCTTGGCCCAAGGGGGGGCTATCTGACTGTGCCACCGGCAGCCGGGTTTCAAACGGGTCCGGTGGGGAAATCTGCGCCGAGATCAGAAAAAAGATCAGCAGCAAGAACACCACGTTGATCATGGGCACCACGCTTTCGGGTGGGCTGCGGCGCGGGGGGCTGGCAAAGCGCATGGGTTACTCCACCACCGTCAGGCGGGCAAACCCCGCGCGGCGCAAAGCACCGGCCACATCCAGCACGCGCTGCACATCGGCACCGGCACGTGGGCGCAGCACGATCATGTCATCGCGCGACTGCGTCAAGGGCCGCAGTGCAGCGGCCAGCGCCGCCAGTGCCATGGGCTGGCCGTTCAACGCCACACCATCGGGGGCCACATCCACCAGCCGCGGGGGGCCGCTATAGCCCGCCGCGCCACCAGCCATGCTGATCGGCACGGCCTGATCGATGCCAAAGCGCGCCGCCAGCATGAAAAAGATCAGCAGCAAAAACACCACGTCGATCATCGGCGTCAGGCTGGGGCGCCGGCGTGGGCGGGATGCGGCAAAGCTGAACATTATCCCCCCACCCCAGCGGCCACGAACAGGCGGGTGGCCATATCTTCCAGATCGGCCTGCAACCGCTCGGCCAGCCCCTCGAAGGCCGACAGCGCCACCGCTGCGGGAATGGCCACCGCCATGCCTGCGGCCGTGGTCAGCAAAGCCTCCCAGATGCCGCCTGCCAGCACCGAAGGATCAGCGCGCGTGCCGCTGTCTTGCAGGGCTTGGAACGCCTCGATCATGCCCAAGACCGTGCCCAACAGCCCCACCAGCGGCGCAATGGTCACGATCAGTTCCAAGGGGCGCAACCCGGTGCGCAACGGCGCCAGTTCGCGCAGGGCAAGGCGGGTGACCTCTTCGCGCTTGGCCTGCGCGGGCAAGGGGCCATCGATCACCCCCATCGCGGCACAGACAAACCGCAACCGCAGGCTGCGCGCCAAAGGCAGCTGCACCGCTTGGCCTGCCATGCGCGATTGCACCAAAATCTCGGCCCGGCCCCGTGCCCAAACGCCTGCCAAGCTAAGGCGCCATAATTTCCACGCAATCAGCGCCAGCGTGAAAACCGACAAGCCCGCAATAACCCACAGCGCCGGGCCGCCCAGATCAAGAAAGCCCGTGATTTTCCCGCTATCCATTATGCTGGTGTCCTTCTGACATGCTGCATCCAATACTGCCCACCGCGCGCCGTTGCCGCATAAACCGCCTGCCCCGCAGCATGGCCAATGGCCGTGTGCATACCCGCAAAACGCGCCTGCCCTGCCGGTGCGGCCACGGCAATGCAATCGGTGCCAGTGCCCGTGGCCAGCCCGGTTGGCAGCTGGCAGCCCAATTCGGCCACAGCCACCGTGCGCGCCTGCGCCACCAAGGCCAAAGTTTCGATCAGCGCGGCTTGGCTTAGGCCCACAGACAGGCGCAAGGCCACGTTGATGGTGCCAAATTGCGCCGGGTCATAGGCCACGCGGGCGCCGATACGCTCGGCGTTGGACAGCCCGATTGTGACCACAGCCGTGGCTGTCACATCCTCGACCGTGGCATGGGCCACCTCGAAGGCGCTGACATCGCGCGAGGTTAGAAAACAAGGGGCATCGGTGGCGCCATAGGCCTGCAACTGGTCTTGCAACCACGGGTCAACATCCATGCCCGGGGGCAGATCGGCGTTGCGCACTTCGCGCCACATAATCCGCCGCGCTGTGCAAAACCCGGGCGTGTTCAACACAAAACTCAGCACCTGCATCGGTGCGCCCAGATCAAATTCCAGCCAAGGCCGGGCCAAGGTGACAGCCATCACAGCACCTCCAATGGCTGGAAAATATGGCCCTGCGGTGTTTGTGCGTGATAGGCGGTAATGCCAAAGACACGCGCCAGCAAATCGGGTGTCAGCACCTTGGCCGGGGGGCCATCGGCCTGAATGCCGCCCTGCCCCAGCACCACCAGACGCGCGCAATGGCGCGCGGCCAGCCCCAGATCGTGCAGCGAAACCAGCACCGCCCGCCCATCGGTGGCCAAGCGTTGGAACATCTGCATCGTGGCAATCTGATGCGCCGGGTCCAGCCCTGCAATGGGTTCGTCTGCCATCAACAGATCGGTTTCTTGTGCCAAGGCGCGCGCAATCAGGGCGCGGGCCTGTTCGCCGCCAGACAGGCGCGTCACCGTGCGGCTGCGCATATCCCCAAGGCCCATGTGATCCAGCGCACGCGCGACCGCGGCGTGATCTTCGGCCGACAGGCGCGCGCCATGATGCGGCATGCGGCCCAAACGCACCAATGCCTCGATGCTGACGGGCCATGCAATTTCGCGCGATTGCGGCATCCACGCCACCGCCCGCGCCCGCGCCATGGGCGTCATACCCGCAAGCGAGCTATGCCCGCCATGCGCCACCAACCCCAAGGCCGCGCGCATCAGCGTGGTTTTGCCCGCGCCATTTGGCCCGATCAGCCCCACCATCTCGCCTTTTTGGACCGAAAGCGCGACATCGCGGAAAATCTGACGCCCGCGCAGGGACACCGACAGGTTTTGCAGCTCTAACACGCTCATGGCTGCTCTTTCCGGGTTTTGTAGATCAAGTGCAAAAACAGCGGTGCGCCGACCAGCGCGGTCAAGACCCCCAGTTTCAAATCGCGCTCGGGCACCACAAGGCGCACGGCGATATCGGCCGCCAGCACCATCGCCGCGCCCCCCAAGGCCGAGGCTGGCAACAAGCGCGAGGGCTGCGCCCCCACCAACGGGCGCAGCAAATGCGGCACCACCAGCCCCACAAAGCCAATCGTGCCCGCCACCGCTGTCGAGGCGCCCACAACGCAGGCCGTGCCCAACACCAACAATAGCCGCAAACGCCCCAGATGCACCCCCAGCGTGGCGGCGGCATCCTCGCCCAATGTCAGCGCATCCAAACCACGCCCCAACCGTGCCAGCACCAGCCAGCCCAGCAGGGTAAAGGGCAGCGCCAGCCACACATGGGTAAGCGAGCGGTCCGCCAGCGACCCCATCATCCAGAAAACGATCTCATTTACCGCAAAGGGGTTTTTCGACAGGTTCAGCACCAATTGCGTGATGGCCCCCGCCATGGCCGAAATGGCGATACCCGCCAAAATCAGCGTCAGCGCGCCGTCCCGGGGGCCCGCCAGCACCAAAACCAGCATGACCCCAACCAGCGCCCCGGCCAAGGCCATCAGCGGCAGGACCAGCACAAAGGCCGCCGCCAGACCGCTTTGAATGGCGATCACCGCCCCCAACGCCGCCGAGGCCGACACGCCAATAAGCCCCGGCTCGGCCAAGGGGTTGCGCAAATAGCCCTGCATCGCAGCGCCTGCCAGCCCCAAACTGCCCCCCACAAGCACCGCCAAGATGGCCCGCGGCAGGCGAATTTCGCGCATCACCATTGCCACCGGGTCCAGCCCGCCCCGCAGCAAGCCCAGCAGGCTGTCTGCCGGGGCAATGCGCGCAGGCCCCACCAGCAGCGACAGGCAAAAAAGTGCCAGAACAAGGGCGCTTAGGGCCACCATAAGCCGCGTCATCGCTGCGCCTCCAACTGGGCGCGCAGGGCGCGCATATCGGCAATGGCGCGCAGCACATAGGGCGTGCCACACACCCAATCGCGGTCGGTCATGGTGCCGCTGGTGTGCTGGCGTTTCAGTTGCGCCACCACCGGGTGTTGCATGATGGCCTCGGCCCGGCTGGCGCCCGGATAGGGCTGGCCGGTGACCACGACATCGGGGTTGGCCATGGCCAGCACCTCTAGCGGCAGGGCCCCGATGGCACCCAGCTCTTGGGCGATATTGTCAAACCCGCCCGCGCGCAGGATTTGCCCCGCAAGCGAGCTGTCGCCCGACGTATAGCCATTGGCATAATAAAGCGCGGCACGCGGGCGCGGGCCCGGGGTGGACAGGGCGGCCAGATCCGCCTCGAACCGCTGCACAAGCGCCTCGGCCTGCGCCACGCGCCCCAAGGCTTGGCCCATCTGGCTCACCCGCTGGGGCACATCTTGCAGCGCATAGGCCGGCGAAAACACCTCGACCGGCACGCCAAGGCGGCGCAGCATATCCAGCGTGGCACGGTCGGTAAAACGGCCCGCCACCACCAGATCGGGTTGCATCATGTAAATTTCTTCGGCCAAGCCGGAATTGGCGGGAATGTCGGCCGCCTGCGCCGCCATGGTCGAGACACGCGGCACCGCCGCCAGTTTCGTGACCGAAATCACCTGCCCCGGCGCCGCCAGCATCAAGGCCAGCTGATCGGTGCACAAATTCACCGAGACGACACGCTGCGGCGCGCCGGCCAAGGCGGGGGCGCTGGCCAACACCAACGCCGCCACCGCGGATATGACCCTAGAAAGACGCACGGAGCCCAAAGTAAAAC
>RFQY01000197.1 GCA_009924775.1 Paracoccaceae bacterium | reverse complement strand
AGCATTGGCAGAGGCACGGGTGTTCACCGATGCCGCGCAGGCCGATGCCGCCCTTAGCCGCGCGCAGGCGCAGCCCAATCTGTTGGTGGGCGCCTATCTGGCGCCGGTTCAGCCCGGCCCCACAGGCCCCCGCGCCCTGCATTTTCGCGAAGCCTTTCGCGCCACTGGGCCCTCGGCCCGCGCGCGTGGCCTGCGCCCCCACCCCTAAGGAGCACAGCATGTACAGCTATTCCCAGTTTGACCGCGCTTTTTTGGCCGCCCGCAATGCCCAGTTTCGCGCGCAAGTGGCCCGGCGCATTTCTGGCGCGCTGAGTGAAGACGAATTCAAGCCCCTGCGCCTGATGAACGGGGTCTATCTGCAGCTGCACGCCTATATGCTGCGCGTGGCCATCCCCTATGGCACGCTGAACAGCGCGCAGATGCGCATGCTGGCCCATCTGGCCCAACGTTGGGACCGGGGCTATGGCCATTTCACCACGCGCCAGAACATTCAGTTCAACTGGCCCGCGCTGCAAGACATCCCCGATATGCTGGATGCCTTGGCCACAGTGGGCCTGCATGCCATCCAAACCAGTGGCAACACCATTCGCAATATCACCGCCGATCATTTTGCCGGTGCCAGCGCCGATGAAATCGCCGATCCGCGCCCCGTGGCCGAGCTGATCCGCCAATGGTCGACCGACCACCCCGAATTTCAGTTTTTGCCGCGTAAATTCAAAATAGCCATCACCGGCAGCCCCACCGACCGCGCGGTAACGCGCGCCCATGATATTGGCCTGCGGATGGTGCTGGAAAACGGCCAGCCCGGTTTCGAGGTGGTGGTGGGCGGCGGCCTGGGGCGCACGCCAGTGCTGGGCAAAGTGCTACGCCCGTTTTTGCCCCAAGCAGACCTGTTGCCCTATCTCGAGGCGATCGTGGCGGTCTACAACCAGCTGGGACGGCGCGACAACAAATACAAAGCCCGCATCAAGATTACCGTCAATGAAACCGGGCTAGACACCATTCGCGCCCTGACCGAGGCCGAATTTGCCCTGCGCCGCCGCCAATTTAGCGGGGTGGATCAGCAGGCCTTGGCCCAGATTGCCGCGCAATTTGCCCCGCCTACCTTTGCCCAGAAATCCACCGCCCCCTATGACCGCGCCTATCAAAGCGACCCGCTGTTTCGCGCATGGGCCGATACCAACCTGCACCCCCACCGCGCGCCAGATTATGCCATCGTCACCATCAGCCTGAAGGCACATGGGCAAACCCCGGGTGATGCAACCGCGCTGCAAATGCAGGCCATGGCAGATTTGGCAAAGCGCTATGGCCATGACGAGCTGCGCATCAGCCACGAACAAAACGTCATATTGCCCCATGTGCACCGGGGCGATCTGCCCGCGCTGCACGCAAAATTGCGCGCCCATGGGCTGGCCACGGCCAATGTTGGGTTGCTGTCCGACATCATCGCCTGCCCCGGCATGGATTATTGCGCGCTGGCCACCGCCCGCTCGATCCCGGTGGCCCAAGACATTGCGCTGCATTTCCAAAAACTGGGGCTGGAACACGAGATCGGCGCGCTGAAAATCAAGATCTCGGGCTGCATCAATGCCTGCGGGCACCATCATGTGGGCCATATCGGCATTTTGGGTCTCGATCGGGCGGGGGTGGAAAACTATCAAATCACCCTTGGCGGCGATGGCAGCGAAACCACCAGTTTGGGCGACAGGGCCGGCCCCGGCTTTGCCGCAGACGCGCTTATTCCCGCGCTAGAGCGGCTGCTGCGCGCCTATCTGGCGCTGCGCCGCGATGCAGACGAGCCATTTTTGGCCGCCTACAGGCGGCTGGGCGCGGCCCCCTTCAAAGAGGCGCTTTATGGCGCTGATCCGACGTCAGAAAAGGGGCAGGCCAATGCCGCTTGAGGCCCCGTTTCCCCCGGCATCGGCGCGGGTGGCCGCGCTGAATGCGCGCTATCGCCATCACGCGGCCATCGCCGTTTTGCGCCACGCGCTGCAAGACCCGATGTTGGGGCCGCTGGCGATGGTCAGCTCGTTTGGTGCCGAAAGCGCGGTGTTGCTGCACATGCTGGCCCAGATCGACCGCAGCCTGCCCGTGCTGTTTATCGACACCGAATTGCTGTTTCCCGAAACCCTGGACTATCAACTGCAGCTGACCCAGCATCTGGGCCTGACAGCGGTGCAGCGCCTGCGCCCAGCCGCCGCACAGCTGGCGCAGACAGACCCAAAGGGCACGCTGCATCAAACCGACAGCGATGCCTGTTGCGCGCTGCGCAAAACCCAGCCGCTGCAGGCCGCCTTGGCCCCCTTTGATGCATGGATCACCGGGCGCAAACGTTTTCAGGGCCAAACACGGGCCGATTTGCAGTTTTTCGAAACCGATGCCGCGGGGCGTATCAAGATTAACCCACTGGCCCATTGGGCCCCCGAGGACGTGGCCGAATACCGCCGCAATAACCGCCTGCCGCCGCACCCTTTGGTGGCGCGCGGCTACCCCTCGATCGGGTGCGCGCCCTGCACCAGCCCCGTAGCCCAAGGCGAAGACCCGCGCGCCGGGCGCTGGCGTGGCCAAGGCAAAACCGAATGCGGCATCCATATCATCAATGGCAAATTTCAACGAAAAGGCACCGCAGAATGAGCGACACAATCATCGTAACCGACGCAGGCTTTGGCCCCGATCCATGGGCCGGGCGGCGAGTTGCCAGCTTGGCCGAGGTAACAGCAGAACATAGCGCGGTTCTGCTGCCGCCCGATACCCCAGCCGATACGCTGCGCCCGCTTTTGGCGACGCTGCATTTGGTGGTTATCCCCTTTGACAGCTTCGCCGATGGGCGCGGCTTTGGGCTGGCACGCCGGCTGCGGCTTTTGGGCTATCGCGGGCGGCTGCGTGCGCGTGGGCATGTGCTGGCCGATCAATACGCCATGGCGCGGCGCGCAGGTTTTGACGAGGTTGAAATCACCGCCGCGCTTGCCGCGCGCCAAGGGCAAGAGCAGTGGCTGTTTCGCGCCAACTGGCAGGCGCATGACTATCAAGCGCGTTTGCGCGGCCAGCCTTTGGCAAATATGATCTAGATCATTGTTATGCAAACAATATCAGTATAACCTGTCGCCAATGATACGACCAACGGAAAAAGCCCAGTGACCGAAACCAGCCCTGCTGTCAAAACCCCCACCCTGCCCGATTCACAGACCGTCACCGCAGTGACGCATTGGACAGACCGTTTGTTCTCGTTCCGCGTCACCCGCCCGGCCAGCTTGCGCTTCCGCTCGGGCGAGTTTGTGATGATCGGCTTGATGGGCGACAATGGCAAGCCGCTTTTGCGCGCCTATTCCATCGCCTCGCCCAGCTGGGATGAAGAGTTGGAATTTTATTCGATCAAGGTGCAAGATGGCCCGCTGACCTCGCGTTTGCAGCATATCCAGCCGGGCGACGAGATTATTCTGCGCCCCAAACCTGTGGGCACATTGGTGCATGATGCGCTGTTGCCCGGACGGCGCATTTGGTTTTTTGCCACAGGAACCGGCTTTGCCCCCTTTGCCAGCCTGCTGCGCGATCCGCAAACTTACGAAGATTATGACGAGGTAATCATCACCCACACCTGCCGCGAGCGGGGCGAGCTGACCTATGGCGCGCAGCTGATTGACGGTATCCGCAAAGACCCGCTGTTGGCCGAATTGATCGGCGAGGGGTTTCACGAAAAGCTGCGCTACTATCCCACCACAACCCGCGAAGACAGCCCCAAAATGGGCCGTATCACCGACCTGATGCGCGATGGCACCGTCTTTGCCGACTTGGGCGTACCGCCCCTGTCGGCCGAATGCGACCGCGCCATGGTCTGCGGCAACTTGGCTTTCAACCTGGAAATCAAAGACATGCTTGAGGGCTATGGGCTGGACGAGGGCGCCAATTCAAAACCGGCCCATTACGTGGTGGAAAAGGCATTTCTTGATTAATCGCCCCAACACCGCCTACTTGGGTAAAAATACTATAAAACTGACCCTACTGACCGGGCACGCAGCGATTGCCGCTTGCGCAATTTCACAGTCGCGGCTAGGTTCTGGCCGCGAAATCACCCAATTATCAGCCACAACCGAAGGAACAACACCATAGCCCGCAGACCTCATAATGCGCCGCCAAATCGTGAAACTGGCCCGCGCATCAACGAACGCATCCGCGCCAACGAAATCCGCCTGATTGGTGCCGATGGCGAGAATGTCGGCGTTGTCAGCCCCGCCCGCGCCATGGAAATGGCCGAAGAAGCCGGGCTGGACCTTGTCGAAATTTCCCCAAATGCCGAACCGCCCGTGTGCAAAATCATGGATTTCGGCAAGTTCAAATACGAACAGCAAAAACGGGAATCCGAGGCGCGCAAAAAGCAAAAAGTCATCGAGGTGAAAGAGGTGAAATTCCGCCCCAACACCGATACGCATGACTACGAGGTCAAAATGCGCAATGTGTTCCGCTTCCTCGAAGGGGGCGACAAGGTGAAAATCACCTTGCGGTTCCGCGGCCGCGAAATGGCCCACCAAAATCTGGGCCGCGAATTGTTGAACCGCGTGGCCGAAGACGTGCAAGCCATTGGCAAGGTTGAAAACATGCCCAAAATGGAAGGCCGCCAGATGGTTATGATGATCGGCCCAGCAGGCAAATAAGCCCAAAGCTTACGGCCCAAAACACGCCCCGCCCCTGTGCGGGGCGTTTTGCATTGGCGGCCCTGATCGGGAAAAAATCCGGCCTCAGCGCGCGGGGCCAGCCCCTGCAAATTGCCCCAACCCACAGCTTGCCGCCACATGCCCTGCACGCCCGGCAAGTATCAAATCCGCAGTTTGCCACGCTGTCCGTCGTCGAATGATTTGGAACAGGCGGCGTGATTTTGGTCTGGAGGG
>RFQY01000196.1 GCA_009924775.1 Paracoccaceae bacterium | reverse complement strand
CCAGGCCCTGCGTGATCTGCAGGCGCTGCGCGCGCGCATGGCCGCCCATGAAATGGCCGAAAAAGAGCTGCAATAATCGGCGCTTTCGCCCTTGCCCCCGTTCTGAAAATCAGTATGAAGGCCCCATGTCGGGCTATAGCGCAGCCTGGTAGCGCGTCCGTCTGGGGGACGGAAGGTCGCAGGTTCGAGTCCTGCTAGCCCGACCATTGCCGACATAGCAGCTCCACCCTACCCGCACCGGCATTGCCGGTGCCGGGGGTTGCTTTTTTGGGCAAAACTCCTGCAAAAGGGTGCAGTTACATCAGGGGGGTGCCATGACGGGCGTTCTTGCCAGCCAGCAAATCATTGCCATGTGTGAAAACGGGGAAATCATCCCGCAGGCACCTTTGGCGCCCACACAGGTTCAACCTGCCAGCCTAGACCTGCGTTTGGGCAGCGTGGCCTACCGCATCCGCGCCTCGTTCTTGGCGGGCAAGGGGCGCAAAGTGGCCGATCGGTTGCACGCCTTTGAAATGCACCGCGTTGATCTGTCAAACGGGGCCGTTCTGGAAAAGGGCTGCGTTTATCTGGTGCCCCTGCAAGAAACGCTGGCCCTGCCGCCCCATGTGCAGGCGGTGGCCAACGCCAAAAGCTCGACCGGGCGGCTAGATTTGCTGACGCGCGTGATTACCGATGGCGGGGTGGAATTCGACCGCATCCCCGCAGGCTATCATGGCCCCCTTTATGCGGAAGTTTGCCCACGCAGCTTTTCGGTTTTGGTGCGCCCCGGCATGCGGCTGAACCAGATCCGGTTTCGCCACGGCCAAGCCGTGCTGAACGATGCGGAATTGCGCGCCCTGCACAGCAGCGATACCTTGGTCAACGGCGAGGCGCTTATTCAAGACGGTCTGGGGTTTTCCGTTGATCTAAACCCCGGCGCAGGCAGTTTGGTGGGCTATCGCGCCAAGCCCCATACAGGTGTGATCGATCTGGACAGAATCGGCGCCTATGAACCGCGCGATTTCTGGGAAGAGGTGCACAGCAGCGATGGGCAAATCATTCTAGATCCGGGTGCGTTTTACATTTTGGTCAGCCGCGAGGCTGTGCATATCCCCCCCGCCTATGCGGCGGAAATGGCGCCCTATTTGGCGATGGTTGGGGAATTTCGGGTGCATTATGCCGGTTTCTTTGACCCGGGCTTTGGCCATCATGCCGCCGGCGGCGCCGGCTCGCGCGGGGTGCTAGAGGTGCGCTGCCACGAGGCGCCGTTTGTGCTGGAACATGGGCAGGTGGTGGGCCGGCTGGTGTACGAGCGCATGGCCGAGCTGCCACAGCAGCTTTATGGCAGTGGCATCGCCTCGAATTACCAAGGCCAAGGCCTGAAACTATCAAAACACTTCAAGGCCGTTTAAAAGCGCCCCGCTTGCCTGCTGCTGCGCGCGGCCATGCGGGCGGCGCGGGCCGCGTCTTTGGCGCCGGGCACCGGCGCTGCCCCCGGCTTGCCGCGCCCTGCCCCCCCACGCCGGGCCAATGCGTTGATACCCGCATTGACGCCCTTGTTAAGCAGCTTACGCATCACAAGGCGCATCACCATGTTCATCACTTGCGACATATTCATACCCAAACCCCTTTGGCCAAAACCCCTGGCACACAGTCACGCAGCTTGGGCCACAATAATGGTCTTTTCAGGGCAGCGCCCTCACGCTTGCGTGAGAACGGCCGCATATAGGGGGAAAACCGGCCTAATCTTCGAACAATTCGGATTGGCCTGCCAAGGCGTCGCCGTCGTCGTCTTCGCCCGCCTCGCTGGCGCCCACGCCGGGAATCATGCCCGATGGCAGGCGGTTGTCCAGCAGGCCCGCGGCGCGCAATTCCTTAAGGCCCGGTAAATCGCGGGCCGATTCTAGGCCGAAATGATCCAAAAATTCTTGCGTCACAACAAAAGTCACCGGGCGGCCCGGGGTCATGCGGCGGCGGCCAAAGCGGATCCATTCCATTTCCAGCAGCTGGTCCACCGTACCCCGGCTGACAGCCACACCGCGAATTTCCTCGATCTCGGCGCGCGTGACTGGCTGGTGATAGGCGATAATGGCCAGCGTTTCGATGGCAGCGCGGCTAAGTTTACGGGTTTCCACCGTTTCTTTTTGCATCAAAAACCCAAGATCGGGCGCGGTGCGCATGGCCCATGCATCGCCCACCTTTACCACCCGCACGCCCCGCCCTTCGTAGCGTTTGCGCAAATGCACCAGTGCCTCGGCCGCATCGCACCCATGGGGCATGCGATCATTCAGCTCTTTCACTGTAACAGGTTCGGTGCTGGCAAATAATATCGCCTCGACCATGCGCTCTTGCTCGGCCATGACCGGGGCATCAAAGAGGCTTTTCTCGTGGCTCTCGGGCACGGTCTGCGCCGCGGTTGTGGGGCTGTTTTCGTCTTGGTCAGCCATCTCTGCCCTCTCTTTTTCGCAGCTGGATAGGCGCGAATGTATCGCTTTGGCGCAATTCCACCTTGCCCTCTTTTGCCAGTTCCAACGAGGCGGCAAAGGTGGCGGCGGTGGCCGAGCGGCGGCGCACCGGGTCTGCCGACCAGCCATCGGGAAGATAGCTTTCCAGATCGGTCCATTTGCCGGCAAAACCAATCAACCCACGCATCCGCCCCAGCGCCTCTTCCATCGTAAAAACAGAATCGCGATCCATCACAAAGGGGCGAAATTCGTCGCGGGTGCGAATGCGGCTATAGGCCTGCATCAACTCTAACAGCGTGGCGCTGTAGGTAATTTTGCGCAGCCTCTCAACGGTTTCGGGCACCCCGCGCACGAAAAAATCGCGCCCGCGCTGGTCGCGCGCCATCAGGCGGGCAGCGGCGTCGCGCATGGCCTGCAGCCGCTCTAGCTGAAAGGCCAGATGCGCGGCCAGCTCTTCGCCGCTGGGGCCATCTTCGCTGGGGTCTGGCGGCAATAGCAGACGTGATTTCAAAAACGCCAGCCAAGCGGCCATAACCAGATAGTCAGCCGCCAATTCCAGCCGCAGCGCCTTGGCCCGTTCGACAAAGGCCAAATATTGCTGCGCCAAATGCAAGATCGAGATCTTGCGCAAATCCACCTTTTGCGTGCGCCCCAAGGTCAGCAACAAATCCAGCGGGCCTTCGAAACCATCCACATCGACAATCAGCGCCTCGGCGGCCAAGCGTTCGGCCACCGACATATCGGCAGAGATCTGGTCGGTTTCGAAAAAATCGTCGTCAGACATGCAGGCGCCCGTTCAATAGCGCCCCCAGCTTGGCCTCAAGGGCGCAGATGTCAACCTCGGTGGGTGTTTTGCGCTGCGCAAGCGCCCGCTCGGCGCGCGCTTGACCCGGCGCATCCATCAGCCCCGCAGCATCGGCCACGGCGCGGCGCTCGTCCAGCGTGCCATTGCAATGCAACACGATATCACAGCCCGCCTGCCGCGCGCGCTGCGCCAGATCTGCCAAACTGCCGCTTAGCGCCTTCATGGCAATATCATCGGTCATGATCAGCCCGTCAAAGCCGATATCTTGCCGGATCACCTGCATCATCGGCGCCGACAAGGTTGCTGGTTGGTCGTGGATCTGGGCGTAAACCAAATGCGCCGTCATCCCCATGGGCAGATCGTTGAGGGCCTTGAAAGGCGCGAAATCTGTCTGCATCAACGCTTCATGGCTGGCATCGACAACGGGCAGCGCAAAATGGCTATCCACCTGCGCGCGGCCATGGCCGGGAATATGCTTTAACACCGGCAACACGCCCCCATCAAGCAAGCCATCGGCCACGGCGCGGCCCATCTGGGCCACCGTTTCGGGGGTGCTGCCATAACAGCGGTTCAGCAAAAAGGGGTGGGTTTGCGGCGTGGCCACATCGACCATGGGCGCGCAATTGCTGTCGATACCCAAATCGCGCAGCTCGTGCGCGATGATACGGTAGCGCAGATACATCGCTTCGGCCGCGTCTGGGCCTGCGCGCGCCACATGATCCAGCGGGGGCAGCCATTCGCGCCAAAGCGGCGCACGCAGGCGTTGCACGCGCCCCCCCTCTTGGTCGATGGTGATGGGGGCATCGCGCCCCACTGCTTGGCGCATGTCATCACACAGGGCGCGCAGCTGTTCGGGGCTGTCGATATTGCGCGCAAACAAGATAAACCCAAATGGGTTTGCCTGGGCGAAAAATGCTTTTTCTTGCGCGCTCAGGCGTAGCCCTTCGGCGTCAAGGATCGTGGCCCCAAACGGCGCGCCCATTAGCGTGTAACCACCGGGATACAATCGGTGCGTTCAGCCACGAAAGCCGCGCAGAAGCGACGCGCATCGTTCAAATCATCAAAACCTATGGCGCGCAGGCGGTAAAATGTGCGCCCGCCCGATTGCGCCTCTTGGATGACACGATTTTTGCCAACCATATAATCCCCAAAACGCAGCTCAAGGCGCTGCCATTCGGCGCGCGCCTGATCGGGGCTATCAAAAGCCCCCAGTTGCGCCAGCCGCGTCCCCAACGGCACAGCTTCGGGGGCAATTTCGCGTGGCCCGCTCATGGCAGTGGCCAAGGCAAGGCGCACGGCGTTTTCCACCGCGTCATCGGTGACGCCCGCGCGCGCAACCAACCCCTTGGGGCGCGCCACAGGGCGCAGCGATGTGGCCAAACCACCCGTGGCAGCGGCGCCAGGCTGGGGCGTTTGCGCCATATCGTCCACGGCATCGGCCAAGGGGCCGATGGCGCTGTTTTCGCGGGCAAAAGGCGTGGCATCGCGGCTAAGCTGTTCGACCAGTTGGGCCACATCGGCATCGGGGGCGGCAGCAACCGCAGCCATCAAAGGGGGCACATCGCCTGTCAAAGCCACGGGCCGCGATTGCGCCTGTGCGGGGGATTGTGCGTTTGCGGCACGTGCAGCCAGCGCTTGGGCCGCCAGATCGCCCAAGGGCGCATCTTCATC
>RFQY01000195.1 GCA_009924775.1 Paracoccaceae bacterium | reverse complement strand
GACAGCTTGCCAGTGATTGGGGAAATGCCCGGTTTGAAAGGGCTTTATGGCGGGTTTGGCCATAGCCACTGGGGCTTCATGATGGCTCCGAAAACCGGGGCGATGCTCGCGGATCTGGTGACGGAAGCGCGGGTGAATATGGACCTGAGCGCCTATTCTGCGGCGCGTTTCTGAAGAGGGACGCAATTCAGGGTTGATTTTGGGGCGTGCATTCGGGAGCCTGTGGAAATCGTTTATGAGATTTCAGGAGGGCGCGATGAACAACCTTTTATTGGCTTTGGTGCTACTAGGGGCCGGTGTTGCAGGTGGGTATTTCTATTCGCAGAGCACGGTGGAGCCCGAAATTCTTATCGTGGCCGCGCGCATTGCGGAGCCACGCGAGGTGCAGCGGCTGGAAGTGGTCGAGGTGGTTTCGCAAAACACAGCGGTGGCCATCAAGAAGCACACCACGGCGGGGCGCGAGAATAACGCGGCGATGCTGCGGCAGTGGCAATCGGTGGCGCAGATCGGCGTGGATTTCACGGGATTTGACTGGACGAAGGTTTCGGGGATCGGAGTGGATCTGCCGGAAACGGGGCAAATCTTGGTGAAGGGTACATTACCGCCATTGAAGGTGCTCAACAGCTTTTCGAAGGACAAGAAGGATACTGTGATCAGCCGGATCGCGATGATCCTTGCGGGGGGCTATAACGAGGAAGCAAAACTCGGGCCGCTTCTGGATCAGCAGCAGAAAGCGGTGACGGATTGCATCGCCTCGCAGGCTTTGAACCGCTTGGAGACGATCGCGATTGCCCAGAAGACGGTGAAGGGGATGCTTGGGGCGGCCATTCCCAACCGCGCCGATGGCAGCAGCTTGGTGCGGTTTGAACTGACCTTCGCCAATGAGGACGAGATCAAGGCGGCAGTCGCGGCGCGAGAGCAAGCCTCGGGCGAATGCGAGGCGACGATTTTCGCGGACTAAAGCTTAGTCGGGTTCAGTGAGCCTGAAGGGCGCGGGCGATCAGCCGGGCCACACCCTCGTGTTCGCCGATGGGGGCGAGGCAGGGGCCTTGGAAATTGGCTTCGTCGAGGGCTTCGGGGATGTCGTCGGTGACGTGGCCGGCGCGGAGGGCGAAGAAGGGGAGGCAGGTGCCGCCTTCAAGGTTTCGGGCGACATCGGCAATAAACGGGGCTTCTTCGACGAAGGCGCATTCGATCTGTGCCGCAAGGCCGTGCGCGCGGAGGGCGTCGGCCATGGCAAGCGTGGTGTTACGCGAGGTGCGAGAGACTTTCGATCCGTGGGCGGCGAGGAGAAGCTTCGGATGCTCGGCGGGCCATGTGCCTGCGACGGTTTCCGCGATGAGGGCTACCAGCCCCGGATCGGTGCCGAAGGGGCGGAGGCGCGGGAGATCGGGCTTTCCGGCGGCGGCGAGGCGGCGGGGGAGTTCGCGGCCTGTGAACCAGCCTTCGGCCATGAAAAACGGGTAAATCAATGGCGCGTCCAGCCCATCCAAGGCCTGCTCTAATGCGCCGGGGGCCGCCAATGTGGCGCCGCGCAGCTGCCAGCCCGGCAAATACGCCCCAACAGCCCCCGCCAAGCGCTGCATCGCAGCCTCGGTCGGGCCGGGTTGCGAGGGGTAGCCATGCGCCACCAAAAGGGCCGAAGGTTGCGCCATGACAGCCTGCACCTTTGCAAAAAACGATCGTGCGCTGATGTTAGGGCATAATCATGCCAAGGCAAATCGCTCTATCAGCTCGAAGGGCGCATCATCGGCGCGCTCGCCCAGCAGCGCCACCTCGGCCATGACAAAGGGCTGTGGAAGGGGCGGCAACAGCCGCTGCGCCGCCGCTTCAAGCTGGTCCAAGGCATCGCTGGCCAGCTTGCCACTTAGGGTCAGGTGAAAGCGAAACGCCTCCATCACATATGGGTAGCCCCATTGCGTCAACAGCTGCTCTTGGCGGGGGGTCAAGCCTGCGGCGCGGCGGCGCGCCAATTCGCCCTGCGAGGCGGGGGCGCGAAACTGATCAAGGCCTTGCACCATGGCCGCCGCCACGCGGCCAATATCAGCGCCATCCCCCTGCGGCACCAAGGCCAAAAACCGCCCCAGCCGCGCCAGCCCCAACCCCGGCGCCGTGGCGGCGGGTGTGGCGGCGGCCAGATCTGCCAGCGCATCGCGCAGATCTGTCACACCGCAGCCATCCGCCAGCCGAAAGGGGGGCTTTAACGTGGCGTGAAACCCGTATTTCTGCGGCGTGGCCACGGCCTGCGCCAAGCCTGCCACATCGGCAAAATGGGCCGTCTTTTGGCCCGTGGCCGCATCCCACCCCAGCCATGCCGCCCCAAAATCGGCCAAATCGCCCTTGGGCGGCAGGTAATAAACGGCGTAGCGGGTGTAGGTGGTCATGTGCCAATCCAAAATGTCATGGGCGCGGTGTTGCAAGCCAATGTAACGCCACAATGACAGCGCAGGCCAGCGCATTGGCGCAAATGATGTGGATGGTTGGAAAATGGCAGGGGCAGCAGGGTTCGAACCCGCGACCTACGGTTTTGGAGACCGTCGCTCTACCAGCTGAGCTATACCCCTAAGGCCGAGGCATCGGATACGATGGCGGGGCAGTGAAATCAAGGGCCATTTTTGCCAAAAATGGGCATAGTCGGCCTTGGTAAAAATGCCCCGGCAAATCGTGTCTTCGGGCTGGGGCACAAAGCCCACATCGGAGGCGGCAAAGGCATCGGTCAAAGCCTGCCACAGGGGCGCGCGCTGGGGGCTATCTGCCTGCCAAGCCAAGGGAAAATCGCGCACGGCCCAGCGGGCCTTTTCAAAATCGATCACCCCATCGGTAAACAGCGGCATCGGCGCGAAATATACCCGGGCGCCGGCATTGGCAAAATGCATCGCCACGCGTGCGGCGCGTGTGCCCTGAATAAAGCGTTCTGTCGCAGCCGTCAAAACCGCCCGGCTTAAGGCACCATTGGGCGCGGCCATGTGCTGCAACATGGGGGGCATGAATTCTGCCATGCGTAAGCGCGCGCCGTAAAAAAGAAAAACGTGAAAATCACCCGGCGCCACATGGGCCCTGCCCTGCCCATTCACCTGCAAAACTGCCTCAGCGGCTTCGTCAGTTTGGGCGCGGTAGGCGTTTTCGATCAGGTTAAGCTGGCGAAACGTGGGCCCTTGCGCGCCCCAAAATTCGGTTTCAAACCCCGCCAGATCAATCAGCCCCGCATCGACCGCGCGCTTGACGCTGCCAAGGTGACTGTCGCCGATAATACACAGGGTTTTCTTTTGCTTTTTACTTGGCGAAGGCACCCAGCATTTCCTCTTCACAGCGCAGGCCATCATCGACATCGGGCGTGCTTTCACGCGCCGATCTTGGCGCAGGTTTGGGGGCAACGGCGCCAAAAACCCGGGCTTGATCGGCAAAGAAATGGCCCATCACAGTGTCAACACCCGCAGCTTCGACGCTGCGCATATTGGGGGCAAAGAACATGCCGCGAAACACCGGGTGGGTGATAATCTCGTAGCTGGGAAAATAATCGACATAGCGATATTTCAGCGCCAATTCTCCTGCCAAGGCCCGCAAAACCGATTTTGAATAGCTGGTTGCGGTCAACACATGCTGGGGTGTCGCGGTGGCGGTCAGCGGCACTGGCGACACCGTCAGCAACACCCGCAAACGCGGGTTTTGCGCCCGCAGCAAACGCAGCGCCTGCCCCATCATGCGCGACAAGCTGGCAAAATCGCCGTTGCGAAAACGGTGCACATCGGGGTTGAACTGGGTGCCGGGCACGGTGCCCGGGCAAAGCGCGTAATGCAGTCCCGTTTCGCTGTTTTCCCAGCCCTCTGTTAAGCCCAGCGTGAAAACCATCAGGTTGGCGGATTTGACCCCTTGGGCGATGGCCGCCAGCATGGCGCGGCGCGTGGCGCAGATGATCGCCCAGGCCGAGACGGAACCGGAATTCGATCTGGCCCGCTATGACAAGTTGTTGCAGCTTCAAGAGCGGGAAGGCCGTGCGGCATCTTCGCTGGCAACGCGCCTGCGGATGACGCAGCAGGCTACCTACGACAAGAGCAAGAAAAAACCCATGACGGTCAAGAAGCCTTGGGAGTGACAAAGAAGACCCGCGCCGAGCGCAACATTGCTTGGTGCGAGCGCCACCTGAAACTGCCGGATGGTAAATTCGTGGGGCAGCCGTTCAAGATGGCTGAATTCATGAAGGACGATTTCCGGGCGATCTACGACAACCCGCACGGGACGCGGCGGGCAATCATCAGCCGGGGGCGCAAGAACGCCAAGACGACCGAAAGCGCGGCGATTGTATGCCTGCACCTATGCGGACCTGAGGCGCGAAAGAACGGGCAACTATTCAGCGCGGCGCAATCACGGGATCAAGCCTCGATCCTGTTCAACCTCGCGGCAAAGATGATCCGCATGTCGCCGGAGCTTTCGGCGGTTGTGACGATCCGCGACACGGCGAAGCAGCTTTTCTGCCCGGAGTTGGGGACGCTTTACCGGGCGCTGTCGGCGGAAGCGGCGACGGCCTACGGTCTTAGCCCGGTTCTGACAATTCACGACGAATTGGGTCAGGTGAAGGGACCGCGCAGCCAGCTTTATGACGCGCTGGAAACGGCAACGGCGGCGCAGGACGAGCCGCTTTCTATCATCATCAGCACTCAGGCCCCAACCGATGCGGACCTGCTTTCGGTGCTGATTGACGACGCGGCGGGCGGGCATGACCCGCGCACGGTGCTGCGGTTCCAGACGGCCCCGGAAGGGGTGGACGCTTTCGGGGAAGATGCCATCCGGGCGGCAAACCCGGCGTTTGACTTGTTCATGAACAAGGCGGAAGTCCTGGCGATGGCCGAGGATGCGCGCCGGATGCCAGCGCGGCAGTCGGAATACGAAAACCTCGTGCTGAACCGCCGGGTTGACGCTTCGGCGCCGTTTGTCAGCCGTGGGGCGTGGGCC
>RFQY01000194.1 GCA_009924775.1 Paracoccaceae bacterium | reverse complement strand
ATCTACGTAAACGTTTATCGCACCAACATTTTCGGTTTAGCTTACACAGCAAACTTTGAAACGCTGGCAGATGCAGAAGCATTTGCTGCTGAAATCAATTCTAATAACCATTTATTCGCACGTGTCTATGCATACTGATCCTTTTCCCCAAATGATATGTCCTGATTGCTATGGTCAAGGCATAGTTTACATTATGATTGAATGTGGACGCCCGATGAACTACTGCTGTGGTGGTTGCACACGTGATCAAAGATGTGAAACCTGCGATGGCACCGGTAGCATTGATGATGATTCCGCAATTGATTAGTAATAACATCCATTTGTATATATATTTGCACCAACCAAAATTTAATTTTATGACACAACTAACAACAACAGCGCAACTGCGCACCATGTTTAGCCGTGAAGATGTAATGCAACGCCTGCAATCTGTATTAGGCAAACGTGCATCAACCTTTACAACATCTGTATTGCAGATAGTGCAGAGCAATGATCTGCTATCTCAATCCGATCCATCATCAGTATTGAACGCTGCAATGGTTGCAGCCACATTAGATTTGCCATTGAACAACCAATTAGGATTTGCGTACATCGTGCCATTCAACACCCGGCAAAAGGATGGCAGCACACGCACATTGGCGCAATTTCAGTTAGGCTATAAAGGATTCATCCAACTTGCACAGCGTTCAGGGCAGTTCAAAACAATAGATGCGAAGGCAGTGTATGAAGGACAGCTTGTACAGGACAATACCTTTGGTGGCATCAGCTTTAATTGGGCGAATAAGACCAGCGAAAATGTAATTGGTTACGCTGCATATTTTCAATTGCTCAATGGATTTGAGAAGATCCTGTACATGACAAACGCTGAACTCACTAATCACGGCAGCAAATACAGCCAAACATTCAAACGCGGATATGGTTTATGGCATGATCAATTTGATTCAATGGCGAAAAAGACCGTAATAAAATTACTGCTATCTAAATATGCACCACTTTCTGTGGATATGCAACGTGCAGTAATGACAGATCAGGCAGTGGTGGATGATGATGGTGATGTGAAATACATTGATAACACAGCAGAAAAGGTTGATGTTGATTTGGTGTACGTGTCGGATTTGATTGCTAACGCAAGCACTGTTGAGCAATTAGAAATGATTGAAAAATCATGCAGTGATGATATCAAATCACAGCTACGTAATGAATTTAATGCAAAGAAAAGTGTATTAACAGGTACATTTATTAGTTAACTTCGCACCACACAAAACCAAAACACATGGATCAATTATTATTTCGCGCATCATCATTAGGCAAACTAATGACAAAATCACGCACCAAAGGTGAAGCCATCAGTGCAACAGCCAAAGGCGAATTATTAAAGCTATTCCTGTATCATCAGTACAAACGAAGCGAAGACATCACCAGCAAATACATAGACAAAGGTATTGCAGTGGAGAATGATGCTATTGATATTTGGCGCAGGCATACCGGGCACATCGTGTTCAAAAATGAAACGCGATTCCGCAATGATTACGTAACAGGTATTCCTGATTTGCTGGTAAAAAATGCAGATGATACGGTTGCATTCGTACCTGATATCAAATCATCATGGAGCTTACACACGTTTTACAATAGCATGTTAGATGAAATCAGCAGTGATTATTATTGGCAAGGTCAGGCATATTGTTGGCTCGTTGGTGCACCTTACGCTGTGTTTGTATTCGTGTTATGCAATACAACATCCACATTGTTAGATGATGAAAAGCATAAGGCTGCGTGGCGTATGGGTGCGATTGATACTGAATCACCTGAATACATCGAAAAGTGTAAGCAGATAGAACGCAACATGATTTTTGACATGGACATCATTCAGCTGATGAATGGCAATACGATATACCTGTTGAAAAAAGAATACATGAAAAGGTGGTGTGGTTTGAACAGGAATCAATCAATGATCTAATGGAACGTGTGCCGGTGTGGCGTGAATATGTAACTAAATTAAATTCAATATAATGGAACAAACAACAGTAACAACCAATCGTACAACGCAGTTAATCGTGCGCATGTCAGCAGGTGAAATGGAAATCATTAAAGCAACAGCCAAAAGCAAAGGCATGACAGTTAGCAAGTATGTACGCGAACTAATCAGTAATGCATCTAATGCGTAAGCTAATTACAGGAATGAAGCAATGGTGGTTGCAGGTGGCAAAAGGAATTGCTGTCTGCAATCGCCATCAGCATTTTGGCAAATTTTAATTATCTGATTTTTCCGTTGATGATGCGTTTGTTGTACACTTCAAAATCACCGTGTTCATCCAGCACTATGTGAGCAAAGCCATGATGATGTTTGTTTAATGGCATGTAATCTGGATGTAACTCACACAGACATGCAACAGACCAGCATGTAACCACCTTACCATTGATGTTAGGTTCGCTATGTTCACTCGCCTGATGATGGTGTCCACAGATTGCGTTATCCTTTGCACGCAAAAATAAACCACGTGCAATGTTCACAGGACTAAATACTGATGTCATCATCTCATGTCCATGTAACGCTGTCAACTTACCGATGTGCGTTATCTGCAATGATGGTATGAATTGTATTTGGTATTTATCTAAATGTAATAACGACTGCAAGTTATATTCATCCAATGCCAATAGATCAGGCGCATGTCGCATGATGTAATGCTCATACCTTACATCGTGATTACCGCACTTAAAATAGATGTGCGCCAATGGGAAAAGGTTACGCAGTGAGCGCAGAAAATCACGTGTCAATAACACTTCACGTGCGAAATCTCTTTTGCGTGGATCCTTCTCAAATCTACTGATGGCATAGAAATCAATGATATCACCGTTCAAATAGATGGTGTTAATCTTATGCTTAATGCCATACTGCAATGCCAGCGTTAGTGCTGCAATGTTGTGATATGGTATGTGTATATCCGACAGGAATAATATGTTATCACAATAGCGTGGCAACTCATACGCAGTGTATTCACTTTCTAATGATTCAGGTAAGCCAAATGGATTCAGGTTAGGATTGATATCATTAGCCATGAATGAAAAATCACCAACGTAATCTTCATCATTTTTCAATTCATTGATGTTATTACGTGTTGCCACCACTGCACCATGATGATCGTATTTCCATTTCTTATACTTCCGATACAACGTATCTAAACTTACTTCCAAGTCATTATCCAAAATGTATTGCTGTATCAGCTGGCGTTTAGGTGTAGTGGATTGATCCTGATAAACCGACTTAAATAAATGCACGTATTTGCTGTTGCTGTATCTCATGGATTAACCATTAGCAGGTTGTTTAATCCTGTCCATCGGCAATCAATATGCAGCCATGATGGTGTTGCGCTTATATTCTCATACGTGGTGCATAGCTGCGCATCAATCATCTGCTTTTCTAATTTCTTTAATACAGCTAACATTGCTGCTGGTCCTGATTTGCAATGCAGATCTAACGCCCTTCCATATTTGTGCTGCGACCATTTCGCACCAGTGGGTGTTGTGCAATACCTGAATCCACATTCATCCAGCGAACCGCCACCGTACCAATTATTGATATAGATTGATTCACCCAATTCAGCACGTATCATATCCGCTGCTTTGATGATTCGCATATCCATCAGCTGTAATGCTTTTTCACCGCGATCCATCAGCAATGCACGTGGCACGACTTCATCCAATGTAAAGTAATCACTGATCTTGATTCTGTCCATGTAGAATAGTTTTTATGGTTTCATCCTTCGCGTGGCTGGACTTACTGCTACCTACGTAATAAGAAAAGATTGATGCACCAATAGACATTACCGCACCAAAACACATGTCTGCTAATCTTTGATTTTCTGCTGGTATCTGTACAAAAACAAGCGTTGTTATTACACCAATCAATGCAAGCAATCCGCTGATCACTACAACAGCCATTAACCAATCGCGCTTTCCTAATGATGCAGTAAATGATGATTCGCGTGTGCGTGCTGAATCTCTGTCCTTAACTTCTTCGCGATACACTTCCAATTCATGCTGCAATTGCATTTGCTGTATTTCCAATTGCCACTGCAATTTGTATTGCTCAAATTCGATTGATGCATCACGCAATTCAGGTGATTTGTCCTTGTTATCATTCAGGAATTTACCAACCTTTTCAAGCGTTTCAACGCCTGTAATATCACCAACCACTTCGAGAATATCACCGGCAACAGGTTTGATTTTATTGGATACAAATTGTCCAAATTTTGATTCCTTTAATTTTTCTAATAGTGTTTTGTCGTTAGCCATTTTTGTATATGTTTGTTATCAGTAATCCAAACGAGGATGAAACGTTTTCATCATAGGTGTGGTTAACACCACGATTAATAGGTTAAAGGTGAAAAGCGCATCAGCAATGGTGCGTTTTTTTATTTAACCAATTTCAGCAACCACTTTTTCCAATTATCCATCACGTAAATCAGCACACGCTCACCGGTTAATGTCGCAGCTGGTACAATGAATCCTGATTGTGCATTCCAATTGTTGTAATGGCAGAACACAGATGCACCATAACCACACACAACCGATGCAACCAATATCCAAATCCACTGAATGAATTTCAGGTTGCGACCGCTGCGTATTTCATAACTGATTTTGGCAGTAATACCAATCATGATTGATGTGATGTATAAACTCCAATCGCTTAACCAGTGTAGTATTGCTTCAAAGATTTTCATGTTAATTGTATAGTGGTGATTGCATCATGTTGTGTGGTAATTCATCTGCCAACAATGCGTATAAAAAATTATTTATATCGCGCAGATTGTATTCCGGATTTGTTAGTATATCTTCACTTTCAGCCATGATGTACACATCCACATGTGATGCTTCTGCTACATCTTGATCAACATCAATAAACGGTGCAACAGGCAATGTGCTACCAATACGCACGTAGTATTCATCAGCTATTTGTATCATTGCTATCTGCATTCCTTTTTTTAGATGTAGAATTTGCATGTGATTTTA
>RFQY01000193.1 GCA_009924775.1 Paracoccaceae bacterium | reverse complement strand
ACGGCGACCCGCGCCGCACGCCCAAAGGTAAGTTGCCCATTCTGGTCGATGGCGAGCGGGTGATCGCCGACTCGGACTTTATTCAAACCTATCTGGCGCAGGCGCATGGGGTTGATTTGGACGCCCAGCTTAGCCCCAGCGAACGCGCGCAGGCACTGGCCCTGCGGATGTTGATCGAAGAGCACCTGTATTGGGTGTTGGCCTATAGCCGCTGGGTCGATAACCCCACCTATACGCGCGGGGCATTCCTGGCCGCCCTGCCTGCGCTGATCCGGCCGGTGGTGTTTCGCATTGTGCAAAAGCAGGTCAAATCGGGGCTGCATGGCCAAGGCATGGGCCGCCACGACCGCGCCGATATTTATGCGCTTGGCGAAAGGGCGCTGGCAGCACTGGCCGATTGGCTGGGCGACAGGCCGTTTTTCATGGGGGCGCAGGCCACTAATGTGGATACAACCGCCTTTGGGATGTTAGAAACCCTGCTGGCCAGCAAATTGCGCACCCCACTCAGCGAGGCCGCGCAACAGCAGCCACAGCTGGTGGCCTATCATCAAAGAATGCGCAGCCTGTTGCCCGGTTTGCACGCCTCGGCCTAAACATGGGCCAAGGCGCGCTGCGGCCTTAAAACGCCTGCGGCTTGGCTTCGCGGGCCATATGATCCAACACCGCGTTCACGAAATTTGGCTCGCGCCCTCCGGGAAAAAAGGCGCCAGCCACATCGACGAATTCCTTGATCACCACCTTGGGCGGGGTGTCTTGGGTCAGCAGCTCGGCGCCAGCGGCCCGAAACAGCGCGCGCAGCACCGAATCGATGCGCCCCAATGGCCATTTCTCGACCAAGGCGCGGTCTGTCATCTGGTCAATCTTTGCCTGCCAGTTCACCGCCTCTTCCACGAGGTTGCGAAACACATCGGGGTGGCCATCGGCCATTTCGTCACCCTCATAGGTGGCCCCAAAACGGTGGTCGATAAACTCGGCCACGATCGCGCTGCTGGTTTGGCCCGATTGTTCCATCTGAAACAACGCCTGCACCGCATAAAGGCGCGATGCAGATTTGCGTTGGCGGCGGTCGGCGGCCTGCCGGGCAGAGCGGTCTGTCATGCAATGGTGTCCTTGGATGCGCCAGCCACCTGATATTCATCAAACGCCGGCCTAAACCCCACGCCTTCGCGCGGAGCGCCCCACTTACGGCCAAGCGCCACAAGATGCAAGGCCGCAGCCGCCGCCCCGCCGCCCTTGTTTTGCGCCGCCGGATCGGCGCGCACCTCGGCCTGGGCGCGGTTTTCTACCGTCAAAATACCGTTGCCGATGCAAAAGCCCTGCAAGCCCAGCAAGGTGATCCCACGGCTGCTGTCGTTGCAGACCGTATCGTAATGGGTGGTCTCGCCCCGGATCACACAGCCCAGCGCGACATAGCCGTCGAAATTCGCCATCCGCCCCGCCATCGCAATGGCCGTGGGCACCTCTAGGGCGCCAGGCACCTCGATCAGATCCCAGCTGCCACCGGCGGCCTCGATCTCGGCCTTGGCGCCCGCAACCAGATTATCGGCGATATCTTTGTAATAAGGCGCCACCACGATCAAAATCTTCACCGGCTTGTCAAAGCTGGCCCGCGGCAGAATGTAGTGCTGTTCGTTGGCTGCCATCTTAAATATCCCCGGTGATCTTGCGGGTGCCGGTGATTTCCAGACCATAGGCTTCCAGCCCCACCACCCGCGGTGCGCCAGAATTGGTCAGCAATTCCATCCGCGCCACCCCAAGGCTGGACAGGATCTGCGCCCCCACGCCATATTGGCGCAGGGTCTGCGGGCTAACCTCGCCTTCGGCAGCCATCTTCATATGCACATCGCGCAGCAGCACCACCACACCCCGGCCATGTTCGGCGATCATCTTCATCGAATTGCTAAACTCGAAAGCACGGCCATTGGGGCCCAACCCCACCATGTCGCGCAGCGGGTCTAGGGCATGCATGCGCACCCAAACCGGCGCATCACCCGCGATGTCACCCTTGATCAAGGCAATATGCTCGGCGCCTTGGGTTTCATCATTGAATACCCGCATCGTCCATTCGCCACCAAATTCGCTGATCACCTGCTGTTCGCTGCGCTGTTTGACCAAGTTATCGTGGCGGCGGCGATAGGAAATCAAATCCGAGATCGTGCCAATTTTCAAACCATGGCGTTGGGCAAAGGTCACCAAATCCGGCAGCCGCGCCATGGTGCCATCTTCGTTCATAATTTCGCAAATCACCCCCGAGGCATTCAACCCCGCCAAGCGGCTCACATCCACCGCCGCCTCGGTATGGCCGGCGCGCACCAGCACCCCGCCATCGCGGGCGCGCAGCGGAAACACATGCCCGGGCGTGGCAATATCTTGCGCGCCCTTGCCCGCATCAATGGCCACCGCAATCGTGCGCGCGCGGTCATGGGCCGAAATGCCCGTGCTCACACCTTCGCGTGCCTCGATCGAAATGGTAAAGGCAGTTTCATGGCGCGACGAGTTATTCGTGCTCATCAACTGCAACCCCAGCTGATCAATCCGCCCGCTGGTCAGCGCCAAGCAAATCAAACCCCGCCCATGGGTGGCCATGAAATTGATGGCCTCAGGCGTGGCCATCTGGGCCGGGATCACCAGATCCCCCTCATTCTCGCGGTCCTCATGATCCACCAAAATGAACATGCGCCCATTGCGCGCGTCCTCGATGATTTCCTCGACCGAGGAAATCGCATCCCGCCAGTTTTCTTCCACCGGGCCGGGGGCCTCGAATTTTGCGCTATCGGTCATGGTGTCCCCTTGCATGCTGGGCCGCGACAGGAATCTTGGCGCGGTCTTTTGGCCAGATACCCCAGCCAGCCCCGCTTGGCCAGAGGGCCGTAAGGTCAGACCACCGGGGCGGGTGCGCCGCCCCGGCACCACAACGCAGGCCTTAGCCGAATTGCCACAGCGCCGGAACAAAGCGCCACGCGTCGCCCTCGCGCATCACATGGCCCACCCCCGGAAAGGGAAAGTGGTATCCCAACACCGCCATGCGGTCGGTTGCCGCCATATCCAGCAGACGTTGGCGCGTGGCCACGGTCTGCGCGCCATCTGCATCGAAATTGTTAAACCACTCGGGATGGGCAAAATTGGTATAGGCATGGCTCATGGCATCGCCCAGCGCGATCAATTGCTTGCCATCGGATTCCACCACCACGCTTTGGTGGCCGGGGGTGTGGCCGGGGGTGTCGATCACCCGAATGCCCGGCGCCACCTCTTGGTCATGGGTCAAAAGCCCCCACTCCAGCCCCTCGGCGGTGATCGAATTCACCGCGCCCAGAACGAATTGCTGCTCTTCCGGCGCGACTTTGTTCACCAATTCATCTTGCATCCAATACTCATATTCCGCCCGCCCAATAAAATACTGCGCGTCGGGGAAAATCGGCTCGTCGAAATCATCGCGAATGCCCCAAATATGGTCGGGATGGGCATGGGTGATCACCACATGGGTAATGCCTGCCGGGTCGATCCCTGCGGCCTGCATATTGGCCAGCAATTGGCCCGTGCTATCAAACCAGCGGTTGCCCGAGCCCACGTCGACCAGGACGCGCGCCTCGCCCAGCTCGACATAAAGGTGGTTGGTGTGCGAATAGCCCTGCTGGGGGTTTTGGTAATGGCGCTCTAAAAAGGCTTCCACCTCGTCGCGGGGGGCATTCACGCCCAGCCCAGAGGTTGGCAGCGAAAAATACCCATCCGACAAAATCGTCACCCGCGCTTGGCCGATGCTGAAATTGAAATACCCCGGGTTGGCAGACCCAGGCGCGCCCAGCTGGGCACTGGCGCGCGCAGGCAGCGCAAAGGCTGGCGCCACAGCGGCCAGTTTTAACACGTCGCGGCGCGACGGGCGGATGAGTGTCATTGCAAAACCTCCCTTATTTCATTCGATCCCAAAGATAGGATGCTGCAGCATATACGCAATATGTTTCGTGAATATGTATGCAATAATATGCCCCGCCCCCAGCACCGGCACAGCTGATAATTGCCAAACCGCGCAGCCCCCACTAGCGTGCAGCCATGAGCGCACACCGCCCCCTTCTTGCCATGTCTTTGATGCTGGGCTTTTGCCTGCTGGCCCCCTTGGGGGATGCACTGGCCAAAACCCTAAGCCACACGATCAGCTTGGGGCAGTTACTGCTGGTCAGGTTTGGCATGCAGGCGGTGCTTTTGCTGCCCTTGGTGGTACTTGGGCGGCGCCCATGGCGGCTGACGGCGCGGTAATGGTAGCTGATGGGGCTGCGCAGCCTGTTGCACATTGCCGCGATCGCCATGATGTTTGCCGCGCTGCGCCAGCTGCCCTTGGCGGAAACCGTGGCGATCGTTTTCGTGATGCCGTTTTTGCTGTTGGTTTTGGGCCGGGTGTTTTTGAACGAGGCGGTTGGCGCCACCCAGCTTGCGGCCTGCCTGCTGGGGTTTGGCGGCACCTTGCTGATCATTCAGCCCTGGATGGAAATCGCCGGTTGGTCTGCGGTGTTGCCATTGATGGTTGCCTTGTGTTTTGCGCTTTTCATGCTGCTTACCCGCAGCTTGGCCCAAAACGCCGATCCGGTGGCTTTGCAAGCGCTCAGCGCGCTTTTGGCCACACCGATGGTGGGCTTCGGGCTGGTGCTGGCCGCGCTTTGGGCGCCCCATGCGCCAGCGGCGCCGTGGCCCGAATTGTCCGCGCAAACGGCGATTTTGCTGCTGGGCGTCGGGGTGTTGGGCACCGTGGCGCATTTGTTGGTGACATGGGCACTGCGCTTTGCCCCCTCGGCCAGCTTGGCACCGCTGCAATATTTGGAAATTCCCGTGGCCGCTGTTCTGGGCCTGTGGATCTTTGGCGACTGGCCCAATGCGCTGGCGCAGCTGGGCATTGCCATCAGCGTGTCAGCGGGGCTGTTTGTTATGCTGCAGGCGCGGGCCAAGCCGGGCCAGACACAGCCAGCGCCTTAAGCACCGAATCAAGGCAGCTGCGCGGCAACAACAGCAAAAGCCCCGGCGCCTGCGGCGAAATCGAAAACGCCCCCTTAG
>RFQY01000192.1 GCA_009924775.1 Paracoccaceae bacterium | reverse complement strand
GGGCCGCGGCGCAGGCCAATCGCCACAATCCGCACCACCCGCACACCCGCACCCAGCGCGATGGTCAACACATCCCCCGGGCCCACGGGCTGTGCGGTTTTTTGGGCTTTTTGCCCGTTGATGCGCACATGCCCGCCACTGACCATCCCCGCCGCAATCGAGCGGGATTTGGCAAAGCGGGCATGCCACAACCATTTGTCCAGCCGAATGCGCGCGGGCGCCTCGGACATGCAGATCAGCCCTTTTGCTTCAGCCCCATCAGGGCCGCGGCGAAGGGGTTATCGGGATCGATCTGCTTTTCCTTGCGGGGCGGGCGGGCCTCGAAGGATTTGGTTTTGCCATGATCGCCATGCGGTTTGCCACCTTTGCCACCCTCGCGGCGCGGTTTGCCGCCTTTGCCGCCATCGCGGCGGGGGGCGCCGGGTTTGCCACCGTCACGGCGGTTTTCATCGCCACGGGCCTGCGGCTTTGCGCCCTGCCCGCGGCCTTCGGCGCCACGGCGTGGGCCACGGCCCTGTGCGGCAGGCTTGCGGCCCCAGCGGAAGGTAAAGAAAACCTCGATCTCTGCCTCAACGGGGGCTGTTGCTGCCGCTTCGGCATCAGCCACGGTTGGTGCGGCACCGTCGGCTGCCATCTCTGTGGGCGCGGCAGGCGTAACCGCGTCTGCAGCACTGCCATCAGGGGCGGCTTGCGCATCTGGTTCAGCCGCCGTGTTCACCGCCTCAGCGGGTGCCTCAGCGGGTGCCTCATCGGTTTGGGGGGCAGCAACAGCATCGGCCTGCGCATCTGCGGGGGCCGGTGTTTCCGCCTCGGCCGGGGCTTTGGCTGCCAGATCTGCGGGCGCCTGCGGCTTTTGCTTGGGCCGTTCGGCCCGATCGGCCTGATAGCCAAGGCCCTGCATCAAATCGGCAAACTGCTCTAGCGTCATGCCGGTGATCGAGAGCATATCAGCCTTGGCTTCGAACCCGCCGCGGCTGTCTTCGGCGCGCAGCATATCGGCCAGCCGTTCCAGCATATCGATACGGATCGCGCGGGCACCAGCGGCGCGGTACCCGGCCATCGTGTAATAGCCATCCGCCGATTGGGTATCGTTTGGAATGGTCACCAAACCGGGCGGCGGGGCTTCGGGGAAGATATCCAACCCGCTGGCCAAGGACCAAAGCACCAAACGCAAGCGCGTGGGGGCAGGTTTCAGCAACGTGGGCATGAAAACGGTAAACTGGCCAAAGCGAATGCCATGCTTGCGCAGCGCGGCACGGGCGTCTTGGTCTAGCGCCTTTACGTCATCGGCCACAGCGGCGCGGGGCAACACGCCCAGCCCTTCGACCATGCGGAAGGCAAAGCCACGGGCCAAGCCGGCCAAGGCTTCGTCGCGGCCCAGCGCCAAAAGCGGCTCGAACAGGGCGGCGATTTTGCGATCGATAAAGTGTTGCAAGCGGCGCTGCACCTTTTGGGCCACATCGGCGCCGGCCTCGTCGTCGACGAAGGCCACGATCTGCGGCTTGAGCGCATCCGCGCCCGCCACCAGCTTGCCCACCGCATCAGAGCCCCACATCAGGCCACCTTGTTCGGTGAAATCAATCTCGGTGTCGGGTGCATTGTAGAAGCGATCTGCCCGCAAATGGAAATGCGGCGCCAACGCCTGTAGGCTTGCCTGCCGCAGCGTTTTGGCCTCTTGTCCGGTGGCATCCTTATCCTGACGGAAGCGGAAACCTTCTAACCGACCAACGAATTCGCCTTCGACGGTCACTTCACCTTTGTCGTTTACCTCGGCCAAAAGGGCCTCCTTCTGCTTGAGCCGCCGCAACAAAACCGATGTGCGCCGGTCCACAAATCTTTGCGTCAGCCGCTGGTGTAGCGCATCTGACAAGCGATCTTCTACAGCGCGCGTTTCGCCGCGCCAATGACTTTCGTCATCAACCCAGTCTTTGCGCTGCGCCACATACGTCCATGTGCGGATAAAGGCCAGCCGTTTCGACAGCGCATCGATATCGCCATCGGTGCGGTCGATCCGTTTTACAGCGCGCGCCATCCAATCATTGGGCACCCGGCCGCGCTGGTGTAAAAATCCAAAGATGGCCTGCAACAGGCTGGCATGTTCGGCGTTGCTGATGCCGCGGAAATCGGGCACGCGGCACACATCCCACAACAGCCGCACCGCCGCCACACTGCTGGCGCGCGCGCGCACCTCGTCGATTTGCACCAGCGCCTTAAGCGCCAGTAAATCGTCGCTGTCGCGGGTGCGCACCAACAATTCGTCTTTTGGCTGCATCTCTAGCGCATGTATCAGCGCCTCGGGCGAGGCGAAATTAAGGTCGGGGTTGCGCCATTGCAGCTTGCGCAGAGGGGTAAAGCGGTGGTCTTGGATGGCGCTTGCCACCTCATCATCCAGCGGGCCCGCCTCGCCTGTGACGCCAAAGGTGCCATCCGACATGCCACGCCCCGCGCGGCCTGCGATTTGCGCCAGTTCATTGGGGGCCAATTGGCGCATCCGGCGGCCATCGAACTTGGTCAGGGCCGAAAAGGCCACATGGTTGATATCCAAATTCAGCCCCATGCCAATGGCGTCGGTGGCCACCAGATAATCAACCTCGCCATTTTGATAAAGTGCCACCTGGGCATTGCGCGTGCGCGGGCTTAGCGCCCCCATCACCACCGCGGCACCGCCCTTTTGACGGCGCAGCAGCTCGGCGATGGCATATACATTATCAACAGAAAACCCGACAATAGCGCTGCGCGGCTGCATGCGGCTTATCTTTTTCGAACCTGTATAGACCAATTGGGACATCCGCTCGCGGCGCATGAATTGCGCCTGAGGCACCAGCGCGGCAATGGTGGGCCGCATCGTATCAGAGCCCAGAAAAACCGTTTCCAGCAGGCCGCGGGCCCGCAACAAACGGTCTGTGAAAACATGGCCGCGCTCTGGGTCGGCGCACAGCTGTATTTCATCGATGGCCAGAAAATCGCACCCCATCCCCTCGGGCATGGCCTCGACCGTGCAAACCCAATAGGCGGCGCGATCTGGCACGATACGCTCTTCGCCAGTCACCAACGCCACCACCGAAGGGCCGCGCAGCGCCACGATCTTGTCGTAGACCTCGCGCGCCAGCAGGCGCAGTGGCAAACCGATCACACCAGTGCGATGTGCCAGCATCCGCTCGATTGCGTAATGGGTCTTGCCGGTGTTGGTTGGCCCAAGGACCGCCGTTATCCGCGCATTCTGGGCCATTGTGCCCCCCCGGGTCAGAGTTTGCGGCCCATCACCCGGTCGTGCAACCGGGCGCGGGCGGCCTGCGCCTCCTCGTAATGCGGGTATATCTTAAGGACAAGCACATAGGTCTCGTAGGCCAGCTTTGGCCGCCCCACCTCTTCCAAAAGCACGGCCAAACCATAAAGCGCATCGAAATGGGCAGGGTTCAGATGTAGCGCTTGTTCCAAATCGGCCAAGGCGGGCCCAACCAACCCGGCGGTGGCATAGGCCTGTGCGCGGGCGTGATAGCTTTCAGCAAAATCGGGCGCGTGATCCAGCGCCGCGGTCAGATGTTCGATCGCGGCATCGGTTTCCCCCCGCTCCAGCGCGTCCTTGCCGCGTTTCAGCAACAAATCGATCGTGTCCGAACCGCTTTGCGCCCAGCGCATGCGAATATCGCGCGCAACGGTGGCCGAATCGGTTGGCCCAGCTTGGCGCAACTGCCCCAACAGCGCCGCCAAATCGGGCGTTGTATTGGCAGCCCACAGGCTGGGCGCGGCCAAAAGCGCGCAAAACAGACACGCTGCCGTCACGGTATGTTTGAGATTGGATGCAACACTGGCCATAGTGCAAGTGTAACGTGCGTTTGGGCCAAAACCAGACCCCAACGCTAAAATTTTGGGTGAAACCTGATCAACAAAGGATGATCGCATGAGCGATGTAATTACCGCAGCCGTGGCCGCACTAAGCGAAAAACTGGGGGATGGCGCGTTTGACGGCGCCGCGAAATTTGTGATCGAAGGCGAAGGCGCCGTGATGGTCGATGCCGGGGGCGTGCGCGCCGCAGACGAGCCGGCCGATGTGACCCTGACCGCCAGTGCCGAAACGTTTCAAGATATGATGACAGGTGATCTGAACCCGACATCGGCCTTTATGTCGGGCAAGCTGACGGTTGATGGCGATATGGGCATGGCCATGCAGCTGGGCGGCCTGCTGGCATGAGCCTGCAAAGCGCCCCGTTTTATGGCGATGCCGCACAGGGCCCGGCAGATGGCCGTGCCTATTGGCTAAATGCTGCAGACGGGGTGCGCCTGCGCGTGGCGCTTTGGAACCAATCAGGCGCGCAGGGCACGGTGTTGGTATTTCCGGGCCGCACCGAATATGCCGAGAAATATGGCCGCGCCGCCGCAGATTTGGCGCAGCGTGGCTATTGCAGCTTGGCGATAGATTGGCGCGGCCAAGGGCTGGCCGATCGGTTGCTGCCCGACCAGATGTTGGGCCATGTTGGCCGCTTTGCCGATTACCAACTGGATGTTTTGGCCATGGTCGAGGCGGCACAGGCCTTGGGCCTGCCGGGCCCCTATTTCTTGCTTGCGCATTCCATGGGCGGGTGCATTGGCCTGCGCGCCTTGCATCAGGGGCTTGGGGTGCAGGCCGCGGCCTTTTCAGCGCCGATGTGGGGCATCGAAATGCCCGCCGCGCAGCGCATGGCGGCATGGGCCATCGGCTGGGTTGCCACGCAATTGGGGCAGGCAAACCGGCTGACCCCCGGCACACAGCGCAGCGCCTACGTGGCATCAGAACCGTTTGAAAACAATATTTTAACAACCGATTCTGAGATGTTTGATTACATGCGCCAACAGCTTGCGCACGCCCCCGGCTTTGCCTTGGGCGGGCCCACGGTGCATTGGGTTTATGCGGCCTTGGGAGAGATGGCAGCGCTGGCACGCCTGCCCGCACCACCGATGCCCTGCATCACCTTTTTGGGCACGAACGAACGGATCGTGTCGTCTGCGGCCATTCATCGCCAGATGGGGGCATGGCCCGGCGGCCAGCTGGTGATGCTGCCAAAGGCCGAACACGAGGTGATGATGGAGCAG
>RFQY01000191.1 GCA_009924775.1 Paracoccaceae bacterium | reverse complement strand
ATTAACGCTTCGAGAACTGGAAGCTGCGGCGCGCTTTGCGCTTACCGAATTTCTTACGCTCCACAACGCGGCTGTCGCGGGTCAGGAAGCCTGCCGCCTTCAGCGCGCCGCGCAAGGAGGGATCATAAAGCTGCAGCGCCTTAGAGATGCCATGCTTCACCGCGCCGGCCTGACCTGACAAGCCACCGCCTTTGACAGTTGCCATCACATCAAACTGATCTTCTACGCCTGCCACAGAGAAAGGCTGACGCAGGATCATCTGCAAAACAGGACGGGCAAAGTATGTTTTGATTTCTTTGCCGTTCACGGTGACCTTGCCAGAGCCTGGCTTGATCCAGACGCGGGCAACCGCATCTTTCCGCTTACCCGTTGCATAAGAGCGGCCAAGCGCATCGCGCACAGGCTCGCGGGGGGATGCATCCAAGGAAATGGATGTCGCACCTGTGGCGGGGGCAGAGCCCTCAGCCACGGCGCCTTTCAGCTCATCGAGCGAAGAGAGTGTCTCGGCCATGGTTTAGCTCCGCGTGTTCTTTTTGTTCATGGATTTTACATCCAGAACTGTGGGGTTTTGTGCCTCATGCGGGTGCGCTGCACCTGCATAGACGCGCAGATTGGTCATCTGGCGGCGCGACAGTGGGCCACCAGGAAGCATGCGCTTGACCGCCTGCATCACAACGCGCTCAGGATGCGCACCTTCTAGGATCTGGCCAGTGGTGCGGCTCTTGATCCCACCGGGATAGCCTGTGTGCCAATAGTTTGGCTTGTTGCGCTTGTTGCCCGTCACCTGCACTTTTTCAGCGTTGATGACGATGACATTGTCGCCCATATCCATATGGGGCGTGAAGGACGGCTTGTGCTTGCCGCGCAGCCGCATGGCGATGATCGAGGCAAGACGACCGAGAACAACGCCCTCAGCGTCAATCACGATCCATGACTTGTCGATATCCGCAGGAGTTGCGGTAAAGGTTTTCATGTATACGTTCCTTGGTCTTAAATTTTGACCGAAAAAAGAGGCCGCCTGTGCGACCCCCGTTAAAGATGGCAGGCTTATGCGGCAGAGACGGGGTAAGGTCAAGCCTTTTTAGCGCGCCTAAATTATGATTAATTACTGAAAATCAATTACTTGGTTATGGGGTTATATTTTACCCCACAATTTCTTTCTCCAAAACCCGCAAAACTGCCTCTGCCGCGCGGGCCTTTGGGTCGCGATCCCCTGCCCCAAGCCGCGCCATCGTCACTTCGGCAGCTTGGATTTGATGGTTGCGCGCGGTCTGATCGCTCACCAACCGCTTAAGCGCCGCCAAAACAGGCGCAGGTTCAAAGTCCTTCCCCAAAAATTCGGGGATGTGGCGGGTTTCGCTGACCAAATTGACCAAAGTGACCGTGTCAATTTTCAACATCCACCGCATCAAAACTCGTGACAGCGGCGCCATATCATAAGCAATCACCATCGGGGTTTTTGCGGCAGCCAATTCCAAGGACACTGTCCCCGAAGCCGCAAGCGCCAGATCCGCCGCCCCAAAAGCGCAGGATTTTTGATACGGATAGTCCGCGCCTGCGGCACGCGGATCGAGCAGGTGTGCCCTGGGCCCAAGATCCCAAGTGGCCATCATCTGCGCGACATCATCGGCAATGGCGGGGGCCGCAGGCAAAACGAGATGGGCGCGTGGATGCGCATGCAAGAACCCGCGCGCAACCTGCCCTAATCGGGGGCCAAGCCGCACAATTTCGCCCCGCCGCGAACCAGGCAGCAGCAAGAGCAAGGGATCCCCTGCCCCAACACCAAGGCCCGCGCGATAGGCGCTGCAGTCCTCGGGCGCGGCTTGCGGCATCTGCGCGACTGGATGCCCCACGAAATCACAGCCCATCCCCACAGCCTGCATCAATGGCGGCTCAAACGGAAACAGCGCCAGCACATGGTCAACAAAGCGTGCCATTTTACGCGCACGCCCCGCCCGCCATGCCCAGACAGTTGGGGCGACATAATGGATCACAGGAAGCTTTGCTGCGCGTTTCTTCACCTGCTTTGCCACGCGCAAGCAAAAATCAGGGCTATCAATGGTGATGAGCGCATCAATCTGCCCCTCAATCACCGCATTGGCCGCCTGGTCGCGGCGCTTGAACAAATGCCGAAGGCGCGGCAGCACCTCGGCCAGCCCCATGACCGACAGATCAGACATGGGAAAGAGGCTGTTTAGCCCTTCGGCCTGCATCAACGGGCCACCAATGCCAGAGAATTCAATGTCAGAACGCGCGGCCTTCAACCCCGCCATCAGGCTGGCCCCAAGCGCATCGCCCGAAGGTTCGCCCGCAATGAGAAACAGTTTCACGGCGCGGCCCATAGGGTGATGCCCGCCGATGCCGCGCGGGCGAGAACCTCGGCCCGCTCAAGGATCAGCGCGCCACCCGCCTGCACCACCAAGCCCGACAGCCCCGCCTTTTGCATCATCGCAATCGTCTGCGGGCCAATTCCGGGCATATCAACGCGCAAATCCTGCCCTGCCTTAGGGCGCTTCATCAGAACACCCCCCGAATTGGGGCAGGTCTGCGCCACGAATTCTAGCATCGCATCTGTGCCAGGTAGGGTTTCAATCGCAAGAACTTGGCCCTTTGCAACCACGGCACCTTGGCCGACATCTAGGGGCGCAAGCGCCGCCAAAACGGCGGCAGCGCGATGTGCATCGGCGTGCAAAGCTGCGCTGACCTCGCCCACCATAACGCCCTCGGACGCCAAAAGATCGGGGCGGATGTTATGTGGGGCGCAAATGGTGAATCCCTGTTCCTCCAACAGCGCGATCACGGCGCGCAACAGCCCGTCATCCCCCTGCTGCAAGGCCGCCATAAGGCGCGGCATCAGAGCGGCTGTGCCCGCATCAAGCGCAGTGGGGTCAAACACGGGGCGGCGCATTGCGCCTGCAAGGCACAGTTCCGTCACGCCCTCGGATTTTAGACGCGCAAACAGGGAGGCCAATTGCTCAAACCGCGCCTCAATCTGCTGCGGTGCGCGGGCATCCACGGGCGTGCCGTGGAAGGTGACCAATATCGCGTCCCCCGCCTCAAGCAGCGATTGCGGAAGGGCACCCCCACCTGCCAAGATTGCGCGTTTTGGCATGATCCCCCCGTTCAACCCGGCGTTAAGAATGACCGATCCGAGCCTTTTAGCACAAAATCCACCACATCCCGCACATATTGGGAATTTGGTGCCTCTTCTGATAGACGGCGCGCGCGTTCCTGAAATGCACCCTCGCCTTGCGCTAAGGCCTGATAGGCGGCGCGCAACGCATTGATATCTTCCTTGGCCACGCCGCGGCGTTTTAGGCCCACCAAATTCAGACCATCCAAGGCACCGCGCGGGCCTTGCACAAGGCCATAGGGAATAACATCATTGGTCACCATCGTGACCGCGCCGATGATGGCCCCACGCCCGATGCGCACAAATTGGTGGATGCCCGAAAGCCCGCCGATGATCACGCCATCCTCAATGATGCAATGGCCTGCAATAGCGGATTGGTTGGCCACCACAACATGGTTGCCCACGATTGCGTCATGGCCAACATGCGCGCCTGTCATAAAGAGATTATCATCACCAACACGGGTGACCCCGCCCCCGCCATCTGTGCCCGTATTCATGGTCACACCTTCGCGGATACGGTTGCGTTTGCCTACAATCAGCTGCGTCTTTTCACCCGCATATTTCAAATCCTGCGGAATATCGCCGATATTCGCGAAGGGGAAAATCACGGTTTCAGCGCCAATTTCGGTCAATCCTGTGACCACGGCGTGGGATTTAAGCACCACCCCCTCATGCAAGGTCACCTCAGGGCCAACATGGCAAAACGGGCCAATATGACAGCCCGCAGCGATATTTGCCCCGCTTTCAACGACAGCCGATGGATGGATCGAGGCCGAAGGATCAATCGCCATTACGCCGCCCCACCCGTGGCACCCTCAAGATCCATCATCGCGGTAAATTCAGCCTCGGCTGCCATTTCCCCCTCGACAGTGGCCTGCCCCTTAAAGCGCCAAACCTTACCACCGGGTTTGCCGCGTGTGGTTTCGATTTTCAGCTCGAGCACATCGCCCGGCACAACCTTGCGGCGGAATTTGCAGGCATCGATACCCATGAAATACACAAGCAAATTGCGATCAGCCATATCCATAGCGACCCCAACCATCACCGCGGCGGTTTGCGCCATCGCCTCAATGATTGTGACGCCGGGCATAATGGGGGCGGATGGGAAGTGACCCTGAAAATGAGGCTCATTAAAGGTGACATTCTTGATGCCCGTGGCCGAGTGATACCCTTCGATATCGCGCACGCGGTCAATCAATAAAAAAGGATAGCGATGCGGAATAATCCGCTGGATCAGATGAATATCTGCCTCTTTCGGCGTCTCGCCCGTCATTTTGGTCTTCCTTTATCAAATTCCGCCTTGCGTGGGTGGGAAGATCACATCCCCCCGCGGCCTTGCATCCCTAGCACTTTGGCGCCCCTTGGGGCAAGCCTGCGCAAGCGGCCTTAGCGCCCTTCAAATGTGGGTTTGCGCTTATCGTTAAAGGCCAAAACACCTTCTTTGAAATCGCGCGTGCGGCTGAGCGCGCCTTGATGCGCGGCTTCTTGCAACATTTGCGCCTCAAGCCCCTGTTGCGCAGAGGCGCGCAGTGCAGATTTTATCTTGCTATAGGCCTGTGTGGGGCCACTGGCCAAATGTGCGGAGCGGGCGCGCCATGTGGCGTCAAATTCGGCCTCACTGGTGGTCTGCCAAATCATCCCCATTGCTTCGGCCTCCCGCGCGGTGACAGGCTCGCCAAAAAGTGCTGCCCCCATGGCACGGGCCTGCCCCACGAGGCGGGGCAAAACCCAAGTTGCCCCCGCATCAGGCATGAGGCCGATTTGTGCAAAAGCTTGGATAAATCGTGCATTTTCGGCGGCAATGACGACATCACAGATCAAGGCAAGGCTTGCACCCGCCCCCGCCGCCACGCCATTGACCGCCGCAATCACCGGCTTGCCGAGTTGCTCAAGCGCTAATGCAGTACCCGGCTAGGTTCACAAGACCGCTCTCGGAAGATTTTGAAACCGACGGCGATTTGGTTTTGGCGCTGGCGCAGGTTGCTTGGTCGGCTCCGGAATCGG
>RFQY01000020.1 GCA_009924775.1 Paracoccaceae bacterium | reverse complement strand
GCTGGTCGGGGGTGGCGGCCTGATCGGGCTGCAGATCTTGGGGCCGGGCGCGCGGGGTAAGCGATGTTTCGATCAGCTCGGAAATCTGGCGGGCTTCGGGCGTGGGCTGGCTGGGCGCGGGCTGGGCGGGTGCGGCCACGGCCTCGCGCAGGGCTTCTTTGATGTCGTCTTTCATTTCCGCCACCAACATTGGCGCATCTGCCGGGGTATTCAGGCTGCCGGGGCGGGCCTTTGGCCGCGTGCTTTTGCGCACAACGCTAAGCATGGGCAGGCTGCGTGCGCCCGGGTCTTGGTAATTGGGTTTGCGCGGGGGGCGCTCGGTCACTTGGCGCGGTGCGCGTTTAAAGCCCAAATCAAGCAATTCAGCCACCTTGGCGTTGCGCGCATTCGAGGAGCGGCCCCCAAACACAGTGGCGATGATCCGTTCGCCATTGCGCTCGGCCGAGGCGACAAGGTTAAACCCGGCGGCGCTGGTATAGCCGGTTTTGATGCCATCGGCCCCCTTATAGGCCGACAGCAATTTGCGATTGGTGTTATAGACGGTGCGCACCCCTGCATCGGTTTGGCGGCGCGAGAACAGGTTGTAATATTGCGGGAAGTCGTAAAACAGCTGACGGCCCAAAATGGTCATGTCGCGGGCGGTAGAGAGATGCCCGCTTTCGGTAAGGCCGCTCATGTTTTTGAAATGCGTCCGCGTCATGCCCATGGCTTTGGCCGTGCGGTTCATGCGGCGGGCAAAGGCGGCTTCTGATCCTTCGATCGCCTCGCCAATGGCGGTGGCGGCGTCATTGGCCGATTTTACCGCCGAGGCGCGGATAAGGTAGCGCAGCTTTATTTTTTGCCCGGCCTTTAGCCCCAGTTTGCTGGGCGGTTTCGAGGCGGCCTTGGACGAGATGCGCACAGGCGTATCTAGGGTGATTTCACCGTTCTCGATGGCCTCGAACGCCACATAAAGTGTCATCATTTTTGTCAGCGAGGCGGGGTGCAACTGGGTATCGGCATTCGAGGAATACAACACCTCGCCGGTGCGGGCATCCATCACCAGCGCCGCAAAAGGGGCGGCCACCGCGCTGAGCGGCAGCACGATAAGCATCCATAATGCCGCGAAAATATACAGGCCCCTGCGGCCCGGCCATTTCTGCCGATCCTTCACGTTCTTGCCCTTATTCTGCCTCGTGCCGCCGGTTTTCCGGTCTGGCTTATTGATTTGCTTGCACCATAGCATATTAGCTTTGTCGCTTAAAGCATTCAATTTGAATAGGTTTTTGAAAATAAGGGTAGGAAGCAGGAACAATATATTGTGGCGCATGTCGGTGCTGGCGCAACATGCGGCGGGCGCTTTTGGCGACGATCGCCTTAGGCGAAAACCTGCCTATCCGATTTCATGCAAAAGCTGTGGAATGCCTGCAAGGCTGGGCAATTCGCGAAACCGCGTTGTATCGGTGGGCGGTTCGGCGTGTTCCAGCTCCCATGTCAGGCCATGGGGCACAAAAACACCCCAACCGCCCAAGGCCACCATGGGCCGGACATCAGATTTCATCGAATTGCCCACCATCATGGCCTGTGTCGCCCCGACGCCGTGGCGCTGCAACAGCGCCTGATAGGTGGCAGGGGTTTTGTCGCTGACAATTTCAACCCCATCAAACAAATCCCCCAGACCCGATTGGGCCAGTTTACGCTCTTGGTCCAGCAAATCGCCCTTAGTGATCAGCAATACTTTGTGGTTTTGCGCCGCGGCCTGCACGGTTTCGCGGGCATGGGGCAGCAAATCTATCGGGTGGCGCAGCATCTCTTGGCCGGCCTCGATCAATTCGCGTATCACCGATGCGGGCACGCGGTTTTGGGTAATATCCAGCGCAGTTTCGATCATCGACAGGGTAAAGCCCTTTATGCCAAAGCCATAATGCGCGATGTTGCGCCGCTCGGCCTCTAGCAGCCGCTGGTGCAGATGCGCAGGATCGGCATAATCGGCCAATAGCTGTTCGAAACGGTCTTGTGTCAGGCGAAAAAAACGCTCGTTGTGCCAAAGCGTGTCGTCTGCATCAAACCCGACGGTGGTTAAATTTTGCATGCTGCCACCTGTATCAGGGATCGCCCTTTTCTAATCGGACTTAAACGATATATAGGGTAACTCAAACCCGAATTGAAAAGCGTAGCCATGAAGCACCAGTTTGTCATGATGTCGGATAAGCCGGGCGAGGGGGAAGACACCTCGGTCGTGGTGAAGACCCGGCCAAAAACCCAGCGGCCGCCGCTTTATAAGGTGTTATTGCTGAATGACGATTACACGCCCATGGAATTCGTGGTGCATGTTCTGGAACGGTTTTTTGGCATGAATCACGCCCAAGCCTTTGAAATTATGCTGACGGTGCATAAAAAGGGGCTGGCGGTTGTGGGCGTGTTTTCGCATGAGATTGCCGAAACAAAAGTGACGCAAGTGATGGATTTTGCCCAACGCCACCAGCACCCGCTGCAGTGCACGATGGAGCGCGAATAACCCCGATGTCACACCCCCGCATTTCGTTGGCGCTGCAGGCCGATGCATTCCGCCTGCCGCCCCGTGGTGGCGTGGCCGTTTTTGGGCCCGCGACGGATATTTCCGATTTGGGCGCAGATGTGGTGGTGCAAAGCCGCCTTGCCACCGATCACGCCTATTGGCAGGCGCGCAATGTGCCGGTGGTTTTGGCCTTGGCCGCCCGCCCACAGCTGTCTGTGGTGTTTTTGCCCCGCGCCAAGGCATTGGCGCGTGGGTTGGTGGCGCAGGCCGTGGCCGAAACCGATGGGCCGGTGGTGGTGGATGGCCAAAAAACCGATGGTATTGATAGCCTTTTGAAAGATCTGCGTGGCAAGGCAGATGTGGGGCAGGTGATCTCGAAGGCCCATGGCAAGCTGTTTGTCATCTCGGCCGCGCCCGATGCCTTGGCCGCATGGCAGCTGCCCGCCGCCCCCCAGCAGGTTGCAGATGGCTTTGTTACCTTGCCGGGGGTTTTTTCTGCCGATGGTATTGACCCGGCGTCGCATCTTTTGGCGCAGGGGCTGCCCGCCGATCTGGGCCGCCACGTGGCTGATTTGGGGGCTGGCTGGGGCTATTTGTCGGCGCAAGTGTTGGGCCGCGACAAGATAGAAACCCTGCATCTGGTCGAGGTTGACCACAGCGCGCTGGAATGTGCCCGCCACAACGTGCCAGACCCGCGCGCACAGTTTCATTGGGCCGATGCCACCGCTTGGCGGCCCAAAAAGGCCTTAGATTGCGTGGTGATGAACCCGCCCTTCCACACCACCCGCAGCGCCGACCCGGATTTGGGCCGCGCATTTATTGCGGCCGCTGCAGCCGCTTTGGCGCCACAGGGGCGGCTGTTTATGGTGGCCAATCGTCATTTGCCTTACGAGCCGGCCTTGGCCCAACATTTTGGGCAGGTCACCGAATTTGGCGGCGATGCGCGGTTCAAACTGCTGCTTGGCGAACGCCCGGCTCGTTTGCGGCGCTAGTATAGAATAAGCTGACCGAGAATCAGGAGAAACGCCATGTCCTTTTCGATCAAGGGAAAGACCGCGATTGTCACCGGGGGTGCCCATGGCATTGGCTTGGCCATTGGGCAGCATTTCGCAGATCGCGGCGCCAATGTGGTGTTTGCCGATATCGACGAAGCACAGCTGAAAAATGAAATTGGCCCCAATCAGGACGGCACGAATATTCGCTATTTCGCCGGGGATTTGCGCCAAAAGCTTACGTTGGCCAACCTGCTGTCTGCCACGATCGATGCGTTCGACCGGGTAGATATTTTGGTGAATGCCTCGCGCCAGATCATGCCCTCGGACCCGCTGAACGCCGATGATGACGCGGTAGAACTGTTGCTAGAGCAAAATTTGATGACCGCGCTGCGCCTAAGCCAGCTGGTGGCAAAGCGGATGATCCGGCAGGCCGAGGGGCAGGCCGAGGGCGCGGCAGGCACGATTGTAAACCTGTCATCCATTGCCGCGCGGCGCACCAACCCGCATTTGTTGGCCTATTCCGTATCGACCGCAGCCCTAGATCAGATGACGCGGGCGCTGGCTGTGGCCTTGGCGCCCCATCGCATTCGGGTGAATGGTGTTGCGTTTGGCTCGGTGATGTCGAACAGCCTGAAAGGCGCTTTAAAAGAGCATTCGGAATATCGCAGCGACATCGAAGACCACACGCCCCTTGGCCGCATTGCCGGGCCTGCAGAATTGTCAGAAGCGGTGCAATATCTGGCCTCGGATGCGTCGTGCTTTATGACGGGGCAGATCCTCACGCTTGACGGCGGCAGAACCTTGATAGACCCTGTTGCGGCACCCGCTCATTAACGGCGCATGGCGGTGTGCGGTGCAGCCACTGCCCCCGCGCGACTGGAGATTTGAATGACCGATTTCACCACCGAGAAACAGACCGCCAGCGCGTGGTTTCGCACCCTGCGCGACGATATCGTCGCGGCCTTTGAAGGGTTGGAAGACAGCCACGCCACGGGGCCTTTTTCCGATATGGCTGCGGGCCGTTTCGAGGTGACACAAACCCAGCGCCATTCGGATGATGGCAGCGACGCCGGCGGCGGCTTGATGAGCGTGATGCGCGGCGGGCGTGTGTTTGAAAAGGTGGGCGTGAACGTTTCTACCGTTTTTGGCACTTTGGGGCCTGCGGCGCAAAAATCGATGGCGGCGCGTGGCGTGCCGGGCATGGATAAAGACCCGCGGTTTTGGGCCAGCGGCATCAGTTTGGTGGCGCATATGCGCAACCCCCATGCGCCAGCGGTGCATATGAATACCCGCATGTTCTGGACCCCTCATGCCTGGTGGTTTGGCGGTGGCTCTGATTTGAACCCTTGTATCGAATATGCCGAAGATACCGAGCATTTTCATGCAACCCAAAAGGCGCATTTAGACCCGCATGGCACGGACCATTACCCAAAGCTAAAAGCATGGGCAGATGAATATTTCTTCATCCCGCACCGCAACCGCGCCCGTGGCGTGGGGGGCATTTTCATGGATGACCGCAACAGCGGCGATTGGGCGGCCGATTTTGCCCTGACCCAAGATATTGGCCGCGCCTTTTTGCCCGCCTTCGTGCCCTTGGTGGAAAAGCGCCGCGTGCAGCCTTTTGATGATGCCGATAAAGATGCCCAGCTGGTGCACCGTGGCCTTTATGCCGAATATAACCTTGTCTATGACCGTGGCACCAAATTTGGGCTGGCCACGGGCCATGATGCCAATGCCGTGTTGATGAGCCTGCCGCCCTTGGCCAAATGGGTGTAGCACCGCTGCCGGGCGTTGCCCCGGGGGCGGGTTTTGGTGTAAAGGCAAGGCAGATGCCGGGCACCTGCCGCCTTCAGGCCACGGCCATGGTGAAGCCCGGAGAAATCTTTTCTCACCTTTGATGCATTTCTAGGGTGGGTAATGCAGGCCCCCGCTGAAAACAGAAATGCCTCTGAGTGAGGACAAAGCGATGCTGACTTTACCCGCATCCCCGATCGGCGTGGTCATGGGCCCCAAAGGGCCAAAAGGGGGCAGCGATGCGCAACCCTGATCTGGACCGCATGAAAACCCAAGCCAAGGCGCTGCGCCGCGCGCTGGACAGCGCTGGCACGCCCGTTAGCCATGCCCAAGCGCTGGAATTGTTAGCCCAGCAACATGGTGCGCGCGATTGGAATACGCTGCATGCGCGCCTGTCTTGCGGCAATGCCCCGCCCGAATTGGCGTTGGGAGACAGGATAACCGGGCGCTACCTGGGCCAGCCCATTGCGGGCACTGTGGTGGCGCTGTCTGGCCCGGCCAGCCACCGTGCGATCGAGCTGCAATTAGACCGGCCCGTAGACGTGGTGGTATTCGAGGGGTTTTCCAATTGGCGCCAGCGCATTCGTGCCACGATTGATGGCACAGGGCGCAGCCACCGCTGCACATCGGATGGGGTGCCGCAATTGGTGGTGCAGCGGGCCTAAACCCAGCTGACATCGCCCAAAAAGATGTAGCCCGCGCCATAGATTGTTTTGATCAGGCGCGGGTTTTTCGGGTCTTCGCGCAGCTTTGTGCGCAGGCGCGAAATGCGCACATCCATCGCCCGATCAAAGCTTTCGCCTGCCGCGCCCCCCAGCGTTTCTTGCATCACAGCGCGGCTGATCAGGCGTTTGGGGCGCTCTAGAAACAGGCGTAGCACCTCGCCCTCGGCATGGGAAAAGGGTGTTTCTTCGCCGCGATCATCGACCAAAATGTAGCTGTCAAAATAGGCCGACCAGCCATTAAACCGGGCGGTGTTGCCGGTGCTGGTGGCAGATTTGCCGCGCCGCAGCCGTGCGCGGATGCGGGCCACCACCTCTGCCGGATCGAAGGGTTTGATGATATAATCATCTGCGCCCAACTCTAGCCCGGTCACCCGGTCTTGCACCTGCGCGCGCCCTGAAATGATGATCACCGTTGCGCCCTGTTCCAACGCCAAACGGTGCACCAAGGTCAGGCCATCGCGATCTGGCAAGGACAGATCGACAAGGCACACATCGGGGGTGGCGGTTTTCAGCGCGGCCTCGAATTCGGTGGCGCGGCCAAAGCCCATGGTGCGAAAGCCCGCCTCTTCCAATGCATCTGCCAGCATGCTGCGAATTTCGGGTTCGTCATCCAAGATGGTTACAAGCGGGGCAGTCATTTTTTAGGCCTCGTGCGGGGAAAGATAGGCGCCCAATTCGCGGGCGCTAAAGGGTTTGCGCAGCACGGGGGCCTTTTGCAAGGTTTGCCGATGCAGCGGGTGTTCTGGTGGCAGCGATGTCATCATGATGCGCGGGGGGGCGTTGGGGGGCAGGCGCTGCAGCAGATCCAGCCCGGTGGCGTCGCCCTCTAGCGAGATGTCCGACAAGATCAGCGTGATGCCCGGCACCTCGCCCAGCAGTGTCAGCGCTTCGTCTACGCTGGTGGCCTCGATCACGGTGTGGCCCAGATCGGTCAGCATGCCGCGAATGCCGGCGCGCAAGTCGTCGCTGTCTTCGACCAGCAGCACCAGCCCGGGCGCCACGGGGGCGGGGGCGTGGCGCAGCGGCAACCGCAGGGTGACTTGGCCGTTGCCGCTGGCGGTATTGCCCAGCCGCACGGTGCCCCCGGCCAATTTGCAGGTGTCATAAACCATCGCCAGCCCCAGGCCTGAGCCCTCGCCGCCTTTGGTGGTAAAAAACGGCTGAAAGGCATGGTTCAATGCAGCCTCGGAAAAGCCGGGGCCGGTATCGGTAACGGTGAATTCGGCCCATGTGTCACGCACGGGCGTGACGGTTAGGGTAATCACGCCTTGCGTGCCCATGGCGTCGCGGGCGTTCAAAAAAAGGTTCAACAGCGCATCTTGCAGCATGCCGGGTTCCAGCATCAGCCGGCCATCACTGAGGCTGTTGAAAATATCCAAACGCATGCCTTGGGGCAGGGCTGGGGCGGCCAGTGTTTCCAGATCGCGCAACAAGGCCCCCAGATCGGTGGGTTGGGGGTGCCATTCGCGGCTGCCGGTGATATCGCCAATGCGGTTCAGCAAGGCCCCACCGCGGCGCGCGGCCCCAAGGGTGGCTGCCACCAGTTCTGGTGCCCGCTCGGGCAGGGGCAGGCGTTGCAGCCGCGATTGGCTGCCCAAGATAATGGTCAGGAGGTTGGAAAAATCATGGGCCATGCCGCTGATCAACTGCGCGGCCAATTCGCGCCTGCGGGTTTGTTGCAGCGCTGATCGGGCTTGGGTTTCTTCGGTGACATCGGTGGATAAAATATACACGCCCACGATTTCGCCAGCTGCGTTGCGGTCGGGGGTAAAGGCGGTGCGAATGCGGCGCGAGCTGTCTTCGTGGTAGAATTCAAAGGTGCTGTGCGTGCCCTGAAAGGCGGCCTGCAATTTCGGGCCAATATGGGAATAGGCGCTTTCGCCCAACGCCTCGCGGATATTCAGCCCAACAATATCCGAAGGGCGGCCGGGGATAATGGCATTCAGGCGGCGGTTGGAAAATGTATAGGTCATATCGCGCCCAACATGGGCGATATGGGCTGGCATCATCTCGGTGGTTTGGCGGGTGCGGGCCTCGGTTGCGGTAAGCTGGCGCTTGGCCTCTTCCAGCGCCGAGATGGTGGCGGCCAAGGCCCGGTTTGTGGCAGACAGTTCTTCGGCATAGGCCAGCAACTTGTCGCTTAATTCGGCCGAGCGGCTGCGCAGCAAGGTTTCTTGCTGCTTGGTTTGGGTGATGTCGGTATACACCGTAATCCAGCCCCCCTCGGGCAGGGGCACGCCCTCGACCGCGATGGTTTGGCCGTTGGCGCGGGTGCGTTCCATGTAATGCTGCTCAAACGCGCGGGCCTGTTCGACACGTTGTTGAACGGCGGCGTCGATATCATCTACAGGGCCATATTCGCCCCGCTCTACAAGGTGGCGGATGGTTTCGGCAAAACTGGTACCGGGCTGAATAAGATGCGCGGGCAAATCAAACATTTCGCGAAAAACGCGGTTCGACACAACCAAGCGCAGGTCGCTGTCATAAATCGACAGCGCCTGTGGGATCAGGTTTAGGCCAGCCATCATCATGGCGGCGCTGTGCTGGCTATCTTGCGACATCAGGCCCCTTTTTCCCATGGCCTAGCATTGCCCGGCCCGGCCGCAAAGCCCATTGATGGGTTGTTACAATTCGTAAGGATTGGGAAAACATCAGGAAAAAGTTGACCATCAGCGTGCAAGCTGCACCAATTGTGCTGGAAGAATCGCCGGCACAGGCGGTCGGCTGCCCGGAACCAACCGGGTAAAGGGAGGAATAGATTTGGCACAGTCGTCTCAGGCGGCCGGGGGGACAATGTCCATTCCGGCGCTGCTGCTTCGTAACGCGTCCGAATTCGGCGACAAACCCGCCTATCGGGAAAAACAATTCGGTATCTGGCAGAGTTGGAGCTGGAAACAAACCGAGGCCGAGGTGCGCAACCTTGCCCTTGGGCTGATCAATATGGGGGTGAATGAGGGCGATTTTATTGCCATCATCGGCAATAACCGCCCGCAGCTGTATTGGTCGATGGTTGCCGCGCAATCGGTTGGGGCCATCCCTGTGCCATTGTACCAAGACGCCGCTGCCGAAGAGATGGCCTATGTGCTGGATCATTGCGGTGCACGCTACGTGATTGCCGAGGATCAAGAGCAAGTCGATAAGGTGCTAGAGGTGCAAGACCGCCTGCATCAATTCGAGCATATGATCTATCTAGATCCGCGCGGGATGCGCAAATACGACCACACCCGCCTGCATGACTATGCCCATGTCCAAGAGCAGGGCCACGCCGCCCGCGACGAGCTGACGCCCGAGCTGCAAGCGCGCCGGGCCAAGCTGAATTACGAAACGGTCTGCGTGATGCTGTATACATCGGGCACCACAGGCAAACCCAAAGGCGTTGTTCTTTCCAACCGCAACATTATTGAAACGGCCAAAAGCAGCGCCGAATTCGATAACTTGGGCCCGGGCGAAGAAGTGCTGGCCTACCTGCCCATGGCGTGGGTGGGCGATTTCATTTTCTCGCTTGGCCAAGCCTATTGGACAGGCTTTTGCGTGAACTGCCCCGAAAGCCCTGAAACCACGCCCTCGGATTTGCGAGAGATTGGGCCGACCTATTATTTCGCCCCGCCACGCGTGTTTGAAACCCAGCTGACCAATGTGATGATCCGCATGGAAGACGCGGGCAAGCTGAAAAAGTGGCTGTTTGACACGTTCATGGCGCAAGCCAAGCGTGTTGGCCCCGATATTTTGGATGGCAAGCCCGTTGGGCTGCTGGACCGCCTGAAATACAAGCTGGGCGACATCTTTATTTACGGGCCGCTGAAAAACACCTTGGGCATGTCAAACGTGCGCGTGGGCTATACCGCGGGCGAGGCAATTGGGCCCGAGATTTTCCAATTCTACCGCTCGATCGGGATCAACCTGAAGCAGCTTTATGGCCAAACCGAGGCGTCGGTGTTTATCACCGTGCAGCCCGATGGCGAGGTGCGCGCCGATACTGTGGGCGTGCCTGCCCCCGGGGTCGAGCTGAAAATTAGCGATACCGGCGAGGTGTATTACCGCAGCCCCGGTGTGTTCGAATATTATTACAAAAACGCCGAAAGCACCGCCGATACCAAAGATGCCGAAGGCTGGGTTGCCACGGGTGACGCTGGATTTATCGAGCCGGACACTGGGCATCTGCGCATTATCGACCGTGCAAAAGACGTGGGCAAAATGGCCGATGGCAGCCTGTTTGCGCCCAAATACGTTGAAAACAAGCTGAAATTCTTCCCCAATATTCTAGAGGCGGTGGTTTTTGGCAACGGGCGCGACAAATGCATGGCCTTCATCAACATCGACATGAGCGCCGTGGGCAATTGGGCCGAACGTAACAATATTGCCTATTCCAGCTATCAGGAACTGGCGGGCCACACCAAAGTATACGCAGCCATTCAGGCCCATGTAGAAGAGGTGAACCGCAGCATTGCCGAAGATGAAATGCTGTCGGGGTGCCAAGTGCACCGCTTCTTGATTTTGCACAAGGAACTGGATGCCGACGATGGTGAAATGACCCGCACACGCAAAGTGCGCCGCCGGATCATCGAAGAGAAATTCGCCGATCTGATCGAGGCGCTTTATGCGGGCAAAACCGAGCAATACACCGAAACAGAGGTGACCTACGAAGACGGTCGCAAGGGTAAAATTTCCGCCACGCTGGAAATTCGCGATGCCGCAATCGCCCCGATCCGTACCCAGAAGGTGGCAGCAGAATGACCCAGACAATGCAAGACGAAGGCTATGTCACAGCAGACGGTCGCAAGATCGGCGGCGTGATGATGGAGATGAAAAACATCACCCTGCGCTTTGGCGGTGTGAAGGCGATTACCGATATTTCCTTTGATATCCGTCAGGGCGAAATTCGCGCCATCATTGGGCCAAACGGGGCCGGCAAATCCTCGATGTTGAACGTGATCTCGGGGTTTTATGTGCCGCAAGAGGGCGAGGTGTTTTTTCACGGCAAAAAACGCCCCCCCATGAAGCCATTCGAAGTGGCGCGCCAAGGTATTGCGCGCACCTTCCAAAACATCGCGCTGTTTGAAGGGATGACCGTTCTAGACAACGTCATGACGGGGCGCTTGAACTATATGCACACCAATATTTTGCAGCAGGCAATTTGGCGGGGCAAAGCCGAACAAGAAGAAAACGAAAACCGCGAAGCGGTGGAAAAGATTATCGATTTCCTTGAAATCCAATCGATCCGCAAAACCCCGGTGGCCCGCCTTCCCTATGGTTTGAAAAAGCGAGTGGAGCTGGCGCGGGCCTTGGCGGCCGAGCCCAAGCTTTTGCTGCTGGACGAGCCGATGGCCGGGATGAACGTTGAAGAAAAAGAGGACATGAGCCGCTTTATTTTGGACGTGAACGACGAATTCGGCACCACCATTGCCCTGATCGAACACGACATGGGCGTGGTGATGGATTTGTCTGACCGGGTGGTTGTGATGGATTACGGCAAGAAAATTGGCGATGGCACCCCAGACGAGGTGCGCAACAACCAAGCGGTGATCGATGCATATCTGGGGGTAAGCCATGACTGATGTTTGCCAAACCCCGCTGATTGCCTTGTTGGCCCTAACCACGCAAAAAGGAGCCTAAGCCATGCCCGATCAACTGATTTTTGCGATGGAAGTCACCCTGAACGGCCTGATGGCCGGGGTGCTGTATGCGCTGGTGGCCTTGGGCTTTGTGCTGATTTACAAAGCGTCGGGCATTTTTAACTATGCTCAGGGTGTGATGGCCCTGTTCGCGGCGCTTACTTTGGTGGGTATCATGGAGGGCCAAGTGCCCTTTAGCCACCTGATCAACGCTATTTTCGGCACAGATCTGCACCATTTCAACTGGTCCGTGCCAGCGCTGGGCGCGATTTTGCTGACCATGGCTGTGATGGTGTTTTTGGCCTGGGCGGTGAACAAGATCATCTTCCGCCATCTGGTAAACCAAGAGCCGATCATCTTGTTCATGGCAACCATCGGGCTGGCCTATTTCATGGAAGGCTTCGGCGACATGATGTGGGGCTCGGACATCAAAAAGCTGGATGTCGGGCTGCCGCAGGGCCTAAACAGCATGATCGACGAAACCACCTATGGCCTGCTGGGCTACGGGTTCTTTATTGATAACCTTGATTTGGTGGCCACGGTCATTGCCATTTTGCTGGTCAGCGTGTTGGTGATGTTTAGCCAATACACCAAGCAGGGCCGCGCCATGCGCGCTGTGGCCGATGACCACCAAGCCGCCTTGTCGGTGGGGGTCAGCCTGAATTTCATCTGGGTTATGGTGTGGTCGCTGGCGGGTTTTGTGGCGCTGGTTGCGGGCATCATGTGGGGCACCAAATCGGGCGTGCAGTTTTCGCTTTCCTTGATCGCACTAAAGGCGTTGCCGGTGTTGATGCTGGGCGGCTTTACCTCGATCCCCGGTGCCATTGTGGGTGGCTTGATTATTGGCGTGGGTGAAAAACTGTTTGAATTCCTGATGGGCCCCATCGTGGGGGGCGCGACAGAAAACTGGTTTGCCTATGTTCTGGCGCTGATATTCTTGGTCTTCCGCCCGCAAGGCCTGTTTGGCGAAAAAATCATCGAGCGGGTGTGACGGTATGCAAAAGGTAATCGCCATATTGAACGTGATTGCCTGGGCTGGGTTCTGGGCATTTGGATACCTGGCGTTGACTGCGGGCAGCGGCAATTCCCAACAAATGGTTATTGCCGCCCTACTGGCCGCCTTGGGCGGGGCAGTGGGGATCTGGGCTTATTTCCAGCTGGTCCGCTATTGCGAGCGTACAGGCTACGCGGCTGGCCCAAACCGGGCCAATCGCCAACATCTTGAAGACGAATACAACGAGGGGAGCCTCTGATGTTCTATCGTGAAGCGGGCGATTTCAAAACGTCCTACAAGGCCGACAGCCAGACCTTCCCGATCAAATTTGACCGCTATCGCTATTATGTGGTTTTGTTCGTGGCCTTTGCGCTGATCCCGCTGGTGATCAACGATTATTGGGTGAACGCCATTTTCATGCCGTTCCTGATCTATTCGATTGCCGCCATTGGGCTGAATATTTTGGTGGGCTATTGCGGCCAGGTCAGCCTGGGCACTGGCGGCTTTATGGCGGTGGGTGCCTATGCGGTGTATAAGCTGATGACGGCCTTCCCCGAGGTGAATATCTTTTTCCACGTCATTTTGGCCGGTGGCATCACGGCGTTTGTGGGTGTGCTGTTTGGCCTGCCATCGCTGCGCATCAAGGGGTTTTATCTGGCGGTGGCCACGCTGGCTGCGCAGTTCTTTTTGGTGTGGCTGTTCAACCGCGTGCCGTGGTTTTACAACTACTCGGCCTCGGGCCAGATTTCGGCGCCCGAACGCACCGTTTTCGGTGTCGAGGTGACAGGCGCCAACACCGATGCATGGGCCACCTATCTGTTCTGCTTGGTCTTCACGTTCGTTTGTGCCTTGATTGCCCGCAACCTGACGCGTGGTGCGCAGGGGCGCAAATGGATGGCGATCCGCGACATGGATATTGCGGCGGAAATCATCGGTGTGGACCCTTTGAAAGCCAAGCTTAGCGCCTTTGCGGTATCGTCTTTCTTCGTGGGTATTTCTGGCGCGCTGTTCTTTGCCGTCTATCTGGGCGCGGTCGAAGTGGGCGAGGTGTTTGGCATCAACAAATCGTTCTTGGTGCTGTTCATGGTCATCATCGGTGGTCTTGGCTCGATCTTTGGCTCGTTCGCGGGCGCGGCGTTTTTGGTGCTGCTGCCCGTGTTTTTGAAAAACGCGCTGGTTGGCGGGCTTGGCTGGCCCACAGATTTGGCCGCACATCTGGAATTCATGATCGTAGGGGCACTGATTATCGTGTTCTTGATCGCGGAACCGCATGGCTTGGCGCAGCTATGGCGCGTTGCGAAAGAAAAATTGCGCCTGTGGCCCTTCCCACACTAAGCTTGTGGGCCGGGCTGGCAGGTGGCCAGCAATGTCTTGCCCCGCGACGTGGGGCAAGGGGAGGAGTTCGGGGGGCACCCCGGAAAAGTAGACATCGGAATAACCAAGGGAGGAAAACCCGATGAAATTGAAACTGATCTCTGCCGCTGTGGCTGCGATGATTGCAGCAGCACCGGCCATGGCCGAGCTGACCTTTACAGCGCTGAGCTATCGTACCGGGCCTTATGCCGCAAACGGCATTCCCTTTGCAGATGGCTATCAAGATTATTTCACGCTGCTGAACGAGCGTGATGGTGGCATTGGCGGCGAGCGCGTGAACTTGGTTGAATGCGAAACCGGCTACAACACCGAAAAAGGTGTGGAATGCTACGAATCGACCAAAGGCACCGGCGCATTGGTTTACCAGCCGCTGTCCACTGGCATTACCTACCAGTTGATCCCCAAAGCCACGGCTGATGGTATTCCTGTGCACTCGATGGGCTATGGCCGCACCTCGGCCAAGAACGGCGAAGTGTTCCGCAACATCTTTAACTATCCTGCAAACTACTGGGATGGTGCATCGGTTGCCATCAAGCACCTTTTGGATGTGAACGGCGGCGCGCTGGATGGCAAGAAAATCGCGCTGGTCTATCACAACTCGGCCTATGGCAAAGAGCCGATCCGCACCTTGGAAGAGCTGGCCAAAAAGCACGGCTTCGAGCTGATGCTGCTGCCCGTTGACCACCCCGGCCAAGAGCAGAAATCGCAGTGGCTGCAAATTCGCCGCGAGCGCCCGGATCACGTGCTGATGTGGGGTTGGGGCGTGATGAACCAAGTGGCCATTCAGGAAGCGGTGAACATTCGCTACCCGATGGAAAACTTCATTGGTATCTGGTGGTCGGGTTCGGAAAACGACGTGCTGCCCGCAGGCGATGGCGCCAACGGCTACAAGGCACTGACCTTCCACAACACTGGCAGCAACTTCCCGCTGTTTGAAGACATCCAGAAATATGTTGTTGGCGCTGGCAAAGCTGCCGGTGCAGGCGACCAGATCGGCACCGCGCTGTATAACCGTGGCCTTTACGCCGCGATGCTGGCTGCCGAAGCTGCGAAAACCGCACAAGGCATCCACAACACTGGCCCGCTGACGCCTGCGCAGATGCGTGACGGTATGGAAAACCTTGAGATCACCGAAGAGAAAATGGCGGCTCTGGGTCTGCCCGGCTTTGGCCCGTCGTTCAAGGTAAGCTGCCAAAACCATGGTGGCGACGGCCTGACCGCCGTTGTGCAATGGGATGCTGGCGCCAAGCAGTGGAACAAGATCACCGATTTCATCGCACCTGATGCGGATGTCTTGAACCCGCTGGTCGAAGCCGATGCTGCTGCTTATGCGGCAGAATCTGGCATTACGCCCGGCTGTAACTAAGCACTGTTTCACGGGCCGCTTTCGGGCGGCCCGTGACCCAAACCAACGGAGCGCGGATAATGCTGGACGCCGGTGAAGTCACCCAAGAGAACCTGCTAGAAGTTAACAATATCGAGGTGATCTATAACCATGTGATCCTTGTTCTAAAGGGCGTTTCGCTGCGCGTACCCAAGGGCGGAATCACGGCCCTGCTGGGCGGCAACGGTGCAGGTAAAACCACAACGTTGAAAGCCATTTCCAACCTGCTGGCCAGCGAGCGCGGCGAGGTGACCAAGGGCAATATCATTCTGCGTGGCGAACGTATTCAAGATCTGAACCCCGCCGATCTGGTAAAGCGTGGCGTTATTCAGGTGATGGAGGGGCGCCACTGCTTCGAGCATTTGACGGTTGAAGAAAACCTGTTGACTGGCGCCTACACCCGCAATGCCAGCAAAGGCGATATCAACGCCGATCTGGAAATGGTTTACACCTATTTCCCGCGCCTGAAAGAGCGCCGCCGCAGCCAAGCGGGCTATACCTCGGGCGGCGAGCAGCAGATGGTGGCGATTGGCCGTGCCTTGATGAGCCGGCCCGAGACCATCTTGCTGGACGAACCATCGATGGGCCTTGCACCGCAGCTGGTCGAGCAGATCTTCGAGATCGTGAAATCACTGAATGAAAAAGAAGGCCTGACCTTCTTGTTGGCCGAGCAAAACACCAACGTGGCCCTGCGCTATGCGCATTATGGCTATATTTTGGAATCGGGCCGCGTGGTGATGGATGGCCCGGCCAATGAATTGCGCGAAAACCCCGATGTGAAAGAGTTCTATCTGGGGATGTCGGACGAGGGGCGCAAATCGTTCCGCGATGTGCGTTCGTATCGCCGCCGCAAACGTTGGCTTAGCTGATCAGTACCGCACCGCGCGCCAGATCGGCCGCGCACACAGTTTATTAAGTTGCGGCCAAAGCGGCCGCCAGCCGGAGAAATACCGATGGGTCGCTTTTTCGACGATCTGGAAACCCGTACGCCCGAAGCCCGCGCCGCCGATTTGGCCGTGGCCTTGCCGGCACAAATTGCCCGGGCGCAGGCTTTGGCCGGGTATGGCGACAAATTGAACGGGGTTGATGCTGCGGCCGTTACCTCGGTTGCGGCGCTGGCCAGCTTGCCAGTGTTGCGCAAATCAGATTTGGGTGCTGCGCAAACCGCAGGTAACCCCTTTGGTGGCTTAACCACGCGCCCCGCGCATGGCTTTGCCCATGTATTTCAAAGCCCGGGCCCCATCTACGAGCCGGGCGATACCGCCCATGATTGGTGGCGTATGGGCCGGTTTTTGAATGCCTGCGGCATTGGTGCGGGCGATGTGGTGCAAAACTGCTTTGGCTATCATTTGACCCCGGCAGGGATGATCTTTGAATCGGGCGCGCGCGCTGTGGGGGCCGCTGTGCTGCCTGCTGGTACCGGCCAGACCGAACTACAGGTCATTGCTGCGCGCGATGTGGGCACAACCGCCTATGCGGGCACGCCGGATTACCTGAAAATCATCTTGGACAAGGCCGATGAGATGGGTGTGCAGCTGGGCATTACCCGCGCGGCTGTGGGCGGCGGCGCGCTGTTTCCCAGCCTGCGCCAAGAATATGCCGATCGCGGTATTACCTGCCTGCAATGCTATGCCACCGCCGATTTGGGCAATATCGCCTACGAATCCGACGCGATGGAGGGCATGATCGTCGATGAAGGCGTGATCGTTGAAATCGTGACGCCCGGCACGGGTGACCCGGTGGCACCCGGCCAAGTGGGCGAGGTGGTGGTGACCACGCTGAACCCCGATTACCCTTTGATTCGGTTTGCCACGGGCGATTTGTCTGCGGTGATGGAGGGGGCCAGCCCCTGTGGGCGCACCAACACCCGTATCAAGGGGTGGATGGGCCGTGCAGACCAGACCACCAAGATCAAGGGCATGTTTGTACGCCCCGAACAGGTGGCGCAATTGGTGGCCAAGCACGATGAAATCCTGCGCGCCCGCGTGATTGCTGGGCGCGAGGGGGAAATGGATGTGATGACCGTGCAGATCGAGGCCGACGGCGGCAGCAAAGATACCTTTGCCGCCAGCGTTGTGGAAGTGCTGAAAATGAAAGGCGCGGTCGAAGTTGTGGCGCCCGGCAGCCTGCCCAATGATGGCAAAGTGATCGAAGACCAGCGCAGCTACGGCTAAGGGTTGCCAAAGCATCTGCGCAAAAGGGGGCTTTGGCCCCCTTTTTTGTGGCTTTTGGCGTGCCTGTGCCTGTGCCCGTACCCGCGCCCATGTGCCAGAGGGCTGGCTGATGGCGCAAAGAAAAAGGCCGCTGATCTTGCGATCAACGGCCCAAATCCATTCTATCCGGAACTTAGCCCTGACGGGCTTTGAACCGGCGCTGCGTCTTGTTGATAACATAGACGCGGCCCTTGCGGCGCACGACGCGGCAGTCGCGGTGACGCTGCTTGAGCGAGCGGAGCGAATTTTTGACCTTCATGGTCTTCTCCTTTCGTCGCGGCGCGGCCTTGCGCCATTGCAGTTGCCCCAATGGGGCGAAAAAATTTATCGTGGTGGGCGGTACAAGGTTCGAACTTGTGACCCCTACGATGTCAACGTAGTGCTCTACCACTGAGCTAACCGCCCGACTTAACGAAACTCAACGCCCCTGAACGAATAGGGGCGCGGAATCCCGCGCCGGTCCGCTGGTCTATAAAAGGAGTCGGACAGGGGATCAAGGGCTTTTGGTAAGCTAATTTATCAGGCTATGGTATACCCGAAACAGGAGCGCGCATGACATATCCCGCCTATCACCTTTTGATGCCCAAAGCACGCGATACCAGCGTGGTTTTTGCATCGCCGCACAGCGGGCGGGCCTATGCGCCTGCGTTCGTGCGCGCCTCGGTGTTGGATGGGCACAGCCTGCGCTCGTCTGAAGATGCGTTTGTAGACCAGCTGTTTTCTGATGCACCACGCCATGGGGCGCCGCTGCTGCTGGCAGGGGTGCCGCGCGCCTATGTTGACCTGAACCGCAGCGCAACCGAGCTGGACCCGGCGCTGATTGATGGGGTGCGCAAACTGGCCCATAACCCACGCATTGCCGCCGGGTTGGGGGTGGTGCCGCGGGTGGTGGCGGGGGGGCGCGCCATTTATCGCGGGAAAATCCCCCTTGCCGTGGCCGAGGCGCGAATCGCGGCATATTGGGCGCCGTATCACGCGCAATTGCGCCAGCTGCTTGATCAGTCTTTGGCGCAGTTTGGGCAGGCGATTTTGATTGATTGTCATTCTATGCCCCGCGAAGCGCTGGATGGTATTTCCCATGTGGGTATGAAACGCCCCGACGTTGTTCTGGGCGACAGGTTTGGCGCATCTGCCGGGGCCGAGGTGGTGGATATTGTTGAATCTGCGCTGGTTTCTGCGGGGCTGCGGGTGGCACGCAACGCCCCCTTTGCAGGGGCTTATATCGCGCAGGCCTATGGCCGCCCGGCGCGTGGGCAGCATGTTGTGCAAATCGAGATAGACCGTTCGCTGTATATGGACGAGGCCGCTATTCGCCCAAATGCTGGTTTTGCCCAGCTGCAAAGCGTTTTGGCCAAGGTTGTGGCCGAGATTGCCGCTTATGGCCGGGCCAGACATGGCCGACAGCTGGCCGCAGAATAACGCCTAGCGCAGCGCCCGGCCTTTCACGATGGCCTCGGTGCCAAACCGTTTGCGAATGTCATCTGCGGCGCGTTCGGCGCGGTGGCGTTTGGCGGCCTGCGGATCCAACAGATCGCCCGATAGATCGGCGCCAGTGGCGGGGCACAGATCTGACAGGCCAACCCCCAGCAGCCGGTATGGCTTGGCTGTGGGAACTTGCACAAATAGGCTGTGGGCTGTGCGATAGATGCGATCGGCCATCTGCGTGGCATCCCGCAGGCTGTGGCGCCGGGTGATCAGTTGGTGATCGGCGCGCTTTAGTTTTAGGGTAATCACCCGCCCTGCCAGATCTTTGGCTTTCGCGCGATCGGCCACTTTTTCAGCCATTCGCCAGATATGGCCATCCAGAATATCGGGGTTTGCGGTATCTTCGTGAAACGTCGTTTCGTTCGATATGCTTTTGATCGGGGCATTACGGGCAACGGGGCGGCTATCTTCGCCGCGCGCCAGATGCCACAGCCGCCCGCCCATGGCGCCAAACCGGGCGGTCAGGTCGGCCTTGTCCCAGCGCAGCAGGTCACGAAAGCTGCGAATGCCGGCCTGTTCCAGCGCCTCTTGGGTGGCACGGCCAACGCCCCAGATCAGGCGCACAGGCTGATCGCGCAAAAAGCTGGCGGTATCGGCGCGGCCAATCACGGAAAACCCATGCGGCTTATCCTGATCCGAGGCAACTTTGGCCAAAAACTTGTTGTGGCTTAACCCGATCGAACCGGTGATGCCCAGCTCTGCCTTCATCCGTTGCACCAAGCGCGCCAACATGACAGCAGGGGGCGCGCCATGCAGGCGTGTGGTGCCGGTCAGATCTAGAAAGGCCTCATCCAGCGAAAGTGGCTCGATCGCGGGGGTGATCTGTTCCATCATCTGGCGAATCGCGGTGCTGACCTCGGCGTAAAGCTGCATGCGGGGTTTGATCACCACGGCATCGGGGCACAGGCGCAGGGCCTGAAACATTGGCATGGCCGAGCGGACACCGCGGATGCGCGCAATATAACAGGCGGTGGACACAACACCCCGATCCCCTCCGCCGATGATAACGGGCTTATCGGCCAGTTCCGGGCGGTCACGTTTTTCGACCGAGGCGTAAAAGGCATCGCAATCCATATGGGCGATGGACAGATCGAACAATTCGGGGTGGCTGGTGATGCGCGGACTGCGGCATGCCGGACAGCGGCTGCCGGTGTCAAACTGTGTCAGGCAGGCGCGGCAAAGCGTGGGCATGGGCAAGCTTTCAAAGCAACGCCGCCATTATACCGCGCCTTGGCCCCGGCCTGCCAGCCCCCAGTTCAGCGGCCCGAGGCCAATTCATCCAAAATGGCCTGCGCCGCAGCGCGCGGATCTTGTGCCTGCCAAATTGGCCGGCCCACGACGATATGATCTACCCCATCACGCAGGGCTTGTGCCGGGGTTGCAACGCGTTTTTGATCGCCCAATGCGGCCCCTGCGGGGCGCACGCCGGGTGTAACAATCAACCGGCCCTTGGCCTGTGGCAAGGCGCGGATCATGGCGGCCTCTTGTGGGCTGGCAATCACACCATCTGCCCCAGCCTCGAAGGCGCGCGCGGCGCGTTCTGCCACCAGTTCGGCCACATCGCCCGGTTTGATCAGGCTGGCATCCAGATCGGCGCGATCCAGCGAGGTAAGGATGGTAACGGCCAAGATTTTCAGGTCTTTGCCTGCAGCCCCTTCTTTGGCGGCGCGCACCACGTGCGGGTCACCGTGGACGGTTAGAAAATCTAGATCAAACTGCGCAAGCCCCCGCACCGCTGCCTCGACCGTGGCGCCGATGTCGAACAGTTTCATATCCAAAAAGATGCGCTTGCCATGCTCTTGCTTCAGCTCGTTGGCCGCAGCCAGCCCGCCGCCCGTCAGCATGCCAAGCCCTATCTTGTAAAACGATACGGCATCACCCAGCCGCTGGGCCAGTGCCAGCGCTTGCAGCGCATTGGGAACATCGAGGGCCACGATCAGGCGATCATCTGTCATGCTATGTCCTTTCTGGTTTCGCCCCTTGTTGTGGCAAAGCGCGCGCAGGTCAAGCAGGCAGGCATGCCGCATGGGGCGGAAAACTGCGCCACGGCCCTTGAACTGGGGCGTCATCGCCCACATTTTTAACCCGAGGCCCGGAACGGGGTGCGCCGCCAAGCGGGCACTGCCAAAGCGGGTGCTTTGTAAAAGGAGAGAGCCCATGGACTTGTCCAAGTTCACGGAACGGTCGCGCGGTTTTGTTCAGGCCGCCCAGACCATCGCAATGCGCGAAAACCACCAGCGATTGGTGCCCGAACACCTGTTAAAAGCCATGATGGATGACCCCGAGGGGCTGGCCAGCAACCTGATCAAACGCGCCGGCGGCGCGCCCGAGCAGGTAAGCGATGCCTTGGCCCAAGCCATGGCACGCCTGCCCAAGGTTACGGGCGATGGCGCGCAGGTATATACAGATAATGCCTTTGTGCGCGTGTTGGACGAGGCCGAGAAAGTGGCCAGCAAGGCCGGCGACAGCTTTGTTCCGGTCGAGCGTATGCTTATGGCCATGGCGCTGGTGCCCTCAAAGGCCAAAGACGCGCTGAGCGCGGGCAAGGTCACGGCGCAGGGGCTGAATGGGGCGATCAACGATATCCGCAAAGGCCGCACCGCCGACAGCGCCAGTGCCGAAGATGGCTATGACGCCCTAAAGAAATATGCTCGCGACCTGACCGAAGCCGCGCGCGAGGGCAAGATCGACCCGATCATTGGCCGCGACGAGGAAATCCGCCGCTCGATGCAGGTGCTTAGCCGCCGCACCAAGAATAACCCGGTGCTGATTGGCGAACCGGGCGTTGGCAAAACCGCCATCGCCGAAGGTTTGGCGCTGCGCATTGTCAATGGCGATGTGCCGGAATCCTTGCAAAACAAACGCTTGATGGCGCTGGATATGGGCGCGCTGATTGCCGGTGCGAAATATCGCGGTGAATTTGAAGAGCGGCTGAAAGCCATCTTGAAAGAGATCGAGGCAGCGGCGGGCGAGATCATTTTGTTCATCGATGAAATGCACACCCTTGTGGGGGCGGGCAAATCTGATGGCGCGATGGACGCCGCCAACCTGATCAAACCGGCGCTGGCGCGGGGCGAGCTGCATTGCGTGGGCGCCACCACCTTGGATGAATACCGCAAGTATGTGGAAAAAGACGCGGCCCTTGCGCGGCGGTTCCAGCCTGTGATGGTGGCCGAACCCACCGTCGAAGACACGGTTTCCATTTTGCGTGGCATCAAGGAAAAATACGAGCTGCACCATGGTGTGCGCATCTCGGATTCGGCGCTGGTGGCGGCGGCCACGCTGAGCCACCGCTATATCACCGATCGGTTCTTGCCGGATAAGGCCATCGACCTTGTCGACGAGGCCGCCAGCCGCCTGCGCATGGAGGTAGACAGCAAACCCGAAGAGCTGGATGCGCTGGACCGCCAAATGCTGCAGATGCAGATCGAGGTTGAAGCGCTGAAGCTGGAAGACGATGCCGCCTCGAAAGACCGGCTGCAAAAGCTGGAACGCGAATTGGCCGATATCAAAGAACGGTCTGCCGAGATGACCGCGAAATGGCAGGCCGAGCGCGACAAGCTGGCCGGTGCACGCGAGCTGAAAGAGCAGCTAGATCGCGCCCGCGCCGATCTGGAAATTGCCAAGCGCGAGGGGAATTTGGCCCGCGCGGGCGAGCTGTCTTACGGGATTATCCCGCAGATCGAGCGGCAGCTGGCCGATGCCGAAGGCGCCGAGGCGGACATGATGGTGCAAGAGGCCGTGCGCCCCGAGCAGATTGCCCAAGTGGTCGAACGCTGGACCGGCATCCCCACCACCAAAATGCTAGAGGGCGAGCGCGAAAAGCTGCTGCGCATGGAAGATGGGCTGCACAAGCGGGTGATCGGCCAAAACGCGGCGGTGCATGCCGTGGCCAATGCGGTGCGCCGCGCGCGCGCCGGGCTGAACGACGAGAACCGGCCGCTGGGCTCGTTCTTGTTCTTGGGTCCAACGGGCGTGGGTAAAACCGAGCTGACCAAAGCCGTGGCCGAGTTTTTGTTTGATGATGACAATGCGATGGTGCGCATCGATATGTCTGAATTCATGGAAAAACACGCCGTGTCGCGGTTGATCGGGGCGCCCCCCGGCTATGTTGGCTACGACGAGGGCGGGGTGCTGACCGAAGCGGTGCGCCGCCGCCCCTATCAGGTGGTGCTGTTTGACGAGGTGGAAAAAGCCCACCCCGATGTGTTCAACGTGCTGCTGCAGGTGCTGGATGATGGCGTGCTGACCGATGGGCAGGGCCGCACGGTGGATTTCAAACAAACGCTGATCGTGTTGACATCGAACCTTGGGGCGCAGGCGCTAAGCCAGCTGCCCGAAGGCGCCGATGCCGGCAGCGCCAAGCGCGATGTGATGGATGCGGTGCGGGCCCATTTCCGCCCCGAATTCCTGAACCGTCTGGATGAAACCATCATCTTCGATCGCTTGGCCCGCGCCGATATGGGCGGCATTGTCGATATCCAGCTGGCGCGGCTGCAAAAGCGGCTGTCGGGGCGCAACATTACGCTGGTGGTCGATGCCGAGGCCCGCAAATGGCTGGCCGACGAAGGCTATGACCCGGTGTTTGGCGCCCGCCCCCTGAAACGCGTGATCCAACGCACGGTCCAAGACCCGCTGGCCGAAATGCTGCTGGCAGGCGATATCCGCGAGGGCGCCACACTGCCCATATCAGCGGGCAGCGACGGGCTGGTGATTGGCGACAAACTGGCCGCCACCAACCGCCCCAAACCCACCGACGCGGTGGTGCACTAACCCCCCAACAGGCGGCCCCAAAGGCCGCCTGTTTTTTGCGGCGGTGGGTGTAACAGTTGTTGTGAAAAAAGACGGAGATCTACTTTTGGGGCAGCTCTCTTTCATGGTCGAAGATATTTACAAAGAATTCTTCTTCGTCCGATTCAAGACGGCTTCCACAACTCCATAATATACGTGAGCTTGGAAAGTACTTGCCAGGCGCTGCCCTACGTAATTTCCCAGCGACGGCTTTACCGTGGATTCGCATTACCCATTGATATTCAGTAATATAGCGTGGCTTGTCAGAGCTTATATCGGAGCATTTTTCGTCGTTTATGTCTAATTGCAATGCAACCACTTTGACACCTGTTTCTCCTTCATGCGTTCTAAAGAAAAAGCTATTGTCATAAAGAATGCCAGGTCTTCTGCATGTGCCGGTGTTGTTTTGAACGCTCCATAGGCCAGATGGTGGCGGTGCGCTCTTCAGAATGTCTTCTATGCTTGCATCTGATAAATCGGTTCCTGAGAAATTAATGATGGTCATGACTCACCTTTCGGTTTTCATTTGATCTTCAATAACCCTAAGGTTGCAGACGACTTGCCATATTGCAATCATAATTAAATCACGACAGGCTCCGAAGAGTGCGCTGTGTCGAGCCCTGGCCACAAGATTTTCGATAGATGGCCCCAACCCTACCAGTTGCTCCCAATGACA
>RFQY01000190.1 GCA_009924775.1 Paracoccaceae bacterium | reverse complement strand
TTGTGCAAATTTGCACAAAGATATGATCATTATGTCACAAGATTCTTGCTAAGATTGTTCTGTGTATTTTTTGGGAGGTCTGAGAATGAAAAAACTAACAGCACTAATTTTAGGGCTTGGCTTGGCGGCAGGCGCCACCGGCTTGGCACAAGCACAAGATAATTCAAAGATGGTGGAAGATGCCATCAAGGCGCGCAAAGCACAGATGCAGCTTTATGCGTTCAATCTGGGCTTGCTGGGCGATATGGCCAAAGGGGCCGTGGCCTATGATGCATCGGCCGCCGCCGCTGCATCCAACAATCTGGCCATGCTGGCATCGCTGGATCAATCGCGCCTGTGGCCCCAAGGATCGGACAATATGAGCGTGGATAACACCCGCACCCTGCCCGACCTGTGGGACAATATCGACGACGCAATCGCCAAAGGCCGCGCCACCGCCGAGGCGGCCAGCGCCATGGCGGCCGTGGCTGGCACCGGGCTAGAGGCGCTGCAGGGCCAGATGGGCGCCTTGGGCGGCAGCTGTGGCGCCTGCCACAAGGCCTATCGCGCGCCTGCAAACTAAGCGCCCCTGTTGTGGCAAATTGGCCCGGCGCAGGCAATGTGCCGAGCCAAACCCGTAAGGCGCGCAGAAAGGGGCCGCGATGTTGGGCAAACTTGCCGTTGTTATTGGGCTTGCGGGCCTTGGGCTGGGGGCAGCGCTGGCATTTACCCGCAGCCCGGCCCTGCCCGCAGAGCAATTTGCACAGCTGCAACCCGGCGATACCGCGCGCGGTGAACAGGTGTTTTGGGCCGCAGGCTGCGCCAGTTGCCACAGCGCCCCCGGCGCCACCGGCACGGCCAAACTGGTGCTGGCGGGGGGGCGGGCCTTTGAAACCGCCTTTGGCACGTTTTACGCCCCAAATATCAGCCCCGATCCGGTGGCAGGCATCGGCGGTTGGCGCCCGGTTGATCTGGCCAATGCCATGCTGGCCGGGCGCGCGCCGGATGGCAGCCATTATTACCCCGCCTTTCCCTACGCCGCCTATCAGCATGCCACCCTGCAAGATGTTGCTGATTTATCTGCCTATTTAGCCACCCTGCCCCACGATCCTACCCCCACGCGCGACCATGATGTGGGCTTTCCCTTTTCCATCCGCGCCGGGCTTGGCCTGTGGAAAGCGGCTTTCATGCCGCGGGGTTGGGTGGTGACGGGCGATTTGCCCCCAGATGCGGCGCGCGGGCGCTATCTGGTCGAGGGGTTGGGCCATTGCGGCGAATGTCACACCCCGCGCAATATCGCCGGTGGGCTGCAAACCACGCGCTGGCTGAATGGTGCCCCGAACCCAAATGGCCGCGGCACCGTGCCCAATATCACCCCCGCCGCCTTAGACTGGAGCAGCGCCGATATCGTCGCCTATCTGGAAACCGGCTTTACGCCCGAATACGACAGCGCCGGCGGCCATATGGCCGAGGTGGTGGAAAACTATGCCAAATTGCCCGCGCAAGACCGCGCCGCCGTGGCCGCATATTTGAAACGCGTCGCCCCCCAGCCCTAGGGCAGCCTTATTGGCTGCGCCCCAGTTTTTTCAGCCGGTTTTCGCGCAAGCGGGCAAAATCATCGCCCGCATGATAGGACGAGCGCGTCAGCGGCGTTGCCGAAACCATCAAGAACCCTTTGCCATAGGCGGCAGATTCGTAGGCGGCAAATTCTTCGGGCGTGACAAAACGGTCGACCGCGTGGTGCTTGGGCGTGGGCTGCAAATACTGGCCGATGGTAAGAAAATCGATATCCGCGGCGCGCATATCATCCATGACTTGATGCACAGCCTGCCGGTTTTCGCCCAAACCCACCATGATGCCAGATTTGGTAAACATCGCCGGATCCAGCTCTTTCACCCGCTGCAACAGGCGCAGGCTGTGGAAATAGCGCGCGCCGGGGCGCACCTCGGGGTAGAGGCCCGGCACGGTTTCCAGATTGTGGTTGAACACATCGGGGCGGGCCGCCACCACGGTTTCCAGCGCTTCGGGGCCGCATTTCAAGAAATCGGGCGTCAAGATTTCGATGGTCGTATCCGGGCTGCGGTGGCGCACGGCGCGAATGGTTTGGGCAAAATGCTCGGCCCCGCCATCGCCCAGATCATCGCGATCGACCGATGTAATCACCACGTGGTTCAGGCCCAGCTTTTGCACCGCATCGGCCACGCGGCCCGGCTCGAACGCATCCAGCGCCTGTGGGCGGCCGGTGGCGATGTTGCAAAAGGTGCAGCCCCTTGTGCAGATCTCGCCCATGATCATCATGGTGGCGTGGCCTTGGCTCCAACATTCGCCGGCATTGGGGCAGCCCGCCTCTTCGCAAACCGTGACCAGCTTGTTTTCACGCATGATATCACGGGTGCGTTTATACCCCTCGGATGTGGGTGCCTTAACGCGGATCCAGTCGGGTTTGCGGGGCTGGGCGTTATCGGGCTTGTGCGCCTTTTCAGGGTGGCGCTGCTGGGGGATTTTGAGATCACGCAAGGCGGTGTTCCTATAACCAAAACAGTGGCACCGTTTTAGCGCGGATTTTCAGCAATAGCCAGCCAAGGCAGGGCGCGCTTGCGATGATTTCCGATTGCTGCCACAGGGCCTGCCCACCTATGATGGCCGCTATGACGCCACAGCCCGTATCCAGCATCAAAAACCTTGGCCCGGCCTTTGAGGCCGAATGCACCCGCGCCGGCATTGCCAGCGCCGAGGCCTTGCGCGCCTTGGGGGCAGACCGCGCCTATGCCCAATTGCTGGCCCATGGCACGCGGCCGCATTTCATTGGCTATTACGTGCTGGTCATGGCCTTGCAAGGGCGGCCATGGAACGATTGCCAAGGCGCCGAAAAGGCCGCTTTGCGCGCCAGATTTGACGCGCTGAAAGCCGCCCAATCCACCGCCCCGGCAGAAAAAGAAAAGGGCCACGCTGCATTGGACGCGGCCCTTGACGCAATTGGTGTGCGCAAACGCAGGCCTTAGCCCACCAGTTCGAGACCCGAGAAGAAATACGCGATTTCGACCGCGGCGGTTTCTTCTGCATCCGACCCATGCACCGAGTTTTCGCCGATCGACAGGGCGAATTCTTTGCGAATGGTGCCCTCGGCCGCCTCGGCCGGGTTGGTGGCGCCCATCACTTCGCGGTTCTTGGCAATGGCATCTTCGCCTTCCAGCACCTGCACCACGATCGGCTCGGAGGCCATGAATTCGCACAGCTCGTCATAGAAGGGGCGCTGGGCATGCACGGCGTAAAAGACGCCGGCCTGTGCCTTGGTCAGGTGAATGCGCTTTTGGGCGATGATGCGCAGGCCTGCGGCCTCGAGCTTGGCATTGATGGCGCCGGTCAGGTTGCGCTTGGTGGCATCGGGTTTGATGATCGAGAAGGTACGCTGAATGGCCATATCGGGCAGGCTCCTGTGGTTTGCGAGACCGCCCCATGCGGCCCCAGACTGAAATCGCGGCGCTGGTAGCATGGGCGGACAAGCTTGGAAAGGCCCAACTGGCCGCAGCGCTGCCGGGGGGCGGCGCGACATGAGTATTTTGGGCAAGATGAAGGCGGGACCTTTCCAGGGCGCGCAAAAGGCGATATGCGCCGCGCCATGTTGAGAATTTCCGATATCACCTATGCGGTTGAAGGCAGGCCCCTGTTTGAAGGCGCCAGCGCCGTGATTCCTGATGGCCATAAGGTGGGTGTTGTAGGGCGCAACGGGGCGGGTAAAACCACGCTGTTTCGCCTGATCCGGGGCGAGCTGAGCCTGGAAAGCGGTGCGATTACCCTGCCTGCGGGCGCGCGCATTGGTGGGGTGGCGCAAGAGGTGCCGGGCAATGAGGTGAGCCTGTTGGACACGGTTCTGGCCGCCGACACCGAGCGCGCGGCGCTGTTGGCCGAGGCCGAGGGGGCCACGGATGCGGGGCGCATTGCCGAAATACAAACCCGACTGGCCGATATCGATGCCTGGTCCGCCGAGGGCCGCGCCAGCGCAATTTTGCGCGGTTTGGGATTTGATACCGAGGCGCAAAAAATGCCCTGCAGCGCCTTTTCTGGTGGCTGGCGGATGCGCGTGGCCCTGGCCGGGGTGTTGTTTGCCCAGCCCGATGTGTTGTTGTTGGATGAGCCGACGAACTATTTGGATCTGGAAGGTGCGTTGTGGTTGGAAAACTATTTGCAGCGCTACCCCCATACCGTGCTGATCATCAGCCACGACCGCGGGTTATTGAACCGCGCTGTTGGCGCGATTTTGCATTTGGACGAGCGGCGCTTGACCTATTATGCCGGGCCTTATGATCAATTTGCCCGCCAGCGCGCAGAACAGCGCGCGCTGCAGGCGGCGATGGCGCGCAAGCAAGATGCGCGGCGGGCGCATTTGCAAAGCTTTGTGGACCGGTTCAAAGCCAAGGCCAGCAAGGCCAAACAGGCGCAATCGCGCGTGAAGATGCTGGAAAAGATGGAGGTGCTGCGCGCCCCCGAAGATGCCGCACGCACGGTGTTCAGCTTTCCCGAGCCAGAAGAGCTGGCGCCGCCCATCGTGTCGATGGAGGGGGTATCGACGGGCTACGGCGACAAAGACATTTTGCGGCGCCTGTCGTTGCGCATCGATCAAGACGACCGGATTGCGCTATTGGGGAAGAACGGGCAGGGAAAATCGACCTTGGCCAAGCTGCTTTCGGGGCGGCTGCCCGCGCGCGAGGGGCATATTACCCGGGCCAGCAAGCTGCGGATTGGGTTTTTTGCCCAGCATCAGGTGGATGAGTTAGAGCTGGGCGAAACCCCGTTGCAGCATTTGGCGCGGGCATTGCCGGGGGTTTTGCCGGTGCAGCTGCGCGCCCGGCTGGCGGGGTTTGGGCTGGGGGCAGAGCAGGCAGAAACCGAGGTGGGGCGCCTATCGGGTGGGCAAAAGGCACGGCTGTCGCTGTTGCTGGCCACGCTGGATGCCCCCCATATGCTGATCTTGGACGAGCCGACAAACCACCTCGATATCGAAAGCCGCGAGGCCTTGGTCGAGGCGTTGACCGCCTATAGCGGCGCTGTGATCTTGATCAGCCATGACATGCATTTGCTGGGGCTGGTGGCCGAACGGCTGTGGCTGGTGAAAGACGGCACCGTGCGCCCCTATGAGGACGATCTAGAGGGCTATCGCCGT
>RFQY01000189.1 GCA_009924775.1 Paracoccaceae bacterium | reverse complement strand
CACAAGGGCCCAGCGCCTTGTGGCTGCTCTATCGGGAAAGGATGCCAAAATTCTGCGCAAAAAACGACCCTCCCCGCCCCTTGGGGGACAAAACCGGCCTATTCTTGCCATGCCAGCCCAAACCGCAGGTCTAAGGCACCAGTAGCGAGGCATCCCCATACGAGAAGAACCGGTATCGCTGTTGCACCGCATGGGCATAGATGGTGCGAATACGCTCTTGGCCCACCAAGGCCGACACCAGCATCATCAAGGTGGATTTGGGCAGATGGAAATTGGTCATCAATGCATCGCTCACGCGAAAGGTGAAGCCGGGGTAAATGAAAATATCGGTATCGCCTTGCCAAGGCCCTATGGCACCGGTTTGGGCCGCCGCGGTCTCGATCAGGCGCAGCGCGGTAGTACCCACAGGAATAACCCGGCCACCAGCGGCCTTGGTTGCGGCAATTTCTGCTGCCGCCTCGGCGCTGACTTCGCCCCATTCTGCGTGCATCTTATGGGTGGTCACATCCTCTACCTTTACCGGCAAAAACGTGCCCGCCCCGACGTGCAAGGTGACATAGGTCATATCCACGCCCCGCGCCGCCAAGGCCTGCAACAGCGGCATGTCAAAATGCAACGAGGCCGTGGGCGCCGCCACCGCCCCAGGGGTTTTGGCCCAAACCGTTTGATAATCGTCTTTGTCTTGGGCATCGGCCCCACGCTTGGCCGCTATATAGGGTGGCAGGGGCATCGCGCCCACCTGTGCCAAAGCTGCATCGAAATCATCGCCCGTCAGGTTAAAGCGCAACGCCGCTTGGCCCTCGGAACGCCCCTCGCAGGTGGCCGATAGCTGGTCGGAGAATACCACGTCTTCGCCATCGGCCAATTTGCGCAAGGGCTTCACCAAGGCAGACCAAGCGCCATCTGCGCGCGGCTCTAGCAGCGTAACCTCGATGCGCGCCTCAACCAGCCCTTGGGCCGAACGCCGCCGCCGCACACCGCTTAGCCGGGCGGGGATGACCTTGGTGTTGTTCAAAACCAGCCGATCGCCGGGGCGCAGCCATTGCGGCAGGTCAAACACATGCCCATCGTGCAGCCCGTCGCCATTGCTGACCAACAGCCGCGCCGAAGACCGCGGTTTGGCGGGGCGGGTGGCAATCAACTCGTCTGGTAAATCAAAATCAAAATCGGTCAGCTTCATCTGCGGCCTTGTGGGTTGTCTGTCTGTGTTGGCGCCCAGCGCGGGTGTTATTGGTTTGGCTCGGGCGCGGGGCGGCGGAAAATGTCGCGAAACATACCGGGGGTAAAAATCGACAGCGGGTTCACCTGCACACGCGGCTGGCCCGGCTCTCCCGTAAGGGTATAATTGAACCCAAGCAAGCCCTCTCCCTTGCGGGTCAGAACCGAGCCTAAGCCATTCAGCACATAGACCGGCGAGAACACACCGCTGAGATCCATCTGCCGGCTGTTCACCCCATAGCTGCCCTGCATAGATATGCCCACCGATGCGCCGGTTGCGCTGAAATCATCCACGATAATCTGATCAGGGCTTAGGCGAAACCGGCCATCCACCTCGGAAAACAGCACGCCTGTGCCGCGCAACTGTTCGATCAGCCCTACCACGCTGACCGCGTTCAACAGCGCGCTAAAGATCGGGGCTTCGCGCAACCAGATATCGGTAATGCGCAAAGTGCCTTGAAAACTGCCGGGCGCCGCCGTGGGTAGCAAGGTTAAATCCAGCTCGCCCTCGCGCGCCGATTGCAGCAAGCCCGCCGATAACAGCACCCCCCCGGCATTGCGCGAGCGGATACGCACCGCCACCCTACCATCGCGCGGCACCACGCGCCCTTGCACGGCGGTGGCCCCATTCACCCGCGCGGTGAATTGCCCATCCAACCCCTTGCCCGCCTCGAACGCGCCCTCAAAGGCGTTAAAGGCGATGTCTTTGGTCAGCTGCAAGCGATCCAGCGACAAGGTCAGCGGCCCAGATTGGCCATCACTGCCGGCAAAATTGGCCCGACGCATATCGATACGCCCATCCGACAGCGCAATCGCGGGCGGCAGGCCCGGCCCACGCCCGCTGAGAACCAGCGCGCCCTCTAGCCAGTCACCCACGGCGAACTGGGAAAAACTGGCGCGGTCCAGCTGGCCCTCGGGTGTCAATTGCACAGCCCCCTGCGCCAACAGCCCGGCGGCCTGCAGCGACAGGCGGTCAATCCGAACCGGCGTGCCCAATTGGCCCTGCACCTCTAGCGCGCCGGTTTGTTCGGGGCGCAAGGCCCAGCCGACCTGCGGCAAAGACAGCCCCAAGCCCTGCAGCTGCGAGGCCAGCAAAAAGGTTGGTGGTTCTGCGCGCTTAAACTGCAAGGTCATATCCGCCTGCGCCGCACCGCTGATCGCGCCGGGCGGCAGGCCAATGCCGAAAGTATCGACAAACGCTTGGCCAAGGGTGATCTGCCCGCTTAGGGTGCTACCGCTGGCCCCGGGGCCAATGGGGCTGCGCCATGTGGCTGTAACCGGCACCGCCCCCACTTGCCCGGGCCCGGAAATGGCCAGCTGTCGATCTTGCAGATCGATCTGCAGCTGTGGCGCTTGCACCACAAGCCCGGGAACCAAAACATCCGAGCGCATATCGCGCGCCACCCCCTGCAGCGACAAAACGATATCTTCGGCGGGCAGGTTCTTTTGCAGGGGCAAATCGATAGTGCCTCCCAAACGCAGCTGGCCCGAGGCCAGATCCGGTGACAGACCGGCCTTTTGCAGAAACTGGAACGGCGGCGCATCCAGCAGGTGCAGCGCATCGCCCAAGGGCCCCGCCGTGGCCAGCCCCACCCGCGCCTGTGGCACAGGCTGGCGGGTGTTTGGCACCTCGAATGTGGTGCCAGCAATATCGATCCACCCCGCCCCAGCAGCCCGCACCCGGCCCTGATCGGCCGAAATCAGCAAGCGGTCGTTGAGCAGCTGCAAGGTGCCGCTGACCCCCTGCAAGCGCGGAAAGTCGCGGATTACGCTTAGATCAGCCTGTTCAAACCCAAAGGCAAGATAGGGCGCAGCCGGGCTATCGGGGCTTTTGCGCAAGGCAAATTCGATGTCTTTCAGCTGCGCTTGATGCACGTTTTCGGCCACCCAAGCACGGGTGCGCGGCGCGGCGCGCTCGGGCCACAATTGCAGCACACGCGCACGGGCAATTTGGGGCATTTGGGCGCCCACACCAAACGCCCAGCCACGGCTATCGGCGCTGACATGGCCAGATAGCTGCAACACTTGCCCCTGATCTTGCACCGTCATGCGCCCAATACGCAGGTTGAACGGGGAAAGCTGCAGGTGCAGATCGGCATCTGCGGCCTCGAAGCTGATCGGCGCGGGAAATACATCGGCCGGGTTGGCGCGAAATTCCGACAAGGTGAACTGGCCGGTAAAGGCCTGCGGCAACCCGTTTTCCAACCCATGCATCTGCGCCACACCATCGGCGCGCATGCTGATCCATTTGCTGTCAAACATCAGCTCGTCAAAACGAATGGTTTGCTGGGCGGGCGATACCGTTAGATAGGCGCGCGCGGCGGTAAAGGGCACGGGGCGCGCCGCGTCTGTGGGCTGCAAGGCCCCCGCACCTATGGATAATGTCGCACTAAGCGGGCCCAAGGCACCGTCTTGCGCCACCGAGCCGCGCATCGCGCCCGAAATGGGCGCACGCAGCGCGTCAAGCCAGGCCAAGGCGGGCGATTGCACCGCCAAGTCACGGGCGCGGAACTCTTCAAAGTTGACGCCAAAATCCGATGCCACCTGCCCAATACGCCCGCGGTATTGCGCCGCCAACAGGGCAACGCCAGCCCCCTCGCCCAGCACCGCCATATCGCCCGACAAGGTCAGCTGATCGCCCACCCGATCCAAGCGCAGGCGCGCGCCATCCACCCGCCATGTGCGACCCACGCGCAAATCTTCGAACTGCAGGCTTAGCCCTTGGGCATCCACCCTTGCCAAACCCAGCAGCGCCGGGCGGGTCAAAAACGCATCCATGCTTTGGATCAGCTGCGCCAAGGTGGCGCTTTGGCGCAGCATCGCCCCCTCGGTGCCAAGGCTTAGATCAAACCCGCCATCGGCCAAACGCCGCACCCGCACGGCGGCGCCATTCAGCTCAAGCGCTTGTAAGTGCACTTTGGCCTGCACCAAACTTGCAAGATCAAGGCTGGCGGTCAAATCCGCCACGGCAAACAGCGGGTGGCCATCGGGTGCCGCCACGCCCAGATCTTGCAGGCGCAGCTGCAGCGCAAACCCCTGATCAAGATGCACAAAGATTTGCCCAAACTGCAGGTTCTGGCCCTGCACCTGAGCGTTGATCGCGGTCTCGATCCGCTGGCGCAACCAATCGGGGGCAGGCACATCGCGCTGGCTTAACCACAAGATCACCCCAACACCCAAGGCCAAGACCCCTGCCAACACAGCCCCCAGCAGCCGCAGCGCCCAACGGTGCACGCGGCCAGCGCGCCGGGTTTTCGGCGCCTTTGCGGTTTGGCTGTTCTGCTCGGGGTCCACCTTGCGCCACTATGCCTTTATTCTTGTTCCGACCGCCCTAATATGGAATGCACGATTGCAATTCGAGGGGAAACCGTAAATGCCAAATGTAAACGATACCGCGCCCGATTTCACCCTGCCGCGCGATGGTGGTGGCACTGTCAGCTTGGCCGAACTGGCCGGTGCGCCGGTGGTTTTGTTCTTTTATCCAAAAGACGATACATCGGGCTGCACCAAGGAAAGCATCGCGTTTTCAGACCTTTACGCAGAATTTCAGGCACTTGGCGCGCATGTTTTTGGCATCTCCAAAGACAGCGTGGCAAAACACGACAAGTTTCGCGCCAAACATGGGCTTAGCGTGCCGCTGCTGTCGGACGAGGGCACAACCACCTGCGAAGATTACGGCGTTTGGAAAGAAAAATCGATGTATGGCAAAACCTATATGGGCATCGAGCGGACAACCGTTTTGATCGGCGCCGATGGTAAAATTGCCCAGATCTGGCCCAAGGTCAAAGTGGCAGGCCATGCCGAGGCCGTGCTTGCAGCGGTCAAGGCGCTTTAGACGGTTGTCACCACCGCGCGCACCGGGGCACCGGGACACTGGGGCGCTGGGGGGGCAAGAAAGCAAGGCAAGGGAACACATGGCGCAAACATTAACCGAAATGGCCTGCGAGGTGCTGCGCACCGCCGATGG
>RFQY01000188.1 GCA_009924775.1 Paracoccaceae bacterium | reverse complement strand
ATTGCCGCGCAGGGTTTGGCGCAGCTCTAGCGAAGTTGCCATAAAACTGCGTCCGCCGCTTTGGCCCAAATTGCCCTGCGTCACCCCCAATGATTGGTAGGGATGCCCGCGCACGGTGCCGCCGCCACCCGAATAATACAAAAAGTTTGGGGGAATGTCGGCCAGCGCCTCGCCCATAAGGGTGCCAAGCTGCGCCCGCCCGGCCAATACGGTGCCAGCCCCCCCCAAGGGCCAGTATCGGCGTGCATCCAGCCCTGCCCGCAGGCCACCGCCGCTGGTGCCCAGCTTAGCATAAGGTTCCAGCGTGACTGACAGGTAGCTGCCCGCGCTGGGCGATAGCAGGTTGTTGCGAAACTCCCATGTCATGGACATTGGCAGCGCGCCCAAACTGAAACTGCGCTGGCCAAAAACATCGCGGCTGCGCTGGGTTGAAAAGGCCAGCCCGATTTCGGCGGTGCGGTTGTCGGTGATCACCCGTTGCATGCCGATGGCCAATTCGGCGCTGTCGCTGCTGTAATCTGGCTCGTCCAGCTGGGCAATATCGCCGGTAATCCACAAATGCGTGTCTGGCCCAAAGCTGGCGGGGCGGTCATAGCGGGCATGCAACTTGGCATCGGTGCCGCCGCTTTGCCCGCCGATGCCGGCAATCTCGCCCTCGATCCGCAGCCTTTCGGCGCCGCCCAACAGGTTGCGATGCATCCAAAACCCACCCAGCCGCAGGCCCTCCATACTGCTAAGCTCGGCCCCTAGGCCAAAGCGGCGGGGTTTTTGATCGACCAGATCAATCGCAATATCGAGCTGGTTTTCCGGGCCCAGCCTTTCGGCCTCGTGCAGCCGTACCGATTGAAAAGCGCCGCTGCGGCGCAGTCGGCTTGCGGCTTTGTCCAGCGCTTGGGGGGAAAAGGCCTCGTTTTGGTAAAGGCCGGAAATTTTCAGCACCCTTCGGGCGCTGACGGCGCTGTCGGGGTCGGGGGTAATGGTGCCCAGCCGCACCGGCGGGCCGCTATCAAAGCGCAGCTTCAGGGCCAATTGCGCCGTGGCATGATTGGCGGTGATCTGTTGGGCGCTGACATCAGCCTTGGCAAAACCCGCCTGCCGCCAGGCTGTGCGAATTTCAGCAATGCCTGGCTGCAAACTGGCCGCCCCTGCTGTGGCACCGGGGCGAAAGGCTGCGGGCAGGGCGGTGCCGGAGGGCAGGGGGCCGATATCTGCGGTGCCAATCTGAAAGGCAGGGCCGGGCTGAACCGCGATCACCACCTCTTTGATCGTGCGCGGCGTGGCAAAGGGATCGATCAGCGCGGCCTCGGCCCCATCGATCTTGATCGATACAGCGGCGCTGTAGCGTGCTTGGGCGTAAAGCGCGTCCAGCAGGTTTGCATAATCTTGCAAGGCCAGTGACAGCACGTCTTGGGGCGCGCTGACCCCATCCGCCTGCGCGCGGTTCAGCTGCGCTGCCGCCTTAAGCCCCGGTTGCAGCATGGCGGCATCGGGGCCGGTGATCTGCAAGCTTACGCGCTCGAATGCGCGCAGATCTTGGGGAAATGCCAGAACCAAAACCGCCGCGAACAGCAAGAAAAAGCGACGTAAGGGCCAAAGATGGGGCATCATAGGCAATGAAAAGATCCGGGGCAGGTGGTCATTGGTGGTCAGTATATAAGAATGGGCGCTTGGGGGCCACAAAGCGCGGGGTGCCTGCGGCGGGGATCCGCCGGCCCTAGGGCAACACGTGCAGCCACATCCAAATGGTGACGATCGAGAGCGAGGTTGCAAACAAAACCGAGCTGGCCGCCACCCGCCGTGCCTTGCCATACATCGAGGCAAAAACATAGGTGTTGATGCCCGGCGCCATCGACGCGGTTAAAATGGCCGAGCGCATGCCAGCGGTGCCCAAATCCAGCACCCGTGACATCGCGTATGTAATGGCCGGGTGCAGCACCAGCGCCACCGCGCAGACAAAGCCGATCACTTTCAAATCGCCTTCGGGGCGGTATTGCACCAACACCCCGCCCATCCCGAACAATGCCGCAGGCAGGGCAGAGCGCACGATCAAATCAAGCGCCCCGGTAATGGGCGTGGGCAAGGGTAGGCCGCTGAAATTCACAATAAACCCCAGCGTAATGCCAATAACGAGCGAGTTGCGAAACATCGCCTTTAGCACCTTGGCGGGCAGGGCGGCCACCGAACTGCCCCGTGCGCGCACAATTTCCATCACGGTGATGCCCAGCCCATAGCAAAAGGGCGAATGCACGGCGACAATGGCGTAATTTCCGCTCAGGGCTTCGGGGCCATAGGCGCGTTCGGTCAGGGGCAGGCCCAACATAAGCGAATTGGAAAACAGGCAGCAAAAGCCGATGGCCACGCTTTCCTCCCAATCGCGGCCAAACACAAACCGCGCCCCAAATAGCCCTGCGGCAAACCCGCAGGCGGCGCCGGTGTAAAACGATACCAGCAGCGGCCAATTGAACGCGTCGCCCAGATCCATGTTGGCAATGGCGCTAAAAAGCAAACAGGGCATGGCAAAATGCTGGGTGTAGCGCATCAAGCCATCAACGCCGCTTTCGGGGTAATATTTGCGCCAAACCGCTAAATAGCCAAAGCCGATCAACACAAAGACCGGCAAGATGACATCGATCAGGGCCTGCATCAGAGGGGGTAGCTTATGGTCATGCCGTCATAGGCAGGGGTGATATGGCTGGGTGTTTCCGCCTCAAGCGTGGCGTAATCCAGATCGATATGCATATTGGTCAGCACCGCCCGGCGCGGGGCCACCTGTGCAATCCAGTCCAGCGTTTGCGCCAGATGCGAATGGGTGGGGTGGGGCGTGCGGCGCAGCGCATCGACAATCCAGCAATCCAGCCCTTGCAGCACGGGCCATGCATCATCGTAGATTTTGGCCACATCTGGCAAATAGGCCAGATCGCCCACGCGAAACCCCAGCGCGTCGATCGAGCCATGGTTTACCTTGAACGGGGTCAGGGTGATATCGCCGCCCGCACCCGAAATCGTCACATCGCCCGCTATGGTGTGCATGTTCAAAATGGGCGGGTAGGGGCTGTCGTCTGGTTGGATAAAGGCGTAGCCAAACCGTGAAAACAGGTCATTTTGCGTATCGCCATCGGCCCAAACATGCAGGCGCTGGCGCATGTTGAAAACGATCATGCGCAGGTCATCGATACCATGCACATGGTCTGCGTGCGAATGCGTCCAGACCACACCATCCAGCGTGCCCACATTGGCATCCAGCAACTGGCTGCGCAGGTCTGGCGTGGTGTCGATCAGCACCCGGGTGGTGCCCTCTTGGGTCATCCGTTCAACCAGCATCGAGCAGCGCCGGCGCTGGTTTTTGGGATTGTCTGGGTCGCATTCGCCCCAATGCCCGCCCAACCTTGGCACCCCACCGGACGAGCCGCAGCCCAAAATTGTAAAACGCAGCTCTGGCATCATGCGGCGGCCTTCTTCCATGCAGCGGCTTTGGCAAACAGGGTGTTGAAATTCTGCTCAGTTTGGGCCGCAAAAGCGGCGAAATCCATACCGTATAGTTCCGCAGCCAGCTGCGCGGTGTGCACGCTGTAGGCAGGCTCGTTGCGTTTGCCGCGATAGGGCTTGGGCGCCAGATAGGGGGCATCGGTTTCCACCAGCACGCGCTGGGGGGGGGCGGCGGCAAAAATATCGCGCACCTCGGTCGATTTTGGAAAGGTGGCGATGCCCGACATCGACAGGTAAAAACCCAGATCCAACGCGGTGCGCGCCAGTTCGGGCCCAGAGGAATAACAATGCATCACGCAGGAAAACGGCGCCTCGTTATACCCTTGGCGCAACAGTTGGGCCATGTCGTCATCTGCAGCGCGGGAATGGATGATCAGCGGCAGCCCGGTTTCTTGGGCGGCGCGAATATGCACCATCAACGAGGTTTTCTGCACCTCGGCGCTGTCGGCGGTGTAATGGTAATCCAAGCCAGTTTCGCCAATACCCACAAATTTGGGGTGCTGGGCCAGCGCCACCAGCTCGTCAACGCGGGCCAGCGGTTCGTCTGCGGCGCTCATCGGGTGGGTGCCGGCGGCATAAAAAACGGGGGCGTGGGCCTCGGCGATGGCGCGCACCTGCGGTTCGTTGCGCAGCTTTGTGCAAATCGTCACCATCCGCGCCACGCCTGCCTGCACCGCGCGCGCCACGACCTGTGGCAATTCGTCGGCGAAATCGGGAAAATCCAAATGGCAATGGCTGTCGGTGATGGTGGGGGCTTGGGTCATCGGCTGCGGCCTTTGCTTGGGCTAGGTGGCGGTCTTTTGAATTCTGAAGACCGTATCTAGGAGCAGCGAGGCAGGGTCAAGGTTCACGGCCCGGCCATGGGTGATGCGGGCGTTGATTGCTTGCGCCAATTCCGCCCATGCGCGGGCTTTTTGTGCATCGGGGGCCAACCGCGCCATCAGCTGCGCCTCGGCGGGTGCGGCGGCGGGGTTGGGGGGCAGGCCCAAGGCGCCGCAGCGTGCGAGACGTGCCAAAAACAAATCGTTCAAATGAAACAATAAATCTTGGCGTGCTGCGCTGGCGCCAGCGGCAGCATTGGCAAATTGCACCGCCCGGGCGCGATCAAGGCGGGGCAGCCCGTCGTACAGCGCCACCAATTCCGCATAAATCGCCAGACCATCCAGATTGATCAATCGTATCGCCTCGCCCACAGAACCGGCGGCCAATGCGGCCAAGGCAGCCAAGGCGCTGGGCTCGGTGGGGGCCACGATCTGCGCCTGTTCCAGGGCTTGGGCCATGATCTGGGGCGAAAGGCTGTGCAGGCGCAATTCCCGGCACCGCGAGCGGATGGTCGGCAACAGCCGCGAGGGCTGATGGCTGATCAGCAGCAAGGTGGTGCGCGCGGGGGGTTCTTCGAGCATTTTCAACAAGGCGTTGGCGGCCTGTGTGTTCATCTCGTCGGCGCTGTCGATAATCACCACCCGCCGCCCGCCATCGGCGGCAGACATTTGCAAAAACCCGTTCAGCCGGCGCACATCGTCGGCCACGATCTGATCGCGCAGCTTTTTGGTTTTGTCATTGTAGCTGCGGGTGATGTGAAACAGCCCCGGTTCCGATTGTGCCAAGATCCGCCGTGCAACGGGGTGGTCTGGGCTGATATGCAGGCTGTCGGGCGGGGGCGCGCGCCAAATAGCCCGTCATCTTGGGTCAATGACGTGGCCAG
>RFQY01000187.1 GCA_009924775.1 Paracoccaceae bacterium | reverse complement strand
AAACCACCTATGCCTGCCAAGTGCCCTTGGGCGACGGCAGCGATGGCACGTTCAATGCCGATGACTGGATGGAGCCAAAAGAGCGCCGGAAGGTGGATGATTTCATCCTGTATGGCATTGCAGCGGCAGATCAGGCCGTGCATGATGCAGGCTGGACGCCAGAAGACGAGGAAAGCCGCCTGCGCACTGGGGTTATGATCGGCTCTGGCATCGGTGGGCTGCAATCGATCGAGCAAACCACGCTGCTGATGGCGGAAAAAGGGCCGCGGCGGGTGTCGCCTTTCTTTATTCCCGGGGCGCTGATCAACCTGATTTCGGGCCAAGTGTCCATTCGCTTTGGCTTTAAGGGGCCCAATCATGCGGTTGTGACCGCCTGTTCCACCGGCGCCCATGCCATTGGCGATGCGGCGCGGTTGATCCAATTTGGCGATGCCGATGTGATGGTGGCCGGCGGCGCAGAAGCGGCGATTTGCGAGATTGGCATCGCTGGGTTTAACGCCTGTAAGGCGCTTTCGACCAAGCGCGCTGACAACCCAAAGGCCGCCAGCCGCCCCTATGATGCCGATCGCGACGGGTTCGTGATGGGCGAGGGCGCGGGCGTTGTGGTGTTGGAAGAATACGAGCACGCCAAGGCGCGTGGTGCCAAGATTTACGCCGAGGTGCTGGGTTATGGGCTGTCGGGCGACGCCTATCATATTACTGCCCCATCCGAGGATGGCGACGGGGGTTTCCGTTCTATGAGCGCAGCGCTGGCGCGGGCAGGGCTAGAGCCCAAGGATATTGATTATATCAACGCGCATGGCACCTCGACGATGGCGGATGTGATCGAATTGGCCGCGGTCGAGCGGCTGTTGGGGGATGCGGCTACCACGGCGACCATGTCCTCGACGAAATCGGCCACGGGGCATTTGCTGGGTGCGGCGGGTGCGATCGAGGCGATTTTCTCGATCTTGGCGGTGCGCGACCAAGTGGCCCCGCCCACGATTAACCTGGACACGCCAGCGGTAGAGACGCCGTTGGATTTGGCCCCCAACGTCAAGCGCGAGCGCAAGATCAATGTGGCATTGTCCAATAGCTTTGGCTTTGGTGGCACCAATGCCAGCCTGATTGTGGGAACGCCGCGCTAATGTGGCGGGCTGTCGCCTCGAACGCCATCACGCTGTTGATGGTTGCGCTGTTTTTGCTGGGCGGCGTGGTGATGTGGGGGCAGTCGGAATTTAAGGCCGCTGGGCCGCTGCAGGCGCAAATGTGCCTGCAAGTGCCGCGTGGCAGCACCATGGCGCGTGTCAGCCGCGATTTGCAGGCGGAAGGGGCGATTTCGAATGACGTGATCTTTCGCCTAGGCGCTGATTACACTGAGAAGGCGCAAGATTTGAAGGCGGGCAGTTTCTTGGTGCCGGCGGGCGCGTCTATGGCCGAGATTGTTGATATTATCACGCGCGGCGGTGCGTCGAGCTGTGGCACAGAGGTGGTGTATCGGATCGGCGTGGCGCGGGTGACTTTTGAGCTGCGCGAGCTGGACCCGGCAACCAGCCGATATGTGGAAAAGGCTGAATTTGACCCGGCAGAGCGCGCGGTTCCCGAAGCCTTTCAGCAGGCATCGGCCCAAGCGGGCACACGCCACCGTGTGGCCTTGGCCGAAGGGGTGACCAGCTGGCAGGTGGTTGAGGGGTTGAAGGCCATCGACTTGTTGCAAGGCGAGGTGCCTGAACTGCCCGCCGAAGGGGCGCTGGCGCCCGACAGCTACGAGTTTCAGGCTGGGGATACGCGGGTAGAGTTGCTGGGCCGCATGATAGCGGCGCAAGATGCCATTTTGGCCACAGCATGGGAGGCGCGGGCGCCGGGCCTGCCCCTGGCCAGCCCGGAAGAGGCGCTGATTCTGGCCTCGATCATCGAGAAAGAGACCGCCGTGGCCGAAGAGCGCCGCGTGGTGTCCAGTGTGTTTGTGAACCGCTTAAACCGCGGGATGCGGCTGCAGACTGACCCAACGGTGATTTACGGCATCACCCAAGGCAAGGGTATTTTGGGGCGTGGCCTGAGGCAAAGCGAACTGCGCCGTGAAACAGCTTGGAATACGTATGTTATTTCCGGTTTGCCGCCGACGCCTATTGCCAACCCGGGACGGGCGAGCATAGAGGCGGCGTTGAACCCAGAGCAAACGGATTTCGTGTTTTTCGTAGCCGATGGCACAGGCGGCCATGTGTTTGCCAAAACCTTGGCCGAGCATAACGCAAACGTGGCCAAGTGGCGCCAAATCGAGGCCGAGCGCCGCGCGCAGGATTAGGCTGTTTGGTGAAAAGGTTGAAGAAATCGTTACCGAAGCGCTCTGGTTAAATATTTGTAAATAAAAGAAAACATTGACATTTGCGTACGCTCTGCGCTATGCATTGTGGCACGCTGGAAGAGGTGGCGGGACGGCCGCAGGGGATGCCCTGCTGGCCGTTTTTTCGTCTTACTCGTGCGGAGGGACACGCATGAGGCAACATAGGCGCAGCAGATGACCCAACGAGACATCGATGCAGATCACACACCGCTGGGGCGTGCGATCAAGGTCGTAGAATAGCAACTGCTTCAAATGAGTAACGCGTTAATCGCCCTTCAGGAGCGTGTGCGCCATGGCGAGCTGGAGGCGCTGAAAGACAGCGCCAAGCTGACCGTGGAAATACGCCATTGGCTGAAGATGGCCCTTGAAACGGAGCAAAGATGTGAAGACCGCCGCAGAGAACAACAAGGGATTGTTAACGGATACGCCTTGGACCTTGACGCCGCACGCACTGAGGTTGGGTGCCGCTTGGCTCGCCTCAGAGCCACGCGATGCCCAGGACGCTTTCCTAGAGGGGATGAGTGAGCAAAACCTACTGGCCTTGCCCTATTTATTCGAGTTTTGGGCCATGGAGCACCAATTGCCGCCGCCCGGTGCATGGCGGGCTTGGGTTATTTTGGGCGGTCGCGGCGCGGGAAAAACCCGGGCCTGGGCGGAATGGGTGCGCAGTATGGTTGAGGGGGCAACGCCGCTGGCGCCCGGGCGCTGTGCGCGCGTGGCGCTGGTGGGCGAAACGCTGGATCAAGCCCGCGAGGTAATGGTGTTTGGTGAAAGCGGAATTTTGGCCTGTGTGCCGCCCGACCGGCGCCCGGTATGGAATGGGGGGCGGCGCATGCTGACTTGGCCAAATGGCGCCACAGCGCAGGTGTTTTCGGCCCACGAGCCCGAGGCGCTGCGCGGGCCGCAATTTGATGCAGCCTGGGTCGATGAGCTGGCCAAGTGGCGCAATGCCCGCGATGCGTGGGACATGCTGCAATTTGCTCTGCGTTTGGGCGAGTAGGCGGGGCTAACGCGTGGTCGTGGATTGCATTTTCATAATGCCTGTCTATCTGTTAGAATGACCGCGAAAGAGGAGGAGATGCCATGGCCGAGACGCGCAAAAAATTGGCAGAGATTGATCCGGTCTGGTCGCGTATCCGCGACGAGGCGCATGCGGCGGTGCAAGCTGAGCCTCTTTTGGGCGGGTTGATCCATCTATCCGTGCTTCATCACGAAACCTTGGAATGCGCGTTGGGCTATCGTATCGCGCTTAAACTTGGGTCGGGCGAAATGTCCGAGCAACTGATCCGCGAAATTTGCGACGCAGCTTATGCCAGCGATAAAGATCTGGCACAGGCCGCGCGGGCCGATATCGTTGCCACCTACGAGCGCGACCCGGCTTGCCACCGGTTTTTGCAGCCGGTTTTGTTTTTCAAAGGGTTTCAGGCGCTACAAGCCTATCGCATAGCGCATTGGCTGTGGGGGCAAGGGCGCCAAGATATGGCGTATTTGTTTCAAATGCGCACATCCGAGGTTTTTGGCGTTGATATTCACCCCGCGGCCCGTATCGGGCGCGGTATCATGATCGATCATGCCCATTCCATCGTGATCGGTGAAACCGCTGTGGTGGGCGATAATGTATCAATGTTGCACTCTGTCACCTTGGGGGGGACGGGCAAGGAAGAAGAAGACCGCCACCCGAAAATTGGCGATGGCGTGCTGATTGGTGCAGGCGCCAAGGTGCTGGGCAATATCAAGGTTGGCTATTGTTCGCGCATTGCCGCGGGTTCGGTTGTGTTGCACGACGTGCCGCCGAAAACCACCGTGGCGGGCGTGCCGGCCAAAGTGGTGGGCGAGGCGGGCTGCTCTACCCCCTCGATCACCATGGATCAGCTTTTGCGCGGGCACTAAGCCCCCCAAAGGCCAAAAAGCCCCGCAAATGCGGGGCTTTTTGTTTCGGTCTGATCAGGCCAGCATGGCCATTGGGTTTTCCAAATTGTCGACGATATGCTGCAGCAGCTCTGCCCCCAGCGCACCGTCGATCACCCGGTGATCTACCGACAAGGTGACCGACATCACAGTGGCCACGGTGATTTGGCCATCTGTGCCCACCACTGGTTTTTTAACCCCTGCGCCCACGGCCAAAATGGCGCCATGGGGCGGGTTGATGACCGCATCGAAATTATCAATGCCAAACATGCCAAGGTTTGAGATGGCAAAGCTGCCGCCTTGGTATTCATGCGGCGCCAATTTGCGGCTGCGCGCGCGCGCGGCCAGATCCTTCATCTCGCCAGACAGGGCCGACAGGGTTTTTGTTTCGGCGTCTTTTAGAACCGGTGTAAACAGCCCCCCTTCGATGGCCACAGCCACCGCAACATCAGATGGCTTAAGCTGCAGAACCCGGTCACCGGCCCAAACAGCATTGGCGGCTGGCACGGCTTGCAACGCCAAGGCGGCGGCCTTGATGATAAAGTCGTTGACCGACAGTTTCACGCCCCGCTGGGCCAGCTGGGCATTCAGCTGGGCGCGGAAGGCCATCAACGCATCCAGCTTGATATCGCGGCGCAGGTAGAAATGCGGGATCGTTTGCTTGGCTTCGGTCAGGCGCGCGGCGATTGTTTTGCGCATGCCATCCAGTTTGATTTCTTCATGTGGGCGATCTTTGTAGATTTGCATCACAGCATCGGCGCTGGCGCCTTGCGCCATGGCTTGCTGAGGCGCTGCAGCCGCTGCCGCAGGCGCGGCGGTGGTGGCGATTGCGGGTGCGGGTGCGGCGGCGGGGCCTGGCTGGGCTGTGGCGCCCAAAACATCGGCCTTCACGATACGCCCATGCGGGCCAGTGCCGGCGATCTGGCCCAGATCCAGCCCCTTATCGGCGGCAATGCGGCG
>RFQY01000186.1 GCA_009924775.1 Paracoccaceae bacterium | reverse complement strand
GGTTGTCCGGCAGTATTGGTCGCCCAGCCTGCCGCATCCTGGAACGTACAGCATTAACTCTTGGGAGCGACGCAGATGAGTCCCGAAATGTTGACATCCAGCCTCGGATTTTTGCCGTATTTGGCAGGACCTGGCGCAGCCGTTGTCGCGCTTATGCTCCTGCTTGTGGGGCTCTATGCGCTTGTAGTGCGGCATATCATCCCCCTGGCTGCTGCTCTTGGCAAACGGCATCTGGACCAAATCGATACTCTGATTGGAAATCAGAAATCTGCCAACGACACGATCACCAAGGCTCTCCAATCGATTGACCGGCGCTTGGGGGTTATCGATGCCCGGCGAACCGTGTCACAGGACATCCCCCACTCCTATCCCCACTCCCCTGACCGCCTCACCTGAGCACCAAGGAGTGCCCCATGCCCACTTCCCGCAAGCCTGCACAGGGCAAGGCCAAGGTGAAAACCACCAAGGAAGGCAAGAAGGTCTCCTACGGGGAGGCCGGGGCGAAGGTCGCCCCTGGTACCTCCCGTGGGGACGCCTACTGCGCGAGGTCCATGGGCATCAAGCGGGAGCTTCCCGTCGATAAGGCCAATGACCCGGACACCCCCAACAACCTCTCCCGCAAGGCGTGGCGCTGTGTGGGGGAGAAGTCCAAGCGGAGCAAGAAGTGAGTCACGTCATACATACTCGGCTCGACGGGCAGCCCGGTGCGTTCTTCTCGTGGGCGGAACTCACCCGCACGGGCACCGGCTTGCCGAACGAGCCCATCCCCGAACACAGGCTGAACCTGCAAGTTCTCACGCAGGTGATTTTGGATCCATTGCGGGAACACCTCGGCAAGCCGGTTCGAGTGACCTCTGGTTACCGGACCCCCCAAGTCAACGCGCGCATTGGGGGGAGCAAGACCTCGGCGCACATGACGGGTGAAGCGGCCGACCTGAAGGTGGACGGCCTTGATGCACATGCGCTTGTTGAGGCCCTGTACCTCGTTGACCCGTCCGGAGGCTGGGACCAAGTCATCGCCTATGCCCCTGCACGGGGGGGCCACGTCCACGTCGGCATCAAGGCCGGGGCCTGGGCCCGCCACCGGGGACAGGTGCTGTGGGCTCCTGCTTCCGGTGGTTACGAGCCCTATAGGCGCCCCTAAGACTCCCCCGGCTTGTTATCGAGCGTGTCGAGGTCCGCACGCACGGAGTCCAGCTCCGCTCGGGTGGACTCAAGCTCGACCAGAAGTTTTTCCAGGCGGCGATGTTGAGCCCACAAGCGGACCTGTAGGCTCTCTGTCGCCGAGAGCAGGTCCATGGGGTCGTCGGGCAGCACCTCGCGAGGACCCCGGCCAATGGCCTTGAGGAGGAGCTGAAGGCCAAGGGGAGTGTTTTTATTGCCCATCATTAGGAACCTCCCTTCGGAGCTGCAAGACGAGTCCGGACACGCGATGCGACTTCACGGAGGTCCTGCAAGAGAACTTCGCTGCAAGGCGCCCGACGGCCGTTACGGCCGTCACGGCGGGGCTCGGCGCGGACCTCAAGCTGAGCCCGGTCCCTGCGGCAGGCCACCGCGACCTGCCCGGGGTACTCGTTCCCGCCGCCGTGGTTTGCGTGGAGGAAGACGGCCCAAACCACCGGGCCGGTGCCGTAGTTCTGCGAAGTCACCGGCCCGAAGTGGATGGCTCCGGCCTTCTGACCGGAGAGCTTCTTGAGAAGCTCAAGGGCTTGAGCTTGCATGGGTGGCTCCCGCCTTCCGTAGGAAGTGTAAGAGCGCGGGGGGGTCCGGCTCTTACACTAAGGGGGTCCTCATAGAAGAGCTATTGAGAGAGTTCGAGCATCAAGGCATCAATGTTTTGCCGGTGCTTCGCACGAGCCTTGCCCGCCGTGCTGCGAGCGTTCTTCGCCGCCCGTGCTGACTTACAGGTGGGGATACGGCCGTCCTCAATGCCCTCCGAGACGACCACCACGGTATCTACCGGGAGGACATGCCCCTCGACACCGAGGGGGTATTCACGCTCCACGACCTCTTGCCCCCCCAAGGCTTCGGCCACCACATCGTTGACCTTGCCCGGTCGCCAAGTGGTGAGGGACACACGCCGGGGGTCGGTCGAAGGGCGAGGGTCGGTCGAAGGGGTCGCACCACTTCCCTGTTCGCCCTCTTCGGGCTCTTGCTTGCCCGACCGCCCGAGCAGGAAGTTCTGCAAGGCGTAGACCGCCTTCTGCATGGCAGACGGCCCCGTGAGCATCTGTTGCCCACGAACGGGGACTTCACGCCATGCGGCCAAGTCCACCTCCGCGAACACGTCGCCCACCAAGGCATCCACCTCGTCGGCGGTCGCCGGGCGAACGTCGCCCCCGTGGGCCTCCAAGAGGTCATGCAGAGTGCCGCCTTCACGGGGCTCCGAGTTCGGCCCCCACACGCAAATCAGGTGGAACTCCGCCGGGGTCGGTGCGACCTTGGCCCACACGAACTCGGTGGTGGCTTCGAGGCGCCGAAGCGCCATAGCCATGCCGCTCGACCAAACCGAGTCCACAACCCGAATGGAGGCCACCCGGAGGCCAAAATCGTTACGAGAATATATAGAAGAAGATACCTTATATTCTCGTAACGATTTCTCAGAAGTGAGCCTTCCAAGGTAGTTTTTCAGCCATGCCTTCATGGCGGCTTGGAGGGCGTCCACCATGGTAGGCCCGCAGGAAGGGCAGCCGAAGTTCCAGCAACCCATCTTGTTGTGGCGCACGACCCCTTGGGTTCGGGGGCCGTTCACCAAGGCCGTCGTGAGCCACGGGGCACGGTTGCAGGCGAGGGTCCAGGTGGGCCGATAGCTGAACATGGCCTCGGTGGCCACGGCCTTCAGGTGCTCCTCGGCGTCAATGGGGGCCCATTCCTCAACCACCCCACCGAGCATGGCCTCAACCCCACGGTCCACGGCGGCTTGGTCCACGGCCTCATCCCCCTGCAACCGGCGAAGCTCTTGGACTGCACGGCCCCGGTCCTCGTTGTCTTCCCGGCGCAGCTCCCTCGGGTCGATGGCGATACCCCCACCGGGGACCGTGGGGGGCTCCACAGGGCCCGGGGGGCGGCCCTTGGCCGCGACCACGCCCTCGGGCGCGTACAGGCGAACCTTGGCGGCTCCACGGCAGTCTGCGTGGAAGCAGGCCATGGTGGAGGTGTACTTCGTGGACCGCACCAAGGTCTTGTTGCCGCACTCGGGGCAACGCTGGCGAGCACCCGACGCCGTGTTGATCCCGGCCCACTTCGGGTCCTTGAAGTCAATAGCTGCCCAAGCCTCCTCGCCCCCGCCTGCACGGCTGCCCTGCATCTCTTGCCACACGGCATGGGGGAGAACGTGCAGCGCCTTGAAGAACTTGTCGAAGGTCACCGCTTGCAGGGTGTCGGCCCCCGACAAGCACCCCTCCCACCGGTACACGGTCGGCATGATGCCGGGCTTGGCGTAGCGGGAGCCCGGCAGAATGGCGCAGGTCTTGGGTCCGCGCAGGTCCACGCAGGAGGCGGTCTTGCCGTCTACCTTGCGGAACTCACCCCACATGGGGGCATCTCCACTGGCGTAACCGCCCCGGTCCTCACACTTGAAGTAGAGTTGGAGCCCACGCCCGGTCTTGACCGCCGGAATGTAGAGAACGTGCAGGCGCAACTGAAGCCAGCGGAGCACGGCATCCACCTTCGCCTCGTCGTCTATGTCCACGACGCACAGCCTCCACCCAGGGCCGTCCAAGAGCATGCCGGCGCCGTCGCACCCGTCCTTGGCGAACAGGTTGAACCGGGCGAGGTCCGTATGGCACGGCTTCGCCCCCCATAGGTGGGCGTATTGCACGCCGGGGCACGGCTTCCGGTCAAGCAGGGGGACTACGGTTGCCCGGCCCTCGGCCCATTCAAGGGCTTCGTGGTAGCGTGTCGCACCGGTCACAGTTATAGTGGCCATAGGTGTCTCCCTATTGGTCATTGACGGCACCTTCAGCCCCACGTCGTTTGCAGCGGCGTGGGGTTTTTTTCGCACCTGCGTGGTGCGTCCACAGTATAGCCCCGGGAACAGGGCTGTTGTAGGCGTTTCTTCCTATCGAAGACCCGGACTTCGATAGGTTCGCCTTATGAAGCCCTCTCCCGGCCCCCCCGGCCCCGAGACTGACAACCTATGCCTATCGAGGCTCAGGTCTTCGATAGGTTCGCCTTATGATGCCCTTCCACCCTCCGAGCGCCGGGGGCGGGTGCTCAGGAGGGAGGGCCGGTCGCGAATGGCGAGGACCACCGGCCCCGACCGACCGAGGCGGCCCCACGCGGTCGACTGCCGGACCCCCACCGCCCGTGCGGCCTCCGCCGAGTTCCATGTGTCGAGGTAGGCCGTCACGAGGTCGGGCCATGGACTCTCCCCCACCACTCGGGCCCGGTCCCACTTGCCCCCCGAGATGCGAGCGAAGTTTGCCACCACCGCGAGGTGCTCCTCGGCGCCGTCGAGCATGGCGACCCACCGGGGCTGTACGACCCCGAGCACGCGAGCGCACCACACCCCGTCTCCCGACCGACCACCCCGTCCGGCCCACTCGTCCGGCCTGCCCCCGTAGGCGAGGGTCAGTACCTCGCGGTCCTGCCGGGGCAGGAGGGTCACGGTTCGCCAGAAGACAGCATACCAGTCCTCGTCCACACGCCCTCTCGCCCTGCCCCTGGCTGCCTCACCAGGGAGTCCGAGGTAGGTGGGAGGGTCAAGGGTCAGGGGCCAAGCCGGGGCCGCCCGTAGGCCCACCACGGCCCAACCAAGGGGGTCTGCGCCCCCCCGGCCGAACCCCAACCGGCACCGGTCGGACTTCTCCTCCTGAGCGACTTCGCACCAATAAGCTTCGGTGTCCTCGGCGGTCCACACCATGCCCGTCTCTTGCTCCATGGGGCTACTACCCGATGGGTTGGGTAGTAGGAGCGCCAAGTACAAATCTCGTAAATCTCGTACTCGGCGCCGTGCCGTGCGCTATAATGACCCCCGAGGTAGTGCAAGATGAAGTGCCCCGCCTGTGGTGGCCCGACAACCGCAGTTCAAACAATTCCGGCCGAGCGCCGGAACGACAACCGGGTGTATCGGGTCCGTCGGTGCAAGGACATACTGTGCTCGACGCCATGCACCACGTTGGAGATATTCCATCACGACCTGAAGAAGGCCGATCAAGACCTGAAGGAGGCAGAGCAAGCCAGCCGCAGGCCCC
>RFQY01000185.1 GCA_009924775.1 Paracoccaceae bacterium | reverse complement strand
TGGTCGAGGTGCTAGAACATCTGATCGCCCAGCGGGGCGCTTAACCGCCAGACCATTGCAGCTGCGGGGTAAAGCGGGGCGTGAAAAACGTGGCATTGTGGATCGTGCCATTATTCACACCCGCCACCCCCTGCGCCAAGACCCGGATCGCCGGGGTAAAGGGCGACCATGTTTCCACATAGATAATGCGCCCATAGTTGGGCTGTGCGGGCAATTCTGTTGCCAGCGTGGCCAGATGCGCGGCGCTGATCGCACCGGTATCTTCGCTGGTGCTGCGCGACCATTCGGCCACGAATGTTGACGTCGGCGCATCCCAGCGCAACACCGAAACGCGCAAGGCGCTGCCCGGCTCGGCCTTAGCCAGCAAGTTGAACGTGCTGTGCATCGCGGCCAAATAGGCGGGCGTAATCACCCCGGTTTCGCGCGATAAGATATCGCCCACAATTTCCGTGGCTTTCACGTTCAAAGTGGCCGCGCGGTGCATGTCAAACACACCATAGCCCCCCACAACGCCCTGCATAATGACGGGCAGGCCTATCACGCTTTCGATGGTGATGCTGCCGCGCTGGTCTTTTTGAAACCGGGCAAGGGCGCGTTTTAGTTTCGTGAACATGGGCTTACCTCACTGTGCTTGCACATAGGCTGATGTTGCGGTCACGCGCGCCCAGCCGTCGTTGCCATCGGTCATGGCTTGGCCAAAGCTGCTGAGTGGCAGGTAGGGGCGGTATTGGGCGCAGGCCCGCAGCAAAATCACCCGTTCCGACACCCCATTGGTGAATCTGTGCAGGGGCGCCACGGGGGCGATTGTGTCGGTGCATGTGGGGGCGGCCGGATCGACCAAGTTATTGGGGTCCAGCACCACCATTTCCAACCGCAGGTTTTCGGAGCAATTGCTGATCAGCACCGTTTTGTCGCAAATCGCGGCTTTGATTTCGGCATGTTGCATGGGCGCGCTGCTGGGCAGGCGCAATTCACGCGTGGTGCGGTCAAGCGCGGTTTCTAGGGCTGCGTTGCGCCAGCTGGCACTGCCCATTTCCAGCCCGGCCACCAGCAAGAACAGATAGACGGGAAACCAGATGACAAATTCGACCGTGGCATTGCCCGATTGGTCCGTGGCAAGGCGGCGCAGCTTATGCAGAAAGGATGCGATCATTGCGAAAGCCTTTGATTGGTGATGGAGCGTGCGATGCTGCCCAAGGCGCCGGTTAACTGGCTGCCCGACACGGCAAAGCTGTGGTTGGGGCTTGAGGCGCAATTGCGCATCAAGGTGTCGGTGGCGGCGTCGCCCTCGAAGCTGACCGCCCAGATGATGATGCCGGTCGCTTTGGCGCTGTCACAGATGTTGCGTGTCATCTGGTCGCCGGTGCTGCCGGGGTAATAAAACCGCCACCAATTGTTGCGCTGCGACACCGGCACATAGCTAGAGACGTAGTACCAAAAGTTATAGGCGTTCCAATGCGCATAGTGGCTTTGGTTGGCATAAAGGCTTGGGGCGATACGGTAGCTGTCGGTATTGGTGCCGCTGGCCACAACCACCAAGGATTTTTGGGTGTTGGTATCTGTGCTCTGGGCTGGGCGGCCAGAAAACACGGTGGGCGTGGTACCTTGGGTGATCAGGCCATTGACCAGATTGCTGCTGTTACTGTCCAGCAGCGTTGTGCCCCATTTGACGCCTGCAAACACCGCCACGCCCGCGCGCGGCTGCAGTTGCGCCACCCGCGCCTTTAGGGCGGTGGCATCGTTGCTTAGCGGAAGGATTGTCTCGTAGGAATAGCGCGGGCACACCGTATTGGTGCGGGTGTTGCTGTAGCCGTCATAATCCCACTGGAAATGCTGCGCCTGCGGGTAGGTAAAGGCCTGTGTCAGCGTGGCGGTGCTGTATTCTGCCGGGGGCATTTCGATACAATAGGAATAGTTATGCACCCAGTTCGTGCTGAGCTGGCTGAAAAGCGGCCAGCCAATATTGACCTGTTCGGAAAAGGGCACAAGGCTGAGCGACACTTGGCTGTTGCCATCTGCGGGTAGCACGGTGTTGATAAAGGCATCCGCCGCATCGCGCAGGTTTTGCATGCGCGTGCCCGTGGCCATGTTGCGCGAAATATCCAGCACCAGCGAGATTTCCAGATTGCCCACGGTTTCGCTCACCCGCGTATCGGCCCGCGCGGTGCCAAGCGCGGGAACCAAGTTGCCGGTGCCGGGGGGCAGGGCCAAGTTGGCGCTGGTTTGCACGTAGCGCCCGTTTTGCACGGTTTGTGCATCAAACGGCGCCAGTGTCGCGGCCATATCTGCCTGCGCCAGATAGGCGGCAACCGTTTCACGCGGGGTTTGCACGCGGGCGGTATCGGCGGCGGCCAATGCGGCGCGATCCAGCGTGGCCTGCAAATTGGTGCGGAATAATTCGTGACGCATCAAATCAACGCCGATATACGAGATCGCCCCCACAGCCACCACCAGCGGAATGGCAAAGGGCAATATCGTGCCCTCTTCGCTACGCGCAAATCGCGCCAGCCACGTCCAACGTGGTCCATTGGGCTGTGCTGTAACGCCTGAAACAGGCGAAAGGTGATCTTGGTGCAATGTCATACGAGCGGTCCCCAGCGTCGATTCCTATCCAAAAGGATCAGTATGTCTCGAACGGTTATGGGGGGCGCTTGTGGTTGAAATAAGGCAAGTTTTCAGTGAAAAAGGTCCCAATTGTTGCCTTATTTTGGGCACTTACGCCGGTTTTGCAGGTTTTTTGCGATCTGCGAAACAATATACCCCGCAGGGCTGCCCAAAGTGTTAACCAAGCCTTAAGGCGCCCCCCTACCGGGTGATCTTCTGGGTGATGTTCTGGGCGATGGCCCCGCCCAAAGCGAATTTGCGACGAAGACAGTCGCGCGTTGGCGATTTTGTGTCGAAAACCATGGTGCAGGCCAAACTTCGCCATTGCACCACGGGGGCTGAGTTGTTTCATTCCGGTCAGGCAAACGGAGACCAGCATGCGCTTTTCAGGATTTCGCATCCTTAAAGAAGGACTGACCGGAAATAAGGGCTGGCGCCCGCATTGGCGCGACCCCGAACCAAAGGCCGAATATGATATCGTTATCATCGGCGGTGGCGGGCATGGCCTGTCGACTGCCTACTATCTGGCCAAGGAACATGGGCTGCGCAATATTGCGGTGCTTGAAAAGGGCTATATCGGCGGCGGTAATGTGGGGCGTAACACAACCATCGTGCGGGCCAATTACAACCTGCCGGGCAATTCCGAATTTTACTCGCATTCCCTGAAGCTGTGGGAAGGGCTAGAGCAAGATTTGAATTACAACGTGATGATGTCGCAGCGCGGGGTGTTGAACCTGTTTCATTCCGACGGGCAGCGCGACTACGCCGCCAGACGCGCGAATTCGATGATCAACCAAGGCGATGACGCGCAGCTGCTGGACCGCGAGGCCGTGCGCCGCATGGTGCCGTTTCTTGATTTCGACAACCTGCGCTTTCCTGTGTTCGGCGGGCTTTATCATGCCCGCGGTGGTACCGCGCGCCACGATGCCGTGGCCTGGGGCTATGCCCGCGGCGCAGATCAACGCGGGGTGGATCTGCTGCAAAACTGCGAGGTAACTGGGATCGACGTGGAAAATGGCCGCGTCCGGGGGGTGCAAACCAGCCGCGGCCCCATTCGGGCCAAGAAAGTGGCCATGGTGGTTGCGGGGCGTTCGAGCCAAGTTGCCGCGCTTGCGGGCATGCGCCTGCCGATCGAAAGCCATATTTTGCAGGCCTTTGTCACCGAAGGGCTAAAGCCGCTGATTGACCATGTGGTGACGTTTGGGATGGGCCATTTCTATATCAGCCAATCCGACAAGGGCGGCTTGGTCTTTGGGGGCGATCTGGATTTCTACGCCTCTTACGCGGCGCGGGGCAATCTGCCGATGGCCGAACATGTGATGGAGGCGGCCATGACCTTGATGCCTGCCATCGGCAAGGCGCGTGTGTTGCGCAGCTGGGGCGGCATTATGGATATGTCCCCCGACGGCAGCCCGATCATCGACAAGACCGATATAGAGGGGCTCTATCTGAATTGCGGCTGGTGCTATGGCGGCTTCAAGGCGGTGCCCGGGTCGGGACATTGCTTTGCCCATCTGATCGCCCAAGACCGTCCCCACCCGGCCGCCACGCGCCTGCGGCTGGACCGGTTCCGCACCGGGCGGGGATTGATGGATGAAGAGGGCACCGGTGCCCAGCACAACCTGCATTAGGGGCTGGCTGTGAGCGGGTGCATGAGTATTTTTGGCAAGATGAAGGGCCGGCCGCGCATGGCTTGTTCGAGGGGGATGGCATGAGGCTACCTTGTCCGCATTGCGGCATCCGGGATATCCGGGAATTTGACTATATGGGCCATGCCTTGGCATTGGAACGCCCCGCCCCAGACGCGGGCGCGGCTGTGTGGGATGATTATGTGCACAACCGCGAGAACCCCGCCGGCGAGACCCGTGATCTGTGGTACCACGGGTTGGGGTGTGGGGCGTGGCTGGTGGTGCATCGCAACACCGTGACCCATGAAGTCTATGGCGCGCAATTGGCGCGTGATGTGAAGGGGGCGGGCCAATGAGGGTGCAAAACGGGGGGCTGATCGACCGCAACACGCGGCTGCAGTTTCGGTTTGACGGGCAAACCTACGAGGGGTTTGCGGGGGACACGCTGGCCTCGGCGCTGTTGGCCAATGATATTCGCTTGGTGGGGCGGTCGTTCAAATACCACCGTCCGCGCGGGATATTGAGCGCCGGTTCAGAAGAGCCAAACGCCTTGATGACGATCGGCGAGGGCGCCTATGCCGAGCCGAATGTGCGCGCAACCACCGCTGAATTGTTTGATGGGATGGTGGCGCAGAGCCAAAATCGCTGGCCCAGCTTGGGGCTGGATCTGATGGCGGTGAACAATCTGGCAGCGCCGTTTTTGGGGGCGGGGTTTTATTATAAAACCTTCATGTGGCCCAAGGCGTTTTGGGAAAAACTATACGAGCCGATCATCCGCCGTGCGGCGGGTTTGGGGGCGTTGTCGATGGCGCATAACCCCGACACATATGAACGCGCATGGGCGAATTGCGATCTGTTGGTCATTGGGGCGGGGCCTGCGGGGCTGATGGCGGCGCAGGCGGCGGCGCGGGCGGGTTTGGATGTCATCCTATGCGATGAAGACACCCGCTGTGGTGGGCGGTTGAATGCAGAGCGCCTAGAGGTTGGC
>RFQY01000184.1 GCA_009924775.1 Paracoccaceae bacterium | reverse complement strand
AGTCCAATACCATGAGGGGGCTGGCGTGTGTTGCGCTGGCCTGGCCGGTCTCTGCCATCACAGGGGCCGGACGAAACAAGCGGGGAGCGGAGGGTGTGGAATGCGGTTAAGGTTTGACTCAAAAAGCGCAGACAGTTACAGGCAGTTCTTGAAAGTGCGGCGACTGCCGCAATACACATTCAGGGGCAGGGCGGCGGTGGCAACAAGGGGCGCTGATACAGCGCGCGGCGTCTTTGGCCCAATCGGGCGAAACCGTATGCGTGTTTTGTTTTGGGCCCAGCACGTTGTTTCACCATATGCGCTTTCACCCGTCAGGGTTTTGGCTGCAAACCGGCGGCCTGTGGGGGCGCAGCCAGCGCGATGGCGCTTTGGTGCAATATTGGCGCTTTGCCCAACGTTTTGCGGCGGAACGGCTGCGTATAGAGGCACTTAAATAAACCCAATCCGCGCCGTTTCCCTTTTGTTGGGGCAAGCGTGTAGACGCAGATATAGACTTATGCGTATAGGTATACCCATTCGTAGTGTTGGGTAACGAGTAGCGGAAGTTTTCTTAGTAATGCGCAAAAAAATAACAAAAGCTATCTTTCCAGTGGCGGGGCTGGGCACGCGGTTTTTGCCGGCAACAAAATCTGTTCCAAAAGAAATCATGACATTGGTCGACAAGCCATTGGTGCAATACGCCATCGACGAGGCCCGCGCCGCTGGTATACGCGAATTTATCTTTGTCACCTCGCGCGGCAAAGGCGCGCTGGAGGATTATTTCGATGAAGCCCCCAGATGGAACAAGAGCTGCGCAAAAAGGGCAAAACCGATTTGCTGGAAATTTTGCGCAACACCAATATGGAAAGCGGCGCCATTGCCTATATTCGCCAACACAAGGCGCTGGGGTTGGGCCACGCCGTATGGTGCGCGCGCCGCCTGATTGCCAATGAACCCTTCGCCGTGATCCTGCCCGATGACGTGATTGCGGCAGACAAGCCCTGCCTGCAACAAATGGTCGAGGCCTACGAGGAAACGGGAGGCAGCTGGCCGCGCTGGATGGGCAAGCGCCCGAGGCGCTGCAAGGGCAGTTTAACCAAAAATCGCTGCGGGCATGGATGCAGGCGCACAAGGGCTTTCGCAGCTTCAGCGTACTACAACACCCCGCTGTGCGGGCCCATCACGCCTTTTGCCGCCATATTCTATCGACAGGGCCGGGCAGTTTTGGTGAAATTCGCAAAGTTTTGCGCAACAGCTATAAATTGCCCATCCCCGCCAAATCACCGGGGCCCGACTATGACGGGGCCAGCCACCGGGCGGCGTTTATCGCATTTTTGGGGTTTTTGAAAAGCAACCTACAGGGCCAAACCGCGCTGCGCATCGATGCCAGCTGGTGCAGCCAGCAAGCCGTGCTACAAGGCTATGCCCAAGTGGCGGTGCCAGATGTTATCTTGCGCTGGGATCAGCTGGCAGAGGGGCTGCAACAGCTGGCCCATAGCATCGGGCGCAGCACAGCGCCCACCCTGCCAGAACCGCCCGCCGATAGGCCATTTACCCTATCGGAAATTTACGACGAAGACATCGAAGCGCTGTGTGCACAGATCTATAGCCGCGATTACACGGCTTTTGGGTTTGGCCCTTGGATACCCCACCAAAAACCGCGCCCTACGGCCTGATCAGGCCGCTTGGACGGTCTGCGCTTCGGTCAGAATGGTATATAGGGTTTGCGCATCGGCATTTGCGCGCAGCTTGGTGCGCACCGCGGTTTCGCGCAGGGTGCGCGACACCAATGCCAGTGCCTTAAGATGCTCTACCACCGATTTTTCCGGTGCAAACAGCGCAAACACCAGATCGACAGGCTGGCGATCAACGGCATCAAAATCGATGGGTTTTTCCAACAGGATAAACACGCCCAGCACATCGTCCAGATTGGGCAAGCGCGCATGGGGCAAGGCCACGCCATGGCCCACGCCTGTGGGGCCAAGCGCCTCGCGCTCCATCAGCGCTTCGACTGCCATATCCGCCTCGATGCCATAGGCGCTTGCCGCAAGATCGCCCAGATCGTGCAGCAAGCGTTTTTTACTAGAGGCAGATGTCACAACCTTCACGCCCGCAGGCTTCAGGATAGACGAAATAAGCATGCCTGTTCCAATCTCCAGCGCCCTGAAGATCAGAGCAGCTTAATTCGGGTCAATCCAGCCGATATTACCATCTTCACGACGGTGCACGACATTCAATCCACCCTTTACCTCATTTCTAAACACAAGGAAATCGGCACCTGCCAGTTCCATTTGCATAACCGCCTCGCCCACTGTCAGCGCAGGGATCTGCGCCTCCATCTCAGCAATGATCATCGGTTGCAACGTCTCTGGTTCCGATTCCCCATCATTCGTGCCCGAGGCGAGGATATACGAGGAGCCACCCAAAAGTTCAACTGGCACCTCCCTATCGCGATGGTGGTCTTTCAGGCGGCGTTTATAGCGGCGCAGCTGTTTGTCCATTTTCTCGTTACAGCCATCAAAAGCAGCGTAGATTTCTGTCGCATGCGCCTTTGCTTGGGCGGTAAGACCGGTAGAAAGATGCACAATGGCCTCGCACACAAATTCGTGGCCGGATTTAGAAAAGATCACGTTCGCATCGGTGGGGCGGCCGGCATATTTTTGCACGGTGGTGCCCAATTCATCCTTCACATGGGTTTGAAGGGCTTCGCCAATGTCGATTTGTTTTCCAGTGATCTGATAGCGCATCATGTCTCCTTTGCGTAACAACGCCCGCGCCCACAGCCGAAATTACGGCCGAGCCTGTTAGCGCGGGGTGCTGGATTGTGACATTTTCAGGGGATCAAACCGGCCCGGCCTTGAAACCAAGACCACAATAAAGCGCGGTGCAATATCCGTGAATGTCATAGCCCCATTTGAGGCGAGTCGCCCTAGGCTTGTCAATCGAAACCAGAGTGACGGGCGAAATCAGGAGATGCGAAAATTATCGCCCAGATAGACCCGGCGCACATTTTCGTTGCGCACCACATCGCGCGGGCTGCCGCTCATCAGCACTTTGCCATCGTGCAAAATATAGGCCCGATCCACAATTTCCAGCGTTTCACGCACGTTGTGATCGGTAATCAGCACACCAATGCCGCGCTTTTTCAAATCAGCCACCAAATGCCGAATATCGCCCACGCTGATCGGGTCGACCCCGGCAAAGGGTTCGTCCAACAGCAAATATTTCGGATCTGCCGCCAAGCAGCGGGCAATTTCCACCCGCCGCCGTTCGCCGCCCGACAGGGCCAGCGCAGGGGCACGGCGCAGATGTTCGATGGAAAATTCGCTTAACAATTCTTCTAGCCGCTCGCGGCGCTTGTGGCGGTCGGCCACGGCAATATCGAGAACGGCAGTGATGTTGTCTTCCACGCTGAGGCCGCGAAAAATAGACATTTCTTGTGGCAAATAGCCAATGCCACGCTGCGCCCGGCGATACATTGGCAGGTAGGTGATGTCTTCGCCATCTAGGCTGACTTGCCCCGCCTCGGCATTGACCAGCCCGGCGATCATGTAAAATGTCGTCGATTTGCCCGACCCATTGGGCCCCAGCAGCGCCACCACCTCGCCGCGGTTCAGCTCCATGCTGAAATCGCGGATCACAACCCGCTTTTTATAACTTTTACGCAGGTTTTTCACCTGCAAGCCCGCCAAGCCCGGCGTTAATTGCAATTGCGGGTTTGGCATGGCTTACTCCTGTGCGGGTTGCGCTTTTAACACCGTTTTCACACGGCCCGTCAAAGCGGCTGTGCCTTTGCCCAGATCAATTGTCATGCTCTGCGACGTCAGCGCAGTGCCCCCTTGGGTTAGCAAAACATCCCCACTCATCACCACCACACCTTTTTCAATATTGTAATCGGCGCGCTGCGCCTCGGCTGCGTCAACACCGCTGACCAGCGTCACACCGCCGGTTGCCTCTAGCAGCCTGATTTGGCCCTGCGCCTCGGCATAGGTCACAAACACCCGCGGCGCCGATAGGCGCATCTCACCTTGCACAATCAGCACGTTGCCCAAAAACTCGGCCGTGCCATCGCTTTGGTTTACCGCCAGTGCATCCGCTGTTACCTCGACAGGCAGGGTGCTATCTTGGGCCGCAGCACCAAAAGCAATGGCCTGCTGTGCCGCAGCCAACACCGGCAGCGCGCAGCACAAGGCAGCGGCAATCATTACACGTCCCAGCAGCACAACATCCCCCTATGGCTGCACATTGTATATCAGTTTCACACCGCGTGTGAACAGCAGTTCATTTCCCGGGCCCGCCGAATTTGGGCGCAACTGAAAATGCCCCGCCTCGATCTGGCCCATTGGCCCTTTTGCCTGCACATCATCGGTGGTTTCCATCACACCGCTTTGCAGCCGCCCAATCAACCCTTGGGTTGTAATGACAAACCCGCCCGAGGTTTCAACAACCACATCGCCGGCAAATTCCACTTGCTGCGCGGCATTATCCAGCGCCCCATTGGCCGCCCGCATAACAATACGCCCCCCAGCCAAGGTTTCCAGCTGCGCCACCGGCGCCACCACCAATACGCGGCCCTGCCCCTGCAGGTCTGGGCGGGCGCTATCTGCGGTGAACGAGATCAAATCCCCCCCATCGGTTTGCCCCGCAATCAACGGCGCAGTGGCCTGTTGGTTGCGCACCCTTTCGCGCAAATCAATTTGCGAGAACGGAATGCTCGTGTCGGTTTCCACCCCCCGAGACAGCAAAAACAACGACGAGATCAGGCCCAAGCCCGCAAGCGGCAGGATGATGCGCAACCATGAAACCGCGCGAGAGGTATCAAAGCCGCGCCGCGCCGCCATTTAGCCCAACCCAACGCGCAGGCAGTCGTGAATATGCAACAGCCCCTGCGGCGCCCCGCCCTGCACCGGGTCAACCACGAACAGGCAGGTGATTTTGCGTTGGTTCATAACCGACACAGCCTGTTCGGCCAGCGCATCGGGGGCAATGGTTTTCGGGGCCGCGGTCATAACATCGGCGGCTGTTAGGGCCAGCAGCCCCTCCATATGGCGGCGCAAATCGCCATCAGTGATCACCCCCACCAAGGCGCCTTGCGCATCGACCACACCGGCCACGCCAAACCCTTTTTGGCTGATCGCCAGCAGCACATCACCCATAGGCGTATCCCCCGCCACCAAAGGCAGCGCATCGCCCCTGTGCATCAAATCGGCAACGCGGCTTAGCTGGGCGCCCAATTTGCCA
>RFQY01000183.1 GCA_009924775.1 Paracoccaceae bacterium | reverse complement strand
GGCAGTTTCGATATTGCCTATCTGGCCAATTTGCCCGGCATGGTGGTGATGGCCGCAGGCGACGAGGCAGAATTGCATCGCATGGTGGCCACAGCCGCCGCCCATGATAGCGGGCCCATTGCCTTTCGTTACCCCCGTGGCGAGGGCAGCGGCGCCAGCCTAGAGGGCCCCGCCCTGCCCTTGACCATCGGCAAAGGCCGGGTGCTGAGCGAGGGCACGCAGGTGGCGCTGTTGTCATTTGGCGCCCACCTGCCCGAGGTGCTGGCCGCTGCCACGCTGCTGGAACGCCAAGGCGTGTCATGCACCGTGGCCGATGCCCGGTTTGCCAAGCCGCTTGACCATGACTTGATCGATCAACTGGTGGCCCACCACCGCGCGGTGCTGACCATTGAACAGGGGGCAGTGGGCGGGTTTGGCGCACAAGTCTTGCATTATCTGGCCGAAACCGGGCAATTGCAAAGCGGCGCAGCCCTGCGCAGCCTTGTGCTGCCTGATCAGTTCATCGACCAAGCCAGCCCCGAGGCGATGTATGCCGCAGCCGGGCTGACAGCCGATAAAATTGCCGTCCATGCGCTGCGCATGATTGGGGTGGAAAGCCTGCAAATGCACCGCGGCGGCGCGATGTAACACCCTGTGCCACCCAAGCCACCGCTTAGGCACCGCTTAGCCAACGAGGTGCCAGCGTGGTGCCAGCGCGTGGCGCTATAGGCGGCTGTGTAACGCGGGGTTTGCGCGCAGGCTAAAGACGGTGGGTATAGGGCTGAATAATGGCCAGCACGCAATCGCTGCCATCTTCGCCCAATTCCAGCCGCGCCATGCGAATATCGCACATGGCATAGTGATCTGGCAGGCTGTCACATAAGCTGACCGCCCGCACATCGGCGCTGGCGCCCAGCCGACAATCGGCCAGAGCCAGCGAAATGCGGTCTTGATCGATGCGGTTTTCGCCAAAATGCCGGATATAGCGCACCGTTGCGGTTTCGCTAAAACGCTGGGGAAAAAGGCTGCGGAATTTGTGGTTTTCTGCCGTCAACACACCGCTGCCCAAATCGATCAGCCCGGCGGCCACAGGCATGTGGAAAAATATCTGTTCGAACTTGCGGCGCTCGGCCTCTAGCGCGGCGTTTGCCTCGCGCAGCTGTTCGGCCTGCACCTCGATTTCGACCTGATGGGTTAGCAGATCTAGCGACAATTCGTTCAGGTCCAGAACCTCGCGTTTCAGCAAGGTTTCCAGCGTGGGCAGCTTGCCCTCTTTCAACAACGCCTCGATCCGGGTGCGTGCAATTTCTTCTGGCGCGCGTGCCCTGCCCTTGTCGGTCATGGCTGTTCCTTCGTCTTGCGGGCCTGCCGCAGGTTTGTGACATCGAGATGTGTTACCACACAGCCACCGTCACGTAGGCTGGAACTGTGCATTAAAAACCACCGTTTTTCCCGCTTCGAGTGGCATGGATACAGGGTGGAAAACTGATCTTTTTCCCCAGAAAGCACGCTTTGCAACCCCTCTAACACCCTAAGTTGACCTGGCTCAGAGGTAGCAGCCTTCTTCAAGACCTCAAGATAATTGATGTTACGCCCGTTTATCAGCGCGGCATTTGCGCCGTTCTCTTCGGCAAAGCGGCGCCAGCTTTCGTTGACAATCACGATCGTGCCCGCCGGGTCGAGCACGGCCAAATTCTGCGGCGTCGCATCAACCACAGACTGCAAAAACCGCATATCCTGAACGCTAGAGACATCAATGAACGACAGCACCACCCGCGCCTCGTGGGCGTTGCGGCCCATAAAGGGCTGGACAGAAACCAGCCAACTGCGGTTCTGGCGATCCGTTGTTTCCAGCTGCAGCGGCTTTTGGCCATCCAGCGCTTGGGCGATCAAGGCTTCAAGATCCAGTTGATGCAGCGTGTTCGTGATATCGGCCAGCGGGCGGCCAATATCTTGGTCGCGCAGGCGGAAAATTTCGGTGGCTTGGGCCGAAAACCGGGTGATCGTGCCGGCGCTGTCCAAAAACACCAGCGGAATGCGCGCCGCCCGCGACAGCCCTTCCAGATCGGCATAGGCCTCGTTGAGCTGTAAGATCTTTTCCTGCAATTCGGCATTTACCGTGTGCAGTTCTTCGTTCACCGATTGCAGCTCTTCGTTGGTGCTTTGCAGCTCTTCGATCGAGGCCATCAGCTCTTCGTTGCTGGCTTGCAATTCTTCGTTGGCGCTGCCCAGTTCTTCGACCGTGGATTTCAGCGTGGCGCGGACCCGGGCCAATTCGCCTTCTAATTCCGTGGCGCGGCTGGCCGAAAGCGTGGCCAGATCGCGCGCCTCGGGCGGCAGCGCCGCTTCGGCAGGTACGGTTTGCATGGGCACGAATGACAACAACACCATCGGCTGGCTTAAATGGGCGGTTTCCGGTAAGCGCCGCGTTTCAATTTTTACCGCCATATCAAAGGGCAAATCGGGGTCGTCTTCGGGGTGCAAAATAATTGGATGCAGGACTTCGGTGTGGCGAAACGCGGCCATCACCACGGTCGAGACAATCGCCGCCGATTGAATAGGGAGCAGCTGCATCAGATCCAACGAGGCCCCCCCGTCGCGAAAGCGCAAATACGGGGTGACATCGCCAAACACGTGGCGCACTTCGCGGTTGTTATCCACCACCACCGAGGGCGGCACAAAGGCACCCATCAACGCATCAGACAGCCCCCGCGACAGCATATCATCGCCATGCAAAACGCTTTGTGCAGCCGCACTGGGGCTTGGGTCGGTCATCACCGGAATGGGGCGGCGTTTCATCAACACCTCGCCGCCAGACAGATGCCGCATGCGCCCCGGTGCACGATATAATTTATTGCGGCTCGACAGGGTTTCCAAATGCCCCGCCAAGGGGCCCAGCGCCTCGGAACTGCCCAAAAACAGCCCGCCGCCAGCCTGCAGCCCAAACAACATACGCCGCAATGCGCGGTCTTGGGCCTCGGCCCGGAAATAGATCAGCAGGTTGCGGCACACCACCAAATCCAGATCCAAAAATGGCGGGTCGCCTAAAACATCGTGCTGCGAAAACACGATGGCGCGCCGCAGCGTGGCATTGACCTGATACTGGCGGTCCTCGGTTCGGATGAAATAGCGCGCCAAAATATCAGGCGGCAGCGATTGCAACAGCCGTTCGGGGTATTTCCCGGCCGAGGCAACATCGAGATAAGAGCGTTCGATATCGGTGGCAAACAGCTTGAATTCTAAATCCAGCCCCGTCTCGCGCATGGCTTCAAGAACGGTAATGGCCAGCGAATAGGCCTCTTGGCCCGTGGCGCAGCCCACCGACCACGCCCGAAACATGGGCCGTTTGCCCTGCGCGGCGGCCTGCAGGCGGGGTTTGATCACCTCCGATGTCAGGGCTTGAAAGGCATCAGCATCGCGAAAAAAGGCGGTGACCGGGATCAACATCTCGCGCCGCAGCAATATGGCCTCTTTGCCACCCTCATCTAACTGCGCCAGATAGGCGGGCAAATCGTGCTTACCGGTGGCCAACATCCGCCGTTCAAGCCGGCGCAAAATTGTGTGGGGTTTGTAATTGTCCAGATTGATCTGCACCTTATCGCTGATCTCTTGCAGCAGATTTTGGTAATCATCGGCAATATTGTCCGGGGTGGTCATCAAAACCGGGCGCGCCCCCTCGCGCACGATCTGTTCAACCGTGGCAGCCAATTCCGTCGGGTTTCCCGATTTATGCACCAAACCCGTGGCCATCGCATTGAGCGGCATGCCATCAAAGGCGGCGGTATCGGGGCTTTGCGCCAAGGCCCAGCCACCCGCCTCGACCACCGATTTCAGCCCCGCCGACCCATCAGAGCCCGTGCCAGACAGAACCACGCCAATCAACCTGTCATAGCCAGATTGTGGCAAACTGTCGAAAAACGCATTGATCGGGTGCGGCGCCCCTTTTACCGGCCGCGGATCAAGGTGAAACCGCTTGTCTGACACTGTCAAAGTGACGCCCGCCGGGATCACATAGACATGCCCCAATTCCAGCGCCATGCCCTCTTTCACAATATGCACAGGCATGCGCGTATGGCGCCCCAGCAGCGTATCCATCATGGTTTCATGGCTGGGCGAAAGGTGCTGAATAACCACAAAGGCCGCAGGCAAAGATTGGTCGAGGGCGCTGAAAAACCCATCCAACGCCTCTAGCCCGCCGGCCGATGCGCCCAATGCAACGATTGCCTCTATTTTCGGATCCGGTCCCGCGGATGACGACATAGTTTTAAACTCGCTGTTTGCGCCAAGATAAAAACAGGCGGCCCAGAAAGAAACTGAAATTTTTACGCACCGTATTCGGCCTTGGCCGGGTAGGCCAATTTGGGCCCCGCACCAGCGGCCTTGCCTTTTGCTGCGGGCTGGCACAGCATCACCGCAAAGGGAGGCCCGCATGATTTATCCACAAGATCTAGACAGCTGGCACGCGCAAATCGCCGAACCTGTCTTGGACCCAGACCGCGAAATCGTGGATCCGCACCACCACCTGTGGCCCAATCGTTTGGGCAGCCAATACGAGCTGGCGCAGCTTTGGGCCGACACTGGGTGCGGGCATAATGTGCGCCAAACGGTCTTTATTGAATGTGGCGCCGCCTATGACCGCGAGGCGGCGGGGCGCGACCCGTTCGCGCCCGTGAATGAAACCCGCTATGTGCAAGGCTTGGCCGAACAGGCGCAAACACAGCCCCAAAATGCCCAGATTGCCGCCATCGTCGCCCATGCAGATCTGCGCCTGCCCCCAGACACACTGGCCCAAGTTTTGGCCGCCCATCAGGCCGCCTCGCCGCTGTTTCGCGGCATCCGCCATGCCGGCGCCTTTGATCCGCAGCGCGATCAGATCATGTTTAAGGGCGGGCTGGATGCAGGCCTGTATCTTGACCCAGATTTCCAGCGCGGCCTGCGCATTTTGGGCGCGCATGGGCTTAGCTATGACACATGGCATTTCCACCCCCAAAACGCCGAATTTCTGGCCTTGGCGCAGGCCTGCCCCGATACCACGATCGTTCTAAATCACTTCGGCACCCCCATGGGCACCGTGCGATTTGCAGGCCAGCGCGAGGCGCGCTTCGCCCAGTGGCAACGCGAGATGGAGGCCATCTCGGCTTGCCCAAATGTGGTGGCCAAGCTGGGTGGGCTGGCCATGCCGGTCAATGGGTTTGGCTGGGACGGACGGGCCAAACCGCCCACATCAGACGAGGTGGTGGCGGCACAGGGCCATTATTACCAGCATATGCTGCAAGTCTTCGGGCCCGAACGGTGTATGTTTGAATCGAACTTTCCGGTCGATAAACTGTCGGTGGG
>RFQY01000182.1 GCA_009924775.1 Paracoccaceae bacterium | reverse complement strand
ATTCCTCGACAAACACAGCATAGCGCAGGCGCTGCGCCGCGCGCAGGTCTTCGGCACTTTGCGCCAAAGATGTGCGAAAAACTGGCGCGATGGGGGCGGGTTGTGTCATCTGCTTATCGGTCCTTGCATGGCCCTATCTAAGCTCAGCCACATCACAGGTGCAACACACCCCACCATCGTGGTGCACGTGCAGGCAACGCCCTTTGGTAACCATTTATTAACCATCACGATGCATCAAAGACAGGCTCCAGCGCCACGCGCGCCCCCTCGATCACCACTTTTCCCGCCTCGGGAAACATCACCGTAATCCGCGTACCAATGCGCGATTGCACTTGGCCAATTCCCCAGTCCGGGCAACTGGGATGGCGCACCAACATTCCGGGTTCCAAAAATCCGTTCAAATCATCCATCTTGGCCCCATTTTGCCTATCAGAGGACGCCATGCACAGCGACACAGCGGATCTGGCCGGGCTTGTAAGCGCCCGCATCTGCCACGACCTGATAAGCCCGATCGGCGCGGCTGGCAACGGGCTAGAGCTGCTGTCGCTGGCCGGCCAAACCGCCGCCCAAAATAGCCCCGAAATGGCCCTGATCACCGCCAGCCTGGCCCAAGCCCAGGCGCGGTTGCAATTTTTTCGCCTGGCCTTTGGCGCCGCCGATGCCGGGGCGGATTTCGCGCATAAAGAGCTGTCGACATTGCTGCACGCCCTTGGCCGCGATAGCCGCGTACACTATCACTGCCAACCCTGCGCGCCGGTGTCCCGCCCCATGGTGCAACTTATCTGCCTGTCTTTACTGTGCCTCGAGGGGGCATTGCCAACCGGCGGCACGCTTAGCATTGCCAGCGATGGGCCCAATTGGCACATCACCGCGCAGGGCGAAAAAATTCAGCCCATGCCCGAACGCTGGGCGCTCTTAACCGGCCCAGACACGGCGCTCAGCCCGCGCAATGTGCAATTCAGCCTGCTGCGCCGCCTTGCTGAAACGCGCAAAATCGCGCTTGTGCTTGAAAACCAAACGCAGGCAGCTTGCCTGCACCTGCGCCCCGGCCTTTAACGCACTGTCGGGGAAAGCGCGGGCTTTCCCCTTCATCTTGCTGCAAATACTCAAAATAGGGCGGGTTCAGCCCTTTTTGTTCAGGTGTTTTTGCAAAGCCCCGGCATTTTTCTCGCGCCGCCCCTTATAGGGGTTGCGGTCCCCCTGCCCGCGCATAAAGACGCGGATGGGCGTGCCCGGCATGTCAAAGCTTTCGCGCAGGCCATTCACCAAATAGCGGGTGTAGCTGTCGGGAATTTTATCGGGATGGCTGCACATCACCACAAACCCCGGTGGGCGGGTTTTGGCTTGGGTCATGTAGCGCAGCTTGATCCGGCGCCCCTGTGGGGCTGGGGGCGGGTGTTGTTCGACCATGCCCAAAAGCCAGCGGTTCAGCTGGCCTGTGGGGATGCGCGTGTTCCACACCGTATAGGCCCGCTCGACCGCGGTGCGCAGGCGGTCCAGCCCTTTGCCGGTTTTGGCCGAAACCGTCACCAGCGGTGCGCCGCGCAATTGCGGCAAAAGCCGCTCAAAGGCTTCGCGCAGGTCGCGCAGCTTTTCTTGCTTTTCGTCTTCGATGTCCCATTTGTTCACCGCCACCACGACGGCGCGGCCCTCGCGCTCGGCCAGATCGGCGATACGCAAATCTTGCTGTTCAAAGGGAATGGCCGCATCCAGCAGCACCACCACCACTTCGGCAAATTTGACCGCGCGCAACCCATCGCTGACCGAAAGTTTTTCTAGCTTTTCTTGCACCCGGGCGCGTTTGCGCATGCCGGCAGTGTCCCAAATTCGCACCGGCAGCCCCTCCCAATCGAGGGTCAGCGATATCGCGTCGCGGGTGATGCCGGCTTCGGGGCCGGTCAACAGCCGGTCTTCGCCCAGCAATTTGTTGATCAAGGTCGATTTGCCCGCATTCGGGCGCCCCACCACCGCCACTTGCAGCGGGCGATCGATTGTGGGCTGGCGAAAGGGGGGCACGTCGTCGCCGCCATCCCATTCTGGCAGGTCCTCGCCCTCGTCGCCCAAGGCCACGTCGGTTTCGGCCTCGGCATGGGGGGTCAGAACCGCCAGCTCGTCGGCCAAGGGGCGCAGCACGTCCAGCAGGTCGATCATGCCCTCGCCATGTTCTGCCGACAGTCGCACCGGCTCGCCCAGACCCAAGGCATAGGCCTCTAGAAAGCCCGCCTCGCCCGCATTGCCTTCGGCTTTGTTGGCCCCCACAATCACGTGGCGGCCACGTTTGCGCAGGATTTCTGCGAAAATTTCGTCGGCGGGTGTCACGCCCACGCGGGCATCCACCAAGAACAGGCAGATATCTGCCATATCCACCGCCCGCTCGGTCAGCCGGCGCATCCGGCCTTGCAGGCTGTCATCTGTGGCCTCTTCCAGCCCTGCCGTATCGATCACGGTAAAGCGCAGCTCGCCCAGCCGGGCGGCACCTTCGCGCAGGTCGCGTGTCACCCCGGGCTGGTCATCCACCAGCGCCAGACGTTTGCCAACCAGTCGGTTGAATAGCGTGGATTTGCCCACATTGGGGCGGCCCACGATGGCCAAGGTAAAGCTCATTTTCCGTGTCTCCAACGGCGTCAAGCTGCCGCTTTACAGTAAAGCATGCCTAACGGAAAGCGTGCAGTTCGCCACGTCTGCTGACCACATAAAGCGTGCCATTGGCCACCACCGGCTGGGTTGTCGCGCCATCGGGAATGGCAACCTGCGTGGTCAAAGCGCCCGAAACCGGGTCGAACCCGCGCAGCGCGCCATCGCTTGAGGCGACCCATAGCAGGCCACCGGCCAGAATGGGGCCGTGGTGGGCATAGATCTGGCTTTGCCGCTTGGCCCGGTTTTCGGTGAACAGCGGCAGTGGCACCGACCACACCAACCGCCCATCGTTGGCATTCAGCCGCACCAGCATATTTCTTTCCGAAACCAAGAACACCGCGCTGCCCGTGGCCCACAAGGGCGACAATGCGCCATAGGGGGCTGTCCACAGGCGTTCGCCATTGTCGGGGTTGATGGCCACGCTGCGCCCAGAAAACGTGCTTAGAAACAGCCGCCCGCCGGCCAAAACCGGGGCGCCTGTGATGTCGCTGATCTTGGCTGCGGCGGAAAAGCGGTCTTGGCCGGCCACGGCGCTGTCCCAAATGCGCAGGCCACCTTTGCGAAATGCCGCCTGAATTTCGCCGCCGCCATAGGCGAAGATCACGAAATCATCGCTCAACACTGGGGCTGGCGCGCCCAATACGTTGGTCACATCTGGTGGTGCAGAAAGCTGCCAGCGAATGCGGCCCGTGTTGGCATCAAGGGCCCATGCGGTGTCATCGCCCGCCACCAGATACACCAGACCATCGGCAACGGTGGGGCTGCCCGAGCCTGTGGCGCCCAAGCGTTGTTGCCAGATGACCGCGCCGCTGGCGGCATCCAAGGCGCTTAGCAAACCATAGCCCGAGGCCACGTATAAGCGCCCCTGATCAAAAGCCATGCCGCCGCCCATGGCCTCGGACGGGTCATCGCCCGGTGGTACCAGCGAGCGTTGCCACAAAGGCGCGCCATCGGTGCTATGGGCCATGACGCTGGCGTTGGCATCCATCGTAAAGATGCGCCCCGCCGCAACCACGGGGTCGGTGTTCAGGCGCAGTTTGCGGCTGTCGCCCTCGCCGATGGGGGCGCTCCAGACCAGCTGGGGCTGGCGCGACAATGCGGCGTTTTCGGTGCGAAACCGCGGGGTGCCATGGGCCTGTGGCCATGCGCTGTTGCGTTGGGCCTGGGCCAGGCTGACGGGCGTCGGCCCAAGGGGCGTGGCGGCTTGGCTGCTGCGGATATCTTCGCGCTTGCCAACCAGAACGGGCTCTTTTTCTTCGCATCCCGCCAGCAGCAGGGCACCGGCCAAACCGATCAACAATGCGCGTTTTTTCACTTCTTTGCCCTCGTGGTTTGCGCCACCTGTCTGGCGCTTTCAAGTCTTGCTGGGGCCCCGCCCCGGCCAGCTGCCCGTTCAGCCAGCTTGCGGCACGCTGCCGCCCAATGCCACAATCAACTGCGCGGCACGACGGCGCAAGCCTGCTGTGGTTTCGGCATCAGCGATGATCTTGTTCAGGCGCTCTTTTGCCGCGTCTGAATTGCCCTCTTCGATGTCCAGCAGGGCCAATTGTTCTTCGGCCAGCAGCCGTAAGATGCCTGTTGATTGCAACAAGGCCTCGAACCCAAGGCGCCGTTCGGCGGTGCTGCGGGTGCTGGCCAATGTCAGCGCGCGAAAGCTGGCCAATTGCCGATAGGCTGGGGCGATCTGGGCGTCGGTGGCCAATGTTTCAAACTGCGCCACAGCGGCCTGGGTGTCGCCCGCGGCAAGGTGTTGGGCGGCCTTGGCAAAGCCTGTCACCAGCGTGGCGCCAGAACGGTCTGTGGGCAGTTGATCTAATTGGGCAAGCGCTGCTTCTGGTGTGTCTTGGGTCAGCGCTGTCAGCAAGCCATCGCCAAGCGCCTGCGCCTGCGCTGTGTCTTGGGCCTTGCGCCATTCGTTCCACGCCGCGCCGCCCACCAGCAACAGCACCGCCAAGACGCCGATCCAGCCATATTTGCGCACCAACGCAAACAAGCGATCCCGGCGGACCTCTTCGGTCACTTCGTCGATAAAGCTGTCAGTGTCGCTCACGATCACCCCCTGTGAAACCTTGGCCTCTCTCTTAACGGCTTGGGTCTGCGCTGCCAAGGCCCCGAAAACAGGCCATTTACAGGGGGAATTCGTGAAACTTGAAGTTTCACAAGAAAAAAGCTAATCTAAACTGGATAGTTTAGCGTATTAGGCTTAAAACCCGCATATCGCGACATTATGTAAATACAGCGTGACAGTTCAGCCGGCTATCCAACCTTTCGAGATCCCATATGCGCATTATTCCGATTCTGACCGCCATCATTGTTACCGTGGCCCTATATTTTGCGGTGATGGAGCGCGATAAACTGGTGGCTTTTGCCATTGGGGCCCCCGCGGATGGTAACGCCACGGATGCCGGCGCCGCCCCTGCCCACGAGGCCAGCACCCCCGCGCGCCCCTTGGTGCGCGTCTATGCGCGCCATTCCAAGGCGCAGGTCATCGACAGCGCTGTGGTGCTGCGCGGTGAAACGCAAGCGGCACGTTCGGTCGAGTTGCGGGCAGAAACAGCGGGCCAAGTGGTGTCAGAGCCGCTGCGCAAGGGCAGTTTCGTGCAAGAGGGCCAAGTGCTGTGCCAGATCGATGCAGGCACCCGCCCCGCCATGGTGGCCGAGGCCCGCGCGCGTCTGGTCGAGGCCCGCGCCCGAGTGCCCGAGGCCGCCGCCCGCGTCGCGCAAGCGCGCGCG
>RFQY01000181.1 GCA_009924775.1 Paracoccaceae bacterium | reverse complement strand
TTGGGGCTGGGGCTGGTGGCCTCGGGCCGGCCCATGATGCACCACGGCAGCCGCCGGCAATTGGCCGATGTGCTTTGTGCCATCCGCCTTGGCACCCGGGTCGAGGTGTTGGGCCGCAAGGCCTTGGCCAATAGCGAACAGCGTCTGCGCAGCCCTGCCGAAATGGCGCGGCTGTTTCATGCCTACCCCCAGGCGGTTGCCGCGGCGGGGGCCTTGGCCGCGGGGCTGCAGTTTTCGCTAGACAGTCTGCGCTATGAATACCCATCCGAGGTGGGGCAGGGGCAAAGCCCCGCTGCGCGATTGCGGCATTTAACAGATCAGGGGCTGGCATGGCGCTACCCCCAAGGCGCGCCCGAAAAGGTGCATGCGCAGGTGGCGCATGAATTGGCCCTGATCGCCAAGCTGCGCTACGAGCCGTATTTCCTGACGGTGCATGATATTGTGGCCTTTGCCCGCAGCCGGGGCATTTTGTGCCAAGGGCGCGGATCTGCGGCCAATTCTGTGGTGTGCTATTGCTTGGGTGTCACCTCGGTCAGCCCCGAGATTGGCACGATGGTCTTCGAGCGCTTTGTCTCCGAGGCGCGCGACGAGCCGCCCGATATCGATGTTGATTTCGAGCACGAGCGCCGAGAAGAGGTCATCCAATGGATCTATCAGCGTTACGGGCGCCACCGCGCGGGCCTATGTGCCACGGTCATTCATTACCGCGCCAAACGCGCCATCCGCGAAGTGGGGCGCGCCATGGGCCTGTCGGGCGATACGGTGGCGGCCATGTCATCGCAGCTGTGGGGGTTTTCGGGCGGCGCTGGCACCGAACCGGCACGGCTGCGTGAAATTGGGCTAGATCCGGACGACCCGCATTTGGCGCGTGTCTTGCGTTTGGTTGGGCAGATCATCGGTTTTCCCCGCCACCTTAGCCAGCATGTGGGCGGGTTTGTGATTACCGAGGGGCGGCTTGATGCATTGGTGCCCATTGAAAATGCCGCCATGGATGGGCGCACGGTGATTTGCTGGGACAAAGACGATATCGATGCTTTGGGCATTCTTAAGGTGGATGTGCTGGCGCTGGGCATGCTAAGCTGTATTCGCAAGGCGTTTGACTTGTTGCGCCAGCATCTGGGCCAAGATTGGGGTTTGGCCAGCCTGCCCGCCGAAGACCCGGCCGTTTACGACATGCTGTGCCGCGCCGATACGGTGGGGGTGTTTCAGGTGGAAAGCCGGGCGCAGATGAATTTCTTGCCGCGCATGCGCCCGCGATGTTTTTACGATCTGGTGATCGAGGTGGCCATCATTCGCCCCGGCCCCATTCAGGGCGATATGGTGCATCCCTATATTCGCCGCCGCAATGGCGAAGAGAAGGTCAGCTTTCCCTCAGATGCGCTGGGGCAAGTTTTGGCCAAAACGCTGGGCGTGCCGCTGTTTCAAGAACAAGCCATGCAAATCGCCATCGTTGGGGCAGGGTTTTCCCCGACCGAGGCCGATGGCCTGCGCCGCGCGCTGGCAACGTTCAAAAAACATGGCAATGTCAGTGCCTTTCGCACCCGGTTTTTGCGCGGCATGCGCGCCAACGGGTATGATCAATCCTTTGCCGAGCGTTGTTTCAGCCAGATCGAGGGGTTTGGCGCCTATGGCTTCCCCGAAAGCCATGCGGCCAGTTTTGCCTTGTTGGTCTATGCCAGTGCTTGGTTGAAATGCCACCATCCGGGGGTTTTTGCCTGTGCCCTGCTCAATGCCCAGCCCATGGGGTTTTATGCGCCTGCCCAAATTGTGCGCGATGCCCGTGCCCATGGGGTGGTGGTGCGCCCGGTGTGTATCAACGCCAGCTTTTGGGACAATACGTTAGAACCTGATGGCCGTGGCCGGCTGGCGTTGCGGCTGGGGTTTCGGCAGGTCAAGGGGCTGACCCAAGACGAGGCAGGCTGGATCGCGGGGGCGCGCGGCAATGGCTATACCTGCGTGCAAGATGTGTGGCGGCGCGCGGGTGTGGCACCCATGCTGCTGCAGCGCTTGGCCGAGGCGGATGTGTTTGCCGCGCTGGGCCTGTCGCGCCGCGAGGCCCTGTGGCAGGCCCGTGCCATCCGCGCGCCCAGCCCGCTGCCCTTGTTTGATACCGATATCGATGGCGAAGTGATTGCCGAGCCCCCCCCCGCCTTGCCCAAAATGCGCCGCGGTGAAGAGGTGGTCGAGGATTACGTGGCCACGCGCCTGTCGCTAAAGGCGCACCCCTTGGCGCTGCTGCGGCCCTATCTTAGCCCCAAAGATGGGCGCCCGCCCTATGGCCATGGCCGCGCGCCTGCCCCCAAACCGCCAGTTTCTTAGCGCGATAGATGGGGGCAGCTGCGCAGCTGCGCATCATACATATAGGCGCGGCTTTCCACGTTGCTGGCCACCCGCAAAAGCCAGCTTTTGGCGTTATGGCTGCCACGGGCATAACCGCCGTGCCCCTCGTGATAGGCCAAATACTGGTTGCGTGCGTCTGATAGTGCAATGCCGTTACGCTCGCGCGAGCGGTTCATATACCAGCCCATGAAATCGGTGGCGTCGCGGATATCGTTGCGCCGCGCGCCAAAACGGCCCTGCGCTTTTACATAATCGTCCCAAGTGCCATCCAGCGCTTGGGAATAGCCATAGGCGCTGCTTTGGCGCCCCGCAGGAATGAACCCAAGGCGGTATTTGCGTGGGGTGCGGGCGTTGCTGATGAATTTGCTTTCTTGGTAGATCGTGGCCATTTGCACCGCGGCTGGCACGCCCCATTCTGCCTGTGTTTGGGCAAAGGCGCGGCCATAGCCGGGGCGCTGCTGCAAGATCGCGCAGGCATTGTCCATATTGCTGGGGGCCGTGCCATATCCGCCCCCGCAAGAGGCCAAAAGAAGAAAAACAATCAACGCGCTGAGGGGTCTGCTCATCTGCCACTCGCTACTTTTATTCTGATTTTTGCGCGATATTAGCCCAAATTTCCGGTGGGGGAAATGACATTTCAGTTTCCCATGCCCGGGGGCGCTGTGCTGCCTACTAAAGCAGCACTGCCAACATGGCAGGCAGGGCAAAGACCGATAAAACCGTCGAAACCACCACCAGCCCCGCCACGGCCTGCGCATCGGCGCCGTATTTCTCGGCCAGCAGATACGAGGTCACAGCCACAGGCGTGCCGATTTGCAGCACCAAGACGCCAAAGGCGATCTTGTCCAGTTCGAACCACAGCCCCACAGCCCAGGCCAAGGCCACGCAAACCACCAGCTTGGCCACGCTCAGCACCACCGCTTGGCTGATACGCCCCGGTGTAAGCCGTGCCACCGCCACGCCCAGCGTGATCAGCATCAAGGGAATGGCCATCTGGCCGATCAGTTCCAGCGTGCGGGTTAGCACGCGCGGGGTTTCCCAGCCTTGCCATAAAAACAGCCCCCCCAGCAGGGTGCCCCAAAGCAATGGCTCGCGCAGCACCTTGCCAAAGGCACCGCGCCCGGCCACCAGCCATATACCAAAGGTAAAAGACCATATCGCCATGATGGCAAACACCACCACCGCATAGCCCAAGCCCGTTTCGCCAAAGGCAAACAACGCCAATGGCAGGCCCAGATTGCCGGTATTGCCAAAAATCAATGGCGCCACATAGGCGCGCATATCCAGCCCAGCCAAGCGGGCCAGCACCACCATCGCCAGTGTAACCGCGCCATATGCGGCCACCGTGGCCAGCGACAAAGCGGTCAGCGCTGCGGGCTCGATCTGGGTTTTCATCAGGGCGGTGAAAATCAGGCAGGGCACCGATAACGTCATGGCCAGCCGTGTGACAAAATCCACCTTATACTCGACCCCTAGCCGCACCCAAGCATAGCCTATCGCGGCCAGCACAAATACGGGGGCAGTGATTTCCAAGACTGTCAGGGCCAAATTCACACAGTGTTTCCTTGATCTTGGCGGGCAAATCGCCGATACACAGACCTTGGGTTTACGAACTGGAGACCGAGGTGACAATCGCGATGTTGAAGACGCAGGCCAAATACAACCTGGGTCAGGTGGTGCGCCACAAAAAGCATCCCTTTCGGGGGGTGGTTTTTGACGTGGATCCCCGTTTCAACAATACCGAAGAATGGTATGCCTCTATTCCCGAAGACAGCCGCCCCTCGAAAGACCAGCCCTATTACCACCTGCTGGCCGAGAACGAGCACAGCTATTACGTGGCCTATGTGTCCGAGCAAAATCTCGTGCCCGACAGCTCGGGCGAGCCGGTCAATCACCCCGATATCCCCGATTTGTTTGGCCCGTTCGATAACGGCCACTACCCGCTGCATTTCAACCTGAACTAAGCCGCGCTTGGGCCATTTACCCTGCGTCACGGCAGGGGGCAGGGTGTTGCGCCTATGGGCACAGTTTGCCCTTATTGGCTGCATCCAAGGGGGCGGTTGGCCAAAGGGGGCACAATGCTGCAGGGTATTCGCATTGTCGAAATCGAAGGTCTGGGGCCCGGCCCCTTTGCGGCGATGATGCTGGCTGATCTGGGGGCAGATGTGATTGTGGTGCATCGCAAAAGCGGCAGCAGCGCACCGGGCGCCCCCCAGCGTAACCCGCTGGATCGCGGCAAACGTGCCATTGCGTTGGATCTGAAACAGCCAGATGACGTGCAGGTGGTGCGCCAGCTGGTGGCGCGCGCAGATGGGCTGATCGAGGGGTTTCGCCCCGGCGTGATGGAACGTTTGGGCCTTGGGCCGGCCCAGTGCCACGCGCTGAACCCAAAGCTGGTTTATGGGCGTATGACGGGTTGGGGCCAGACCGGCCCACGCGCCCAAGAGGCGGGGCATGATCTGAACTATGTCTCGCTGTCTGGGGCGGCGTGGTATGCATCGGATGCCGGGCAGGCGCCCTTTACCCCGCCCACCTTGGTGGGCGATATCGGCGGTGGGGCGCTTTATCTGGTGGCGGGCATGCTGGCCGGGATCATTCGGGCTGGGCGCAGTGGGCAGGGCACGGTGGTGGATGCGGCCATTGTCGATGGTTCGGCGCATATGATGAATTTGCTGATGTCTTTGGGCGCCAGTGGTGGGCTGTCTATGCAGCGCGGCCAAAGCATTTTGGATGGCCCGCATTGGAGCCGCGCTTACGCCTGCTCTGATGGTGCATGGATTTCGGTGCAATGCCTTGAGCCAAAGTTTTATGCCACCTTTTTGGCGCAGCTCGGCTTGCAAGCGGCCCCCGAGCTGGCCCAGCAATACGACCCCGCGCAATGGCCTGCGCAAACCGCCTTTTTGGCCGCGGTGTTCCGCAGCCAGCCGCAGGCGCATTGGGTGGCTTTGTTTGCCGGTAGCGATGCCTGCGTGGCCCCGGTTTTGGCGCCTGATCAATCGGCACAAGACCCCCATATGCAGGCGCGCGGCAC
>RFQY01000019.1 GCA_009924775.1 Paracoccaceae bacterium | reverse complement strand
GCGTTTCCACCGTGCCCAGCAAGATCTGCAGCATATGCAGCGCGCGCGCGGTCTGAAACCCGTTGGAATGGGCCGAGATACCGCGCATGGCGTGGAAACTGACCGGCCGCCCCACCATTTTGGCATGGGTTTCGCCACGGAAATCTGTCCATTCCTGATCTAGCGTGATCGCCTCGTCAAAGGCCACGCGGGCAATTTCGGCGGCCAATGCGCGAATGCGGCTGGCGGAAATGCCGGTTTGCTGGGCCACCGCCTCGGGGGCGTAGCGCGTGTCGAGATAGCGCTCTGCCATCAGGTGGAACACCGGGCGATAGGTGATGCCCGCGCTTTGATAGCTGGCCGAAAGATCGGGGTGCAGGCCTTTTTGGGTAAAGGGCGCGGGCTGGCCGGTGGCGCGGTCGATCACCATCTCGCGGCCCTCGCCATCGCGCAGCAGCATGCCGTAATCGGCGTGTCCTGCGGTGCAATTCACCAGCACGGGCGCGTTTGTCCAGCGGGCCAAATAGTCAAGATCCACGCGCCCGGCCTGAAGCAGCAGATGCACCAGCGACAAAATCAACAGCCCATCTGTGCCCGGTGTGATGCCATACCAATCATCTGCCACCGCGTTATAGCCGGTGCGAATGGGGTTTACCCCCACCACCCGCGCGCCACGGGCCTTTAATTTGCCAATGCCCATTTTGATGGGGTTGCTGTCGTGGTCTTCGGCCACCCCGAAAATGACGAACAGCTTGCTATGGTCCCAGTCGGGCTGGCCAAATTCCCAAAAGGCGCCGCCCATGGTGTAAATGCCCGCAGCCGCCATATTGACCGAGCAAAACCCGCCATGCGCTGCAAAATTCGGGGTGCCAAATTGCTGGGCCCACCAGCCTGTAAAGGATTGCGACTGGTCACGCCCGGTAAAGAACGCCAGCTTTTCGGGGGCGGTTTCGCGCAGCGGCGCCAGCCATGATGTGGCGATCTGCAGCGCTTCGTCCCAGCTGATTTCCTCGAACTGGCCCGCGCCCCTTGGGCCAACCCGCTTCAGCGGCGCGCGCAGCCGCGAAGGGGCGTTTACCTGCATAATGCCGGCAGAGCCTTTGGCGCACAAAACGCCCTTATTCACTGGGTGGTCGCGGTTGCCTTCGATATAGGCAATTTTGCCCGCTTTCATATGCACGTTAATTCCACAGCGGCAGGCGCACATATAGCAGGTGGTTTTGCGCACCTCGTCGGAAACCTTGGGCGAGGTGTCTATTTTTGGCTGGTTCATCCTGTCTCTCCCTGGCGGTATGGTGGCCGCTCTTGTGCTGTGGGGCAAGCCGTGCTGGGCAAATTAGCGCGCTTGCAGCGGAACCCAAGGGCGCGCATCGGGGCCGTTATAGGCGGTCAGCGGGCGCAGCAGAATATTCGAGTGCTGCTGCTCAAGGCATTGCACCACCCAGCCCGGCATGCGCCCGATGGCAAAGATGGGCACGTATAGATCCATGGGGATGGCGTGCAGCTGGTAGATCACGCCTGAATAAAAATCGACATTCACATTCAGGCCATGGCGGGCATAGGGTTTCATCGCCTCGACCACGGCTTGCAGAATTTCATACCATTCCGGCGCGCCCATTTCTTGGCCCAAGCGGCGCACGCCTTCGCGCATGTGGCGCGCGCGCGGATCTTCGGCGCGATAAACCCGGTGGCCAAAACCCGTGACCGGTTCGCGTGCGGCGCGCTTGGCCTTTACATAAGCGGCGGCATTTTCGGGGCTGCCGATTTCATGCACCATTTTCATCACATCTTCGGCCGCGCCGCCATGGGCGGGGCCTGCCAGCGTGGACAGGGCCGTGACAATGGCGCCATGCAGGTTGGTTTGCGTGCCAACCGTTACCCGCGCCGCAAAGCTAGAGGCGTTCGAGCCGTGTTCGGCATGCAAAATGAAATCAACATCGGCCAGCCGCGCCGCATCGGCGCTGGGCTTTTCGCCCTTTAGCATCCACAGCCAATTGGCGGCATGGCCCAAATCGGGGTCGGGGGCCACCGGCGTGCGGTTGTTGCGCATCGCTTCGTGGGCGGCGATGATCATCGGCACTTGGCTGGTCAGGCGCAGGCCGTTGCGCACATAGCCCTCGGCGGTGGCGGTTTGGCTATCTGGTTCAAGCGCGGCCAAGGCCGACACGGCGGTGCGCAGCACATCCATGGGATGGCCATGTTGGCACGCGCGGATGATATCGTAAATCTGATCTGGCAGATGCCGGGCGGCTTTGAGGGCGGCGTCAAACTGTTGCAGCTGCTCGGGGGTGGGCAATTCGCCGTGGATCAGCAGGTAAGATACCTCTTCAAAACTGGCATGGGTGGCCAAATCGTGAATGGAATAGCCGCGGTAGCTTAGCTCGCCCTTTGCGCCATCGATGAGGCTTACGCTGGATCGGTCGAAATACACGCCTATCAGGCCACGGTTGATCTTGACGTCGTCGGTCATAGCTGGCTCCTTTCACTGCATACGGAGGCATACATGTTGGCATTGGAAAATTTTTTTAACGCGGCGCGGGCCAACCCTGCGCGCGTGGTCTTTCCCGAAGCAGACGAGCCGCGGGTGGCCGAGGCCATGGCCGAATTGGCCAAGCAAGGGCTGTGCCAACCGCTGCGCCTGCCCCAAGCGCCCAGTGAGGCACATATCGCCGCCTTGGTTGCGGCGCGCGGGCTGAAAGAGGGGGTGGCGGCCCGCATGTTGGCGCGCCCCTTGTATTTGGCGGCGGCGATGGTGGCTGCGGGCGAGGCCGATGCCATGGTGGCAGGGGCGGATGCGCCGACCAAAAAGGTGATCGAGGCCGCCGCGATTGCCATTGGCTTGGCCGAAGATGTGACCACCCCCAGCTCGTTTTTCTTGATGGTGTTTCCCGATGGGCGGCAAATGATTTTCGCCGATTGCGCCCTGAACGTAGACCCCAGCGCCACCGAGCTGGCCGATATCGCGCGGGCCTCGGCGGCGACGGGGCAGGCCTTGTTGGGGCGGGCTGATGTGGCCTTGCTGTCATATTCCACAGGCAGCAGCGGGGCGGGCAGCAGCGTGGAAAAGGTGCGCATCGCCGCCCAAGCGACAGGCTTTGCCGGGCCCATACAGGCCGATGCCGCACTAAATGCGCGGGTGGCGGCCAAAAAGGGGTTGGGCGACGGGCAAGCCAATGTGTTGGTCTTTCCTAACCTTGATGCAGGCAATATTTCGTACAAGCTGGCCCAAGAGCTGGCCGGGGCGCAGGCGCTTGGCCCCATTTTACAAGGCTTCCGCAGCCCTGTGTGCGACCTAAGCCGCGGCGCCACCGTGGCCGATATCGTGGCCGCAACCGTGGTCACCTTGGCCTTGGCGCGGCGTTAGGGGCTGGGCTGCATTGGCGGCCCAACCCCTGCGCTTTAGGCCGATTGCGGGCGCATGTCGGCACGGTTGATACCTGCCACCGCGACCGGCTTTTTCATCGCGTCGCGGCGGAAGGGTTCGCCCAGCTCTTGGTTGATCAGCGCCTCGATCAGCGTGGTTTTGCCGTTTTCCATCTGGTCTTTGATGGCTTGGTTCAGCGCATCTTTCAGCTCGTCCATCGTGCGGGCCACAACCCCTTGCAGGCCACAGGCCTGTGCAATGCCGGCATAAGACACTTGCGTATCCAATTCGGTGCCAACGAAATTGTCGTCATACCACAGGGTCGAGTTGCGCTTTTCCGCGCCCCACTGGTAGTTGCGGAACACCACCATGGTGATGGGCGGCCATTCCGAGCGGCCAATCGCGGTTAATTCGGTCACCGCGATGCCAAAGGCGCCATCGCCCGCAAAGCCCACAACCGGCACATCTGGGCAGCCGATTTTGGCGCCAACAATGGCGGGCAGGCCGTAGCCGCATGGCCCAAACAGGCCCGGTGCCAAATATTTGCGCCCCGCCTCAAAGGTTGGGTAGGCGTTGCCGATGGCGCAGTTGTTGCCGATATCTGACGAAATGATCGCCTCTTTCGGCAGCGCGCTTTGAATGGCGCGCCATGCCATGCGGGGGCTCATCCAATCGGGTTTGTCGGCGCGGGCGCGCTGGTTCCATGTGGTGCCCGGATCATCATCTTCGTGATCCATGCTGGACAGCTGTTGGGCCCATGCCGATTTGGTTTGGCCAATCAGCGCGCGGCGTTCGTCGCGGCCGGCGTCGCCCGCAGTTTCGGGCAGGCGCGCCAACAGCGTTTCTGCAACTTTGCGCGCGTCGCCCACGATACCGACAGACACTTTCTTGGTCAGGCCAATGCGATCTGGGTTGATATCAACCTGAATGATCTGCGCATCTTTGGGCCAATAATCGATACCATAGCCCGGCAAGGTGGAAAACGGGTTCAAGCGCGTGCCAAGGCACAGCACAACATCAGCTTTGGAAATAAGCTCCATCCCGGCTTTCGAGCCGTTATAGCCCAAAGGCCCGGCAAACAGCGGGTGCGAGCCGGGGAAAGCGTCGTTGTGCTGATAACCCACGCATACAGGGGCATCCAGCCGCTCGGCCAGCGCCATCGAGGCGGGAATTGCGCCTGCAAGCACAACGCCGGCACCGTTCAAAATGACCGGAAATTTGGCTTGCCCCAGCAATTCTGCCGCGGCAGTCAGGGCTTCGTCGCCGCCATTGGGGCGTTCGAATTCCACAATGCGGGGCAGCTCGATGTCGATCACTTGGGTCCAGTAATCGCGCGGCACGTTGATTTGTGCCGGTGCGCTGGCCCGGCGTGCATTGATGATGACGCGGTTGAGCACTTCGGCAATCCGCGAGGGGTCACGCACCTCTTCTTGATAGGCGACCATATCCTTGAACAGGGCCATCTGTTCAACCTCTTGGAAACCGCCTTGGCCGATGGTTTTGTTGGCAGCCTGCGGGGTGACCAGCAGCAGCGGCGTGTGGTTCCAATAGGCGGTTTTCACAGCGGTCACGAAATTGGTGATGCCGGGGCCGTTTTGCGCGATCATCATGCTCATTTTGCCGCTGGCGCGGGTGTAGCCATCGGCCATCATCCCGCCCGAACCTTCGTGCGCACAATCCCAAAAGCTGATCCCGGCCTGCGGGAACAGATCGGAAATCGGCATGAAAGCCGAGCCGATGATGCCAAAGGCGTGTTCAATGCCATGCATCTGCAAGACTTTTACAAAGGCTTCTTCCGTGGTCATTTTCATGCTGGATGTCTCCGTCATTCGGGCATGGGGATTCGGGGCGCCAAAGCCCCTGATGTTTGCTGGTGCCAACCTAAAGGGTGGGGGGAATGGTAATAGGGCCAGTTACCGATCTGCCTTAGGGCCAGTTTGGCCAAGGGCGCGCGCAATGATGGCAATGCCTTCGGTGATACGCTCGGAGGGAATAGAGGAATACGCGAGGCGATAGAAATTTTGCGGTGGTGTCTCGCCGTGGAAAAACGAACTGCCCGGTTCAATCAGCACCCCTTGGGCGCGCAGTTGCTGGGCCAATTGGCTGGTATCCACCCCATCTGGCGCACGCATCCAAAAAGACGACCCACCATGCGCACCGCTGCCGGCAATTTCTAGGCCATAGTGGTGGATCGCGGTTTCCATCACCTGCCGGCGCTGGGCATAAACGCGCGCGGTTTTACGGATCAACGCATCGTAATGGCCCAGCGACAGGAAATAGGCGGCGGTGCGCTGAATATGGCCCGGCGGGTGGCGCAAAACGCTGGCACGCAGGGCGCGCGCCTCGCGGATAAAGGGGGCAGAGCCCACCAAATAACCCAGACGCAACCCCGGAAACAGCGATTTTGAAAAACTGCCCACGTAGATAACGCGCCCATCTTGATCCAGCGATTTCAGCGCGGGCGAGGGCGATTGCAAAAACGACATTTCGAATTCGTAATCGTCCTCGACAATCAGCGCATCCAATTGCCGCGCGCGCGCCAGCAGCGCGTGGCGGCGCGCCAGTGGCATGGTGGCCGAACTGGGGCATTGGTGCGAGGGGGTGGTGAAAATCACGTCTACCGCATCGCCCAGCGCGTCGGGGGGCAGGCCGTTTGCATCGACTGAAACAGGGCGCAAATGGCAGCGCGATTGGGTTAAAATATCGCGCAGCGCGGGGTAGCACGGGTCTTCTACGGCGGCGGTGCGGCGTTGGGTTAGCAGCACTTGGGCCGCCAGCCACAGCGCGTTTTGGGCGCCCAATGTCACCAGAATTTGCGACGTATCGGCCACGATCCCACGCCGGGGCAGGGTGTGGCGGGCGATGAATTCCACCAATTGCGGATCGTCTTGGTCATAGTAATCGGTGGTAAGCGCTGCGAAATCTTTTTGCCCCAGCGCCTGTAGCGCGCACAGCCGCCAATTGGCGTGGTCAAATAGCGTGGGATCGGCCTGCCCATAGATAAAGGGGTAGCGATAGCGCGCCCAATCTTGGGGCTTTTCCGGCGCAACCCCGCCAGTAAAGCGCTGGCCAATGGCGCGGGCCCAATCCACCCGGTCTTGGGTGGGGGGCGCGTTGGGCTTTGGCATGGGTTCTGGGGCATTTTCCGACACGAAATACCCCGAACGCCCCTGTGCGGTTAGATAATCCGAGGCCACCAATTCGGTATAGGCCAAGGTTACGGTAATGCGGCTGACACCCAGATGCGCGGCCAGTTTTCGCGACGACGGCAGCTTTTCGCCCGGGCGAAAGCGGCCTGATAAAATACCTTGGGAAATCATCTGTTGAATGCGCGCCTGCAAGGTGGCTTGCGCATGTGGATCTAGGAAAAAGGTTTCAACAGGTATCGCCATGGGGGCAGATTAACTGGCCTTATGGCGCTGGTAAACTGGTATGATATGCCGATCCAACCTTTGCTGCGCCCCCGCGCATAAAAAAGGCCCCCGGTCTGCACCGAGGGCCTAGGTTTGGATCGTTCCGAATTAGCCGAAAACGCGGGTCAGCGCCTCGTCGGTGGCGGCGATGATCTGGTCGATATCGTCTTTGGTGGCAATCAACGCCGGGCTATAGCACAGCGTGTTGTTGCGCCCGGGGATCGAACGGTTGGTCACCCCAATGATCACCGCTTGCGCATTGCATTCGGCCACCACGCGCTGGGCCAGTTTTTCATCGACGGGCTGTTTGCTGTCGCGGTCGGCCACCAGCTCGGCGCCTAGGAACAGGCCCTTGCCCCGCACATCGCCAATGACGGCGTGCTTGTCTTGCAGGGCGCGCAGCTGATCAAGCATATAGTCACCCATCGCGTTGGTGTTGGCCAGCAGGCCCTCTTCCTCGATGATATGCATGTTTTCGATCGCCGCCGCCGGGCCTGCGGTGCAGCCGCCAAAGGTGGAAATATCGCGGAAATAGTTCATTGGGTCGTCGGCGTCGTCTTTGAACATGTCAAACACGCGCTCGGTGGTGACGCAGCAGGCGATGGCCGCATAGCCCGAGGCAACGCCCTTGGCCATGGTCACGAAATCGGGCTCGATGCCGTAGTGCTGGTAGCCAAACCATGTGCCGGTACGGCCCACGCCGCAGACCACTTCGTCGATATGCAGCAAGATATCGTATTTGCGGCAAATCTCTTGCACTTTTTGCCAGTAACCTTCGGGCGGGGTGATCACGCCACCACCGGCGGTGACGGGTTCAAGGCACAGGCCACCCACGGTTTCAGGGCCCTCGGCCAAGATCACCTTTTCAATCTGTTCAGCCGCCCATTCGCCATAGTTCTGTTCGGGCGCGCCCTCTTGTTCGTGGCGGCGATATTCCATGCAATGGGGCACGCGCACGAAATCGGGCGAGAAGGGGCCATATTGGGCGTTACGCTCGTCTTGGCCGCCGCAGCTCATCGCGCCAATGGTCGAGCCGTGGTAATCGCGCTCGCGGTATAGAATTTTGTTTTTCTTGCCGCCATAGCGCTTGTGCGCGATTTGGCGGATCATCTTAAAGGCTTTCTCGTTGGCCTCGGAGCCGGAATTGGTGAAATACACGCGGCTCATGCCGGGCATTTTATCAATCAACATTTCCGAAAAAATCGCGCCGGGGATCGAACCTGCCGAGCCTGCGAAATAGTTCAGCTTGATCAGCTGGTCGCGCACGGCATTGGCAATGCGTTCGCGGCCATAGCCCACATTCACAGTCCACACGCCGCCCGACACTGCATCGAGGTGCTTTTTGCCGTGCTGGTCCCATACGTGAATGCCCTTACCTTCGACGATAATCCGGGGCTGGCCGGTTTCGAACGGCTTGTGCTGCACAAGGTGGTGCCACACATGGGCGCGGTCCATGTCTACAATCTTGTTGATGTCGTTTTCGAAAGTTCCGTCCATATCGGGCCTCGGTTTTCAGGAAACAGCAATGGCGCCGACGGTGCGGCGCATATCTTGGTGTATCACACTCCTGCGCCGCAGAAATAAATAGGGCCAGATACCCCAAGTGCGTATAGCCAGAATTTTGGGGCCGGTGTGCCCAATTTACGGTCACTTGTCGTGAAGCTGTTGCAGGATAACCGAAAAAGCCATTGTGAAACGCTTAAAACGCCGGTGGCTTTGTGCTTTTTCGCCATAAAATCCCAAATCGGTCATTGATCGGAATCAGGTTTTCCGGTCGGATGGCAGCTGTGTGCTGCCTCTGTCATTCGGGGGCTGGCCGTATGAAAAACAGAATCGCCCAGAAAAAGGGTGGTCGAACCCAGGGCCTGCAGTGCTGTCAGGCCTTAGAAAATGAACGGGAGTTATGAAAAATGACACTAAAATCTAAGATGCTATCGGCCGTGGCCGGCATGGCCATCTTCGCGGGTGGCGCAGCCCAAGCGATGGATGAGATTACGGTTGGCTATTTCTTGGAATGGCCGATGCCCTTCCAATACGCCAAAGTCATGGGCACCTATGACGAAGCGATGGGCGTCAAGGTGAACTGGCGCGCCTTTGATACCGGCACCGCGATGTCGGCGGCCATGGCCAGCGGCGATGTGCACCTTTCGGTCAGCCAAGGCGTGCCGCCCTTCGTGGTGGCCACCAGCGCCGGCCAAGATTTGGCAATTATCGATGTGGCGGTCAGCTATTCGGACAACGACAACTGCGTGGTGCGTGCCGATCTGGAAATCGACAAAACCAGCGCGGGTGAATTGGCCGGCAAGAAAGTGGCCGTGCCGCTGGGCACCGCTGCGCATTATGGTTTCCTGAAACAGATGAGCCATTTCGGCGTGGATGTGGGCAGCTTGGAAGTTGTCAACATGGCCCCGCCAGAAGGGGCCGCAGCCATCGCGCAGGGCGCGGTTGATATGTTCTGTGGCTGGGGTGGTGCGCTGCGCCGCGCGAAAGAGCATGGCAACGTGCTGCTGACGGGCGCTGAAAAAGAAGACTTGGGCATTTTGGTCTTTGATGTCACCTCGGGCCCCGCCAGCTTTATCGCTGAAAACCCCGATTTGGTGGCCAAATTCCTAAAAGTCACGGCTGAGGCAAACGCAAAATGGGCCGACAGCGCCAACCATGCAGAAATGCTGCCCGTGATCGCCAAAGACAGCGGCATGGATAACGACGCAACCGCATCGACCATGGCCACTTTCGTGTTCCCCACCGTGGCAGACCAGTTGTCGGCCAAGTGGCTGGGCGGCGGCGCGCAAGAGTTCATGAAAGGCGTGGCCGATGTGTTCGTATCCGCCGGTGCGATTGACAAGGCGTTGGATACCTATGCCAACAACGTCAATACCGGCCCGCTGGTTGCAGCGTCGCAGTAAGGCTGCACCACACCAAGGGCGCGGCTTGGCTGCGCCCTTGGCACGCAAGAACGGGGCAAACCCCGAACAAGGGCAGACCATGACAGGACTATCTATCGAAAATATCTCTATGCGTTTCGATCTGCCAAATGGCGGGGCGGTTCAGGCGCTAAAAGATGTCTCGTTGCATCTGAAACCGGGTGAATTACTGTCGGTTTTGGGGCCGTCGGGCTGTGGTAAAACCACCTTGCTGAATATTTTGGCGGGGTTTTTGGCGCCCACCGCCGGGCAGATCATGCTGAACGGCCACCGTGTAACCGGCCCCGACGCCGAGCGTGGCATGGTGTTTCAGCAAGGCGCGCTGTTTGAATGGATGAACGTGCGCGACAACGTCAGTTTTGGCCCCCGCATGAAAGGGGTCAGCGCTGCGGATTACATGCCCAATGTCGAACATCTGCTTGATGTGGTTGGGCTGAAAGATTTCAAAGACAAGGCCATTTACGAATTGTCCGGGGGCATGCAGCAACGCGTGGCGCTGGCCCGTTGCTTGGCCAATGACCCCGATGTGATTTTGATGGACGAGCCGCTGGGCGCGCTGGATGCCCTGACCCGCGAGAAAATGCAGGGGCTGGTGTTGAAGCTGTGGAAAGAAACCGGAAAGACCATCATTTTGATCACCCATTCGGTAGAAGAGGCGCTGCTGTTGGGCGAACGGCTGTTGGTCATGGCGCCTAGGCCCGGGCGCATTCACAAGGAATACCGCCTTCCCTTTGCCGATATGGGCGTGGGCCAAGATTTGCGCACGGTTAAAAAACACCCCGATTTTGCCGAGAAACGCGAAGAAATTTTGTCGATGATTTGGGATATGGAAGAGGAAATCATGGGCCGGGCCGAAACGGGGGCGGGCGCATGATACCTTTGGCGATTTATGTCACGATCTTTGTCGTTGCCTTCGTGGTCGTGCGCTTTGCGGCCACCCGCCTTTCGGCGCGGCACGATTACACCTCGCTGAAAACGGTGACTTTCGGTGACGAAAGCGCGGTGCGCCCCGATCGCTGGGCCAGCGTGATTTCACTGCTGACAATCTTTTTGCTTTGGGGGGCTTTCACCGGCTCGAAATTGGTGCCGGTGCATGTGCCGGGCCCTTTCTTGGGCGATACCGAATTCACCTACACCCTGCAGGCGCCCGATGGCAGCACCGATGATGCCACCATTTTTGTGCGCGTGTTTCCCATTGGCCAAGATGTGGAAACCCGCGCCGTCGACCCCGGGCCGGGATTTGCCAAGAATGACACAATCACCGTGGGGGCCTGGCGCTCGCAGTTGATTTTGTTTGATAAAAACGATGAAATCACCCGCAGCGACGGCGCGCAGGTGATTGCGATTGATGGCATCCCCGTCACCATGGGCGGCGAGGTGCAAACAACCGCAGGCCGTGTGGTGGTAACGCCCAAAGGCTCGTTGAATTATGAGCCACCCAAGGGCATGCAGATGGAGCCAATCTGGCTGCCCCCGCCCGAAGACGTGGCAGGCCGGGTTTTGGAAATCGCCCGCGAGGGATATCAAAACTTCACCCTGTGGGAGCACCTTGGCTGGTCGCTATACCGCGTTGTGCTGGGCTTTTTGCTGGGGGCGTTGGTGGGCATTCCGCTGGGATATGCGATGGGCCTGTCAAACTGGTTCCGCGGCTGGTTTGACCCGATCGTAGAATTCATGCGCCCGGTGCCGCCTTTGGCGCTGATCCCGCTGGTGATTATCTGGGCTGGCATCGGTGAAAGCGGCAAGATCATCTTGTTGTTCTTGGCCGCGCTATGGATCATGGCCATTGCCGCGCGATCGGGCGTTTCGGGGGTGCGTATCTCGAAGGTGCATGCGGCTTTTTCACTGGGGGCCAGCAAATGGCAGGTGTTGCGGCATGTGATCATTCCCAATTCGTTGCCAGAAATTTTCACGGGCGCGCGCGTGGCAATGGGGGTGTGCTGGGGCACTGTGGTGGCGGCCGAACTGGTGGCTGCGGAAAAAGGCGCCGGTATGATGATCATGGTGGCGGCAAAATTCCAGCTGACCGATATCGTGATCATGGGGATCATTTTGATCGGCATCATCGGCTACGGGATTGATATTTTGTTCCGGATCGCCGAACGGTGGTTGGTGCCATGGAAGGGCAAAGGCTGATCGCGCAGTGCGGTGATCGCTTTGGTTGCAAAGGGTGGCGCAGCGATGCGCCGCCCTTTATCTTTGGCGCATGCAAAGGGGGGCATCAGATGACACCTGACTCCAAGGACTTTCTGGCCGGGCTTTTTCGTGCAGCGGTGCAGGCCGCCGCGCCGCTGGCGGCGCTGCGCCCACATATGCCCCCGCGCCCAAAGGGGCGCACCGTGGTGGTGGGGGCGGGCAAAGGTGCAGCGCAGATGGCCGCCGCCTTCGAGCAACTTTGGGGCCCGTGCGAAGGTGTGGTTGTCACCCGCTACGGCTATGGCTGTGAAACCCGCTTTATCCGCGTGCTAGAGGCCGCCCACCCCGTGCCCGATGCCGCCGGGCTACAGGCCACGCAGGCGCTATGCGCTGCGGTGCAGGGGCTTGGGCCCGATGATCTGGTTGTTGCGCTGATTTGCGGGGGCGGGTCGGCGCTGTTGCCGGCGCCACCGCCCGGCTTTTCACTGGCGGATGAGGCGGCGCTGAATGCGGCGCTTTTGGCTTCGGGGGCACCCATTGGGGCAATGAATGCCATTCGAAAACAGTTTAGCGCCATAAAGGGCGGGCGGCTGGCGGCGCTGGCCGCGCCTGCCCCGGTGCATACATTGGTTGTGTCAGATGTGCCCGGCGATGACCCGGCACAGGTGGCCAGCGGGCCCACGGTGCCCGATGCGGCAGATCGCGCCTTGGCGCTGCGGTTGGTGGCGGCCTATGGCATAGATCTGCCAGAGCCGGTGGCGCGGTTTTTGCGCACCGCGCCCGAAGATGCGCCCCAGCCCGGCGATGCGGCTTTTGCGGGCAATCGCGTCAGGGTTATTGCCTCGGCGGCGCAGTCGCTAGAGGCCGCCGCCGCCCTTGCCCAATCTGCCGGGCTGGGGGTGCATATCTTGTCTGATTCGATCGAGGGCGAGGCCCGCGATGTGGGCCGGGTGCATGCCGCGCTGGCCCGCGAAATTGCCACGCGCGCGCGCCCCTTTGCGCGGCCTGCGCTGATGCTGTCGGGGGGCGAAACAACGGTGACGTTGCGCGGCACTGGCGGGCGTGGCGGGCGCAACAGCGAATTTTTGCTGGCCTTTGCCTTGGCGGTGGATGGGCTGGACAACGTGCAGGCCTTGGCCGCCGATACCGATGGGATCGATGGCAGCGAAACCAATGCAGGCGCCTTTGCCAATGGCACCAGCGTGGCCCGGATGCGCGCAGCAGGGGTCGACCCGGCGGCCCGGCTGGCCGCCCATGATGCCTATGGCGCGTTCAAGGCGATTGGGGATCTTTTCGACACCGGGCCCACGGGCACCAATGTGAACGATTTTCGCGCAATATTGGTGCGCTAAGCTGGGCGTTGCTGAACAATTTTTTCCAGTAAAACAGCCAGTTGTTGGCGTTCGTCTGGGTGCAACCCGGCGGTAAGCTGGTGTTGCACCTTGGCCGCTATGGGGGTGGCTTGTTCCAATAGCGCGGCCCCCTCTGGGGTTAAATCCAGCACCTTTGCGCGCCGGTCCTTGGGCGATGTTTGGCGCAAGATCAGCCCTCGTTCGGCCAACCTGTCCAGCACGCCGCCCATGGTGGCCCGGTCGCAGTCGGCCATGGTGGCAACGCTGGCTTGGTCCAGCCCGGGGTGGGCGGCAATGGCTGAAAGCGCCGCAAATTGAAACGGCGTCAGCGGCAGGTTCGCTTGCGCCATGTAATCGGCAAACAGCGCGGTTGCGGTTTGATGGGCACGCCGGATTAAAAAGCCCGGCATATCAAGAAATTCAGCCATGCCCGATCTTTTCCTTGCTCTGTTTTAGTTATGCTTTATAACAAATATAGGGGGCTGGCAATAGATAAGCATACTTATCATTGTCAGGGGGCGATTTAGTAAGTATACGTCCTATTGGGCGATACGCAAATCGCCAATCTCATGGGAGGGCACGATGGCCGAACAACTGGGCACGTTAGAAGAATTGCCGCAAGACTATCGCGAGGCGATGGATCAGGCAGGTGTGGCGCCGCTGTGGCCGATGATGCGCAAGGTGCTGCCGCATGGCCGCCCGATGCCACAGACCAAAGCCAGCCATTTTCAATATACCCAGCTGCGCCCATTGCTGCTGCGCGCGGGTGAATTGACCCCGGTGGAAAAAGCCGAACGCCGGGTTCTGGTGATGTCAGACCAAGGGCGCGGAACGGGCGCCATGCAGGCCACCAGCACGCTTTATATTGGCATGCAACTTTTGTTGCCGGGCGAGGTGGCCCCAGCCCACAAACACACCCCATCCGCCGCGCGCATTATCGTCGAGGGCGAGGGGGGCTACACCGTGGTTGACGGTGAAAAATTGCCCATGAAACGTGGCGATGTGGTGCTGACACCGGGCGGCGAATGGCACGATCATGGCCACGAGGGCACCCAGCCCGTGGTTTGGCTGGATGTGTTGGATTTGCCGCTGTTTGTGTATCTTGAAGGCTCCTACGCCGAAGAGGCCCCCTTGCAAGCGCAGCGCAACCGCCCCGATGCCTCGATGGTGGAATATTTGGCCTCGGGTCTGAAGCCCTCGCGCCGTGGGGCTTCGGCGCGCAAGTATCCGATGATGCGCTTCCCGTGGGAGCGCACAGAAGCCGCCTTGCGCGAAATGGCCAAATGGGGTGAAGGCGCGGTAGAGCTGGATTATGTAAACCCCGAAACCGGCCAAGACATTTTGCCGGTGATGGGCTTTACCGCCATGATGGTGCGCCCCGGCGAAACCCTGCGCCCACCTCTTTCGTCAGAAAGCGCGGTATTTCACGTGATTGGCGGCAGCGGGCATTCTATGGTCGAGGGGGTGCGCATCGATTGGACGGAACGCGATACATTTACCGCCCCCGTCTTTGCCCAGATCGATCACACCAATACAACCGACGCGCCCGCCTTTTTGATCCGCGTATCAGACCGGCCGCTGCAAGAAAAACTTGGATATTACGAGGAACGCGCACGATGACAGCCCTATTTGATTTACCCCCATTGCCACAGGTGCCAGTGGTGGGTAGCGATGCCACATACCCGGTGCGCCGCATCTTTTGCGTTGGGCGCAATTATGCGGCCCATGCGGCAGAAATGGGTGTCGAGGTAGACCGCGAAGCGCCGTTTTATTTCACCAAAACACCTTGGGCGATTTGCCATAGCGGCACCAGCATTCCCTACCCGCTGGAAACCGAAAATTACCATTACGAGATGGAGTTCGTGGTGGCCATCGGCAAACCGGCATTTCGTGTGGCGCAGGCCGATGCCATGGATGTGGTGTTTGGCTATGGCTGTGGCTTGGATATGACGCGGCGCGATTTGCAACTTGCGGCACGGGCCAAGCAGCGCCCTTGGGATTTGGGTAAAGATGTCGAGGCGTCAGCCGTGATCGCCGCGTTGACACCTGCGGCGGAATTCACAATCGGCGCGCAGCGCATCGCGCTGTCGGTGAATGGTGAGACCAAGCAAGATGCCACGCTGGCCGATCTGATCTGGTCGGTGCCCGAACTTATTGCCCATCTGTCGCGGTTTTATCACCTGCAGCCGGGCGACCTGATTTACACTGGCACCCCCGCTGGGGTGGGCCCGGTGGTGGCAGGTGACACGATCGAGGGCACGATTGACGGGCTGGCGCCGGTGGCGCTGTCACTGACCGAGGCCGAATGATGCAGTTTTTGGGCTATTTTCGCAGCTCGTCCAGCTATCGGTGCCGGATTGCCTTTAATCTTAAAGGGGTTGGATATCAGTTTCAGTCGGTGCATCTGAAAAACGGTGCGCAGAAATCGCCTGAATTCACCGAATTGAACCCGCAGCGTTTGTTGCCGGTTCTGATCACCGATGAGGGCGAGGCGCTGTATCAATCCCTGGCCATCTTGGAATGGCTGGATGAAACCCACCCCACTCCCCCGCTGTTGCCCAGCGATCCGGTGGCGCGGGCCAAGGTGCGCGCGTTTTCGCAAATCATCGCCTGCGAGATCCATCCGCTGCAAAACCTGCGTGTGCTGTCGTATCTGCGCGGCGAACTGGGGCTGGACGAGGGGGCGGTCAATGCCTGGCTGGCCCGCTGGCTGCGCGAGGGGCTAGAAGCCTGCGAAGGGCATTTGGCAAAAGAGGCGCATGAGGGGCCGTTTTGTTTTGGCAATGCCCCCGGTTTGGCCGATATTTGCCTTGTGCCACAGGTGTTTTCAGCGCAGCGTTTTGGCGTTGATATCACAGATTTGACGCGCGTAAGCGCGATCAATGCGGCCTGTCAGGCCCTGCCCGAATTCGCGGCGGCTCATCCGGCCAAACAGCCCGATTTCGAAGCGTAAATTTGCCCGCGGGCGGTTTTATGCCGCCCCGGCACCCCGGCACCTATGCCCAGTGACGTGAATGTTAGGGCCGTGTCGTGGAAGAGAATGGTAAAGTTGCAAAAAGATGCTGAAAACAGCACGGTGCAATTTCGGTTTGGGAGGAAAAGGCGCAGCATGGCCCCAAGGGGCCGCGCCGCGCTGCATGACAAAGGCCGATGGGCGCGCCCTAGGCTGGCCCCCCAAACCAACATGGATAAACTGCAAAAAGCCGGGGCTGCCCGGCTGATGCAACAGGGAAACGACCGAAAGGAACAGCTTTGGTTTACCGGTTGATGAATGGGCTGGCCCGCGCAATGGCCTTGGCTGGGGGGGCGGTGCTGACGGCGCTGATCTTGCTGGTGTGTGTGTCTGTGTTGGGGCGTGGCTTAAACACGTTTTTGCACAGCGGTCTGGGCGAGGGGCTGTTGGGTGGGTTTGCCCAAACGCTGTTGGATACGGGCGTCGGCCCGATTTTGGGCGATTTCGAAGTGGTCGAGGCGGGGATCGCCTTTGCTATTTTCGCGTTTATTCCAATCTGCCAAATCAGCGCCAGCCATGCCACCGTAGATGTGTTCACCGGGCTTTTACCGCCGGCGGTGAACCGGGTTATTCAGGCCGTTGTCGAGCTGATTTTCGCCCTTGTCTTGGTGCTTATCGCATGGCGCCTCTACGAGGGGATGCTGAGCAAGATGAGCTATAATGAAACCACGTTCTTGTTGCAGTTTCCCATTTGGTGGGCCTATGCGGCCTCGCTTTTCGCGGCCGTGGTGGGCGCGATTGTGGGCTGCTACATGGCCGTGGTGCGTATCTTTGAAATGATGTTGGGCCGGGCCCTTATTGCCACAGCTGGGGGGGCAGACCATTGAGTAGTTTTGAAATCGGGCTGATGTCCTTTCCGCTGTTGTTGCTGCTTATCTTTTTGCGCGTGCCTATTGGCCTGTCGATGTTCGTTGTGGGCTTGGGTGGGCTGTATTTCGTGACCGGCGGCATGAACGTGGCCTTGGCCAAGCTGAAAAGCGAAACATATTCGACATTTTCCAGCTACTCCCTGTCGATTGTGCCGATGTTTTTGCTGATGGGCCAGTTCGCCACCTTGGGCGGCATGAGCCAAGCGCTGTTCAAAGCCGCCGAAAGCTGGCTTGGCCACAGGCGTGGCGGTGTGGCCATGTCGGCGGTGGGGGCTTGCGCGGGTTTTGGCGCGATTTGCGGCTCGTCCTTGGCCACCGCGGCCACGATGGGCCAAGTGGCGCTGCCTGAATTGCGCCGCTACGGCTATTCGGGTGGGTTTTCCACCGCAACCTTGGCGGCGGGTGGCACGCTGGGCATTTTGATACCGCCCTCTGTCGTGTTGGTGATCTATGCCATTTTGACCGAACAAAACATCGCCAAGCTGTTCTTGGCGGCGTTCATCCCCGGTATTCTGGCGGCCTTGGGCTATATGGCCACGATTTCCATCTATGTGCGCCTGAACCCCGACAGCGCGGGCGTGCGCCCGCCCGTGCCCTACAGCGAACGCTTCAGTGCGCTGTTTCGGGTATGGCCGGTTTTGTTGGTGTTCTTGGTGGTGGTGCTGGGCATCTATTTGGGCTGGTTTACCCCCACCGAAGGCGCCGCTGTGGGGGCTTTGGGCACTGGTTTGATCGCGCTGTTCAATGGTGGATTAACCCTGAAAACCCTCAGCGACAGCATCTTGGCCACCGGGCGTTCTACCGCGATGATCTTTTTCATCGTTTTGGGCGCGGGGTTTTACAACGGGTTTTTGGCCTTAACGCAGGTCCCACAAGAGCTGGCCTCGTGGGTGGGCGCACAGGGCTATAGCCCGTGGTTTGTATTGGCGTTGATCTTGGTTCTTTATCTGGTCTTTGGCTGCTTCATGGACAGCCTATCGATGATCTTGCTGACCATCCCGATTTTCTTTCCCATCATTTCTGTGCTGGATTTCGGCCTATCGGCCGAGGAAACGGCGATCTGGTTTGGCATTTTGGTGCTGATCGTGGTCGAGGTGGGGCTGATTACGCCGCCGGTTGGGATGAACCTGTTTGTGATCAACTCGATGGATCGGTTGACGCCGATGGTGGAAACCTATCGGGCGGTCATGTATTTCGTGGCATCCGATATCGTTCGGGTGATTTTGCTGGTGGCCTTCCCCGGTATCACGCTGTTTTTGTTACGCGTTTTACATTGATTTTCCCACAGGCGCGCCCCGGCGCGCCTGTTTCTTTTTGGCTGGTGTTGCTGGGACTAATAGTTATATGATATAACTATAATGTGGAGAGTGGCAAGATGACCAATACCTTGAAAATCGATATAGATGGTGCCATCGCGGTTTTGACCATGAACCGCCCCGACAAGCGCAACGCCATGAACGATACGCTTCTGGCCGAGCTTGATGCCTTCTTTTCCGCCCCGCCCGAAGGGGTAAAGGTGGTGGTGCTGACGGGCACCGCTGGGCATTACTGTTCGGGGCTTGATCTGTCTGAACAGGTGCAGCGCGACGCCGAAGGCACCATGCGCCATTCCCGCGGCTGGCACGCGGTGATGGAGCGTATTCAGTTTTCGGGCTTGCCGGTGGTATCGGCCATGTTTGGCGCGGTGATTGGTGGCGGGCTGGAACTGGCCACATCAACCCATGTGCGCATTGCCGAACCCAGCACCATTTTTCAGCTGCCCGAAGGGCGGCGGGGCATTTATGTGGGCGGCGGGGCCTCGGTGCGGGTGGGGCGCATTCTGGGCGCTGACCGCATGATCGAGATGATGCTGACCGGGCGCAAATACGGCGCCGACGAGGGGCTGGCGCTGGGGCTGTGCCATTACAGCGTGGCTGAAGGCGCCGCTTTGCCCTTGGCGATGGATCTCGCGGCCAAGATTGCCAAGAATGCCAGCCTGTCGAATTACATCATGATCCACGCCATCAGCCGCATCGAAGATATGGCAAAGGCCGATGGCTTGTTCACCGAAAGCCTGTGCGCGGCCTTGGCCCAAACCAGCCCAGATGCTGTGGAAGGGCTGCAGGCGTTTTTGCAAAAGCGCCAGCCGGTTTTTCGTTAAGGGGCAAGCATGGCAGATCAAAACGCAGCACTTGGGGAAAAGCCGCTTGATCAGGGGCTACGGCAGCTGTTGGGCTATGCGCTAAAGCGCGCCTCGGCGGTGGCCACGGGCGATGCCGCCCGTATGTTAGAGCCGTTTGGCCTGCGGGTGACATCTTATTCCGTTCTCTGCGTCATTTGCCAAACCCCGGGGGTCACCCAAACCCAATTGGCCGCCGCCTTGGCGATGGAGCGGTCAAATACCGTGGCCATTATCGACCAGCTGGAAAAAACCGGCTGTATCGAGCGCCGCCGCAGCACCCAAGACCGGCGCGTCTTTGACCTGCATCCTTTGGCGGCAGGGCACAGCCTGATGCAACAGGCCACCGAGGCGCTGATGGCCTATGAAAACACCACCTTTGCCGCGCTTTCAAAAGACGAGCGGCAAATGCTGATCCGCCTACTTTCGCGCATTCACCAGTAAGGGACCGCCCATGACCGATGCCCGCTATGCCCCGCAATCCGTTGACTGCCAGCCGCAGGCCGATGGCAGTTTGATCTTGAAATCGCGCCATGCGCTGGGCCCCGTGGCCCATAGCACCGGCGCTTGGCTGCACCACTGGGCCGATGCCACCCCCGATGCCGTGTTCATTGCCGAAAGGTCTGGGGCGGGGTGGCGCGAGCTGAGCTATCGGGAAACCTTGCAAACCGTGCGGGCGCTGGGCGCTTGGCTGCTGGACCAGCCCGGGGATGGCCCGGTTTTGGTGCTGTCGGGCAATTCGGTTGACCATGCGCTGGTGGCCTTGGCCACGCAATATGTGGGCCGCGCCAGTGTGCCCGTGGCCGAACAATATTCGCTGATCAGTGGGGCCCATGACCGGCTGGTGTATATCGCCGAAAAGGTGCAGCCGGCGCTTTTGTTTGTGGATGATCCGGCCCGCTATGGTGATGCGCTGATGCTGCCGGCATTGGCCGGTATCGCGGTATTGGCCAGCACCGATGCGGGCGCGCCGCGCCCCGTTTGCACCATGGCGCAGGCCTTGGCGCAGGGCCAAGGCGATGTCGATCAGGCACATGCCGCGGTTGGCCCCGATACGGTGGGCAAAATTTTGTTCACCTCCGGCTCGACCGCCAACCCCAAGGGCGTGATCACCACCCATCGCATGATGTGCGTGAACCAAACCCAGATTGCCGATGCATTTCCGTTTTTGCGCCACAGCCCGCCCAAGATTGTGGATTGGCTGCCATGGAACCACGTCTTTGGCGGTTCGCATAATTTCAACATGATGCTGGCCAATGGTGGTGCGCTTTACATCGACGATGGCAAACCGATCGAGGCGTTGTTTGGGCGCACGCTGGAAAACCTGTCAATGCACACGGGCACGCTGGCCTTTAACGTGCCGGTGGGTTTTGCCCGGCTTGTGGCGGCGTTGCGCAAAGATGATGACCTGCGCCAGCGCTTTTTCACGGGGCTTGATTTCACCTTTTATGCGGGCGCCTCGCTGCCGCAAGAAACATGGGCGGCACTGGGCGACATGGCCCAAGAGGTGACAGGCAGCGTGCCTTTGATGGTGTCCAGCTGGGGAATGACAGAAACCGCGCCTGCGGTGCTGCTTACGCATGAACGGGTGAACCGCTCGGGTATCGTGGGCGCGCCGATGAATGGAACCGAGGTCAAACTGATCCCCGATGACGAAGGGCGCTACGAATGCCGGGTCAAGGGGCCAAATATCATGCCCGGCTATTTGGACGAGCCAGAAAAAACCGCCGAAACCTTTGATGCCGATGGCTTTTTGATCACCGGCGACGCCATGCGCTTTGTCGATCCGCAAAACCCCGATCGCGGCTTGGCTTTCGATGGGCGTATCTCGGAAGATTTCAAGCTGACATCGGGCACATGGGTGCGGGTGGCGGCGCTGCGTGGGCAGATCATGACCGCGCTGCAGGGTGTGGCCGCAGATATTGTCATCACTGGCCATGACCGGGCCGACCTTGGGGTGATGATCTTTCCCGCCAGTCCGGTGGTGGGGGCCGATGGGGCCTGCACCGATGCCGCATTGCTGGCCGATATCCGCGACCGGCTTGCGCCGCTGGCGGCCAATGCCACCGGCTCGTCCACGCGGGTGGGGCGCGCCTTGGTGCTTAGCGAACCGCCCAGCCTGATCGATCAGGAAATGACCGCAAAGGGCAACCTGAACCTGCGCAAGGTGCTGACACGCCGCGCCGATTTGGTCGAACGCCTTTACGCCGAAACCCCAGATGCCGCGGTGGTGCGCCTTTAGCGCCCCCGCCTGAAAACGCCGCAGTATAGCGGCACCACAAGAAAGACCGCAGATGATTGATCTAGAAAAAATCCGCGCCATCGATATTCACACCCACGCCGAAGAGCCGTGTGGCTGCCACGAAGACGATGGTTATGATGATTTGCAATCCACCATGGCCAGCTATTTTGGCGCCCCGTGGAAGCACCCGCCCACCATTCCCGAAACCGCAGCGCATTACCGCGCGGCCAATATTGCCGCGGTGATCTTCCCCGTCGATGCCGAGCGCGAAACAGGCTATCGCCGCTATTCCAACGACGAGGTGATCGAACAGGTAAAGCAAAACGCCGATGTTTTGATCCCCTTCGCCTCGATCGATCCGTGGAAAGGCAAGATGGCCGTACGCGAGGCGCGCCGCCTGATCGAAGAGCATGGGATCAAAGGGTTTAAATTTCACCCCACAATGCAGGGGTTTTTCCCCAACGATCGCATGGCCTATCCGTTTTATGAATTGCTGGCCGAACATGGTGCGATTGGGCTGTTTCACACAGGCCAAACCGGCGTGGGTTCGGGCATGGCGGGGGGCAATGGGATGCGGCTGAAATATTCCAACCCCATGTATCTTGATGATGTGGCTGTGGATTTTCCTGATATGAAAATCGTCATGGCCCACCCCTCGTTCCCTTGGCAGGAAGAGGCGCTGGCCGTGGCCCAGCACAAGCCCAATGTATATATCGACCTGTCGGGCTGGTCGCCAAAATATTTCCCACCGATTTTGGTGCGCTATTGCAATTCGATCCTGCGCAAAAAGGTTCTGTTTGGCTCGGATTGGCCGATGATCTCGCCCGAGCGCTGGCTGTCAGATTTTGAAAAAATCGACATCAAAGACGAGTTGCGCCCAGATATCATCAAAAACAACGCCGCACGTTTGTTGGGCTTGATGTAACACCCTTGGCGCTGGCTGGGGCTTTTGGAATTTGATCTAGGGCAAAGCGCCCCTGATATTTATATGCCAAAAGTGCAATATGTTTGCGCAGCCCCGGTCTTGCAGGGGCTGCGGCATTCCAGCAAGCAAAGGGTGAAAACAATGAGTAACGAGGCACAGGCGCTGGGTGTCGCCACCAAAGATGGGTGGCTGCAGCATTTCCCAGTGCCATTTTTTGCAGTGGTGATGGGGCTGTCTGGTTTGGTGCTGGCGCTGCACGCGGCCGAGGGCGCCTTGGGCCTGCCGCATGGCGTTACCCTTGCGGTCTATGGCGCCACGCTGCTGGCCGCAGCGGTGATTGGCGCGCTGTATCTGGCCAAAGCCATGCGCCACCCACAGGCTGTGGCGCATGAATGGCACCACCCGGTGCGGCTGGCATTTTTTCCGGCCATTTCAATATCGTTGCTACTGATTGCCACCGCCACTTTGCCGCGCGCGCCCGGGGCGGCGCATGTGCTGTGGTTGGCGGGCATGCTGGGGCAGGGGGCGTTGACCATCGCGGTGATTTCGGGGTGGATTTCGGCGCGCGCCTTTCAAACCGGGCATTTGACGCCGGCATGGTTCATCCCGGCGGTGGGCAATGTGATCGTGCCGATTGCGGGCGTGCAGCTGGGCTATGTAGAGATCAGCTGGTATTTCATGGCCGTGGGGCTGCTGTTTTGGATTGTGCTGCTGACCTTGGTGATGAACCGCCTGATCTTTCACGATCCGATGCCCGGCAAATTGCAGCCAACGCTTGTTATCTTGATCGCCCCGCCCGCGGTTGGGTTTGTGGCTTGGGTGCAGCTGGTGGGGCAGATTGATGCTTTTGCGCATCTGCTGCTCAGTGCGGCATATTTCTTTACGCTGATTGTGGCGGTGAACCTGCCCCGCATCTTGCAGCTGCCTTTTGCGCTGTCTTTCTGGGCGCTTAGCTTTCCCTTTGCGGCGGTCACGATTGCCAGCTTTCGCTATGCTAAAATGGTTGGCAGCCCGGCGCATATATGGATTGGCGCGGTGCTGATGGGGGTGTTGCTGGTGGTGATTGCGGGGCTTTTGCTGCGCACGTTGCGCGCCATCCGGGCAGGCGAAATTTGCGTGCCTGAATAAACGATTTGGCCGGTTTGGCGCAAAAAGGGCCGCCAAGGGGCGGCCCTTTTTATTGCACGCGCCCCCAGTTTCAGGCGGGGCGCAGGCCCAAAATTTCGCGCGCTTGTGCGGGCGTGGCAACGGGGCGGTCGTGTTTGGCACATAGATCCACCACGCGCTGCACCAGCGCCGCGTTCGATGGCGCCAGCGTATCGCGGTCAAGGCGCACGTTATCTTCCAGCCCGGCGCGGGCATGCCCGCCTGCGGCCACTGTCCATTCATTGATGGTCAACTGTCCCGCACCAATGCCTGCCGCGCACCATTCGGCATCGGGCAACAGGCGTTTGACCGTTTCGATGTAAAAATCAAAGGTCGGCCTGTCTACCGGCATGGCGTTTTTGACGCCCATCACGAATTGCACATAAAGCTGGCCCGGAATGCGGCCATCTTTGTTCATTTTCGCGGCTTGATGGATATGGCTAAGATCGAAACATTCAATCTCGGGCTTTACCGAATAGGTCCGCATTTCCGCGGCCAGCCAATCCACCAGATCTGGTGGGTTTTCATAGACGCGGGTGGGAAAGTTATTCGATCCCACAGACAACGAGGCCATATCGGGCCGCAAGGGCAGCATGCCCCCGCGCGCCTGCCCCGCCCCCGAACGACCGCCGGTGGAAAACTGGATAATCATGCCGGGGCAATGTTTCTCCAGCCCCTCTTTTAACAGGGCAAATTTATCAGGGTCGGACGAGGGGCTGCCATCGTCGTTGCGCACATGGGCGTGGCAGATGCTGGCGCCGGCCTCGAACGCGGCATGGGTGCTTTCCAGCTGTTCCGATACGGTGATTGGCACTGCCGGGTTGTCAGATTTCTGCGGCACAGATCCCGTGATCGCCACACAAATGATACAAGGTTTCGTCATGGTCCCTCCTCGCGCGTATTAGTTGACGTTGCCACATATATTCGATCCTGGGCAAGGGGGCAGGGGCGCCGCACTGCCAATTTGGCAAAGAAAAGGCCGGGCAAGGGCTGCCCGGCCTGAATTTACGTGGCTGTACCGCTTAGGCCAGCAGGCGCCGCGCGATCACCTGCGCCTGAATTTCTGCGGCCCCTTCGAAGATGTTCAAAATGCGGGCATCACACAGAATGCGGCTGATTTTATATTCCAGCGCAAAGCCGTTGCCGCCATGGATTTGCAGGCCGTTATCAGCGGCCGCCCATGCCACGCGGGCGCCCAGCAATTTGGCCATGCCTGCCTCTAGGTCGCAGCGGCGATCGTTGTCTTTCTCGAAGGCCGAGAAATAGGTCAGCTGACGCGCGATCATGATTTCCACCGCCATCATCGCCAGTTTGCCCGAAACCCGGGGGAAGGCGATCAGCGATTTGCCAAATTGCTTGCGGTCAATGGCATATTGCATGGCAACATCCAGCGCCGCCTGCGCCACGCCAATGGCGCGCGCGGCTGTTTGGATACGGGCCGATTCAAAGGTTTGCATCAGCTGTTTGAACCCTTGGCCCGTTTTACCACCCAGCAGGTTTTCGCCTTTGATGTGGAAATTATCAAAGCCCAGCTCGTATTCCTTCATGCCGCGATAGCCC
>RFQY01000180.1 GCA_009924775.1 Paracoccaceae bacterium | reverse complement strand
GCGCCGGCGCAGCCATGTTGTGGCCCATGCCCGTGGCCCCGAGCGGATTGCCCCGGAATGGTGGCTAGATGACCCGCAATGGCGCAGCGGCACCCGCGATTATTGGGATATCACCACCCAAGACGGTTTGCGCCTATGGGTGTTTTTTGCCCATGGCGGCGCCCTGTCGGCGGGGTGGTTTTGCCATGGCAGCTTTGCCTAAGGCAAGGCGGTGGAAATTAGGCGCTGTGCATCTGGCTTTCCATAGTGCGGGCAAAGTCGTGCAGGCGGGTTTTGAACCGCGTTGTAATGGTTTTGCGGGTCAATTTCAGCGATTGCACCATCAACCGCGCGGGCAGGGTTTTGGGCGATAGATCCAGCGTTACCGTCATGCGGGTGCGGCTGGGTGACAGGGCAATCAGCTCTACGCTGAAGACCGTATGCAGGCCCTTGCTGCGGCCTTGAAACACCAAACTGTTGGGCGCCTCTAATTCGCTTAACGTGATGTCCAGCTGTCGCACCCGCCCGCGCAGGCGAAATTGCGTGTGCCACGCCATGCCAACGCCCGCTTGGCGCAGGCTGTCGGTGCGCTGCACATCTACGTTGCGCCGAATGGCTTGGCGTTCGAAGGCCTCGAAATCGGTCAAGAACCGGAACACATCCTCGATGGCACCATCGATATCTTCGCGGGCGGAAAACTTCATACTTGCTACCCTAACTTATCACATATCCCCAATATGGGGATCGTTGCGCTTTAGTCCAGCGTATCTGCCAGCCAATTGCGCAGCAAAAACCCCGCAATCGCCCCATGGCGCGGGGGCGCGATCAGCGGATGCCGGGCTGCAAAAACCTCGGCCATGTCTTCGCGGCTGACCCAGAGCGCCTGCTCGATCTCGTTTGGGTCAATGCTGATATCGGTGCTTTCGGCATGGCCGTGGCAGCCCAGCATCAGCGAGGCGGGAAAGGGCCATGGCTGGCTGGCCAAATACCCCACGCGGCCCACCGTTATGCCCGCCTCTTCCCAAACTTCGCGGCGCACGGCGGCCTCTATGGTTTCACCCGGTTCGATAAAGCCTGCAAGACAAGAAAACATGCCCTGCGGCCACCCCGGCGAGCGGCCCAACAGCACGGAATTGCCATGGGTGATCAGCATAATCACCACCGGGTCGGTGCGGGGAAAGTGATGCCCGCCGCAGGCGGCGCAATCGCGTTGCCAGCCGCCATGGGTGGGCTTTGTGGCCGCCCCGCAGCGGGCGCAAAAGCGGTGGCTGCCATGCCAGCCCTGCACGGCACGGGCGGTGGCGGCCAGTTCGGCATCGCGGGCGTCAAGCCGGGTCATCACGGCGCGCAATTCCACGAAGCTGTGGCTTTCGGGCAGGCTGGGGTGGTGCTGTTCGCTGCGGTCTAGAAAGCTGTTGAATTGGGTGCTGTCCACATCGGGCGGGGCCCAACTGGAAATGTCATGCGCCCAAACATGGGCCTCGCCTTCGCGGCCCAGCAAAATGGGGGCGTCAGTGGCATGTTCGAATATGGGATGGGTCAGGCGCAGCCGCGTCAGTTCGGTTTGCTCGGGCGCGCCCGGCACCGGGCCAACCAGCGGTTTGCCGCGCCATAGGGCGATGCTGTAGCTGTTTGGTGCCTTCAAGGCGGCGGCCAAGGCGGATGCATCGCCCCGCATTTCGCCTGCCCGGTCCAACCCCGAGCCCCCAAATGTAACGGTTTCGGCCAGTTTCATACCATGCCCCCTGCTGCGTGTTTGTGGGGCACAGTGCCAGCCAAATTGGGGAAAGAAAAGCCACCAGTGGCAGGCCCTTTGCGCCTGCCGTCTTTGGGGTGCTTGCCAAGGGCGGCGGCCGCCCTTATATAGCGGGGCGAGAGGTTGGCGCGGGCAAGTGCCTCGCCAACCCGGTCAGGTCCGGAAGGAAGCAGCCGTAACGAGTCCCGCTTGGGTCGTTGTCCAGCCTCTCACCTTTCATTCCCGCTTATTTCTGCTCTAACGCATCCAAACGCGCCTTAAGCGCTGCGTTTTCTTCGCGGGCTTTTTGGGCCATGGCGCGCACGGCCTCGAATTCTTCGCGGGTCACGAAATCGCGGTCAGCCAACCAGCGGTCAAGCAGGCTTTTCATCGCGGTTTCTGCCTCGGTCTTGGCGCCCTGCGCAACACCCATGGCATTGGTCATGAGTTGCGATAAATCGTCCAAAATCTTATTGCGGGTCTGCATGGCCTACTCCAGCGTTACAACTTAGTCCTATATGGGCTAGGCAGGCACGGGCCACAAGGCACGTTTGGCCACAAGTGTAAAAGGCAGAAACCCCTAGATGCAAAACGGCATTCCCTTTCCCAACCTTTCGCCCGAGGTGTTTTCGTTCAGCCTGTTTGGGGTGGAACTGGCGCTGCGCTGGTATGCTTTGGCCTATATCGTGGGCATTGTTTTGGCATGGCGTATCAGCCTGCACGCCCTGCGCCGCCCCGCGCTATGGCCCAAAAACACGCCCCCCATGGCGCCATTGCAGGTGGAAGACCTGCTAAGCTGGATCATTCTGGGCATCATTTTGGGGGGGCGGCTGGGTTTTGTGCTGTTCTACCAGCCGGCCTATTATCTGGCCAATCCCGCCGATATCTTGAAGGTATGGCAGGGGGGCATGTCGTTTCACGGCGGGTTTTTGGGCGTGGTGTTGGCGGGCTGGCTGTATACATGGCGCCACCGGATTGCGCCGGCCTCGGCGGGGGATGTGATTGCGCTGGGCGTGCCCGTGGGGCTGATGCTGGGGCGTATTGCCAATTTCATTAATGCCGAATTGTGGGGCCGGCCCACCGATATGCCTTGGGGGGTGATTTTCCCCCAAGAGGCGGCGCAGATCTGCCCCGGCGTGCTGCCGGGGATGTGCGCGCGCCATCCCTCGCAGCTTTATGAAGCGCTGCTAGAGGGGGTGGTGCTGCTGGCGCTTATGCTGTGGCTGGCCTATCGGCGTGGGGCGTTGAAAGTGCCGGGCCAGATCACGGGCGTGTTCATCGCCGGCTATGGGCTGGCGCGGTTTGTGGTGGAATATTTCCGCCAAGCCGATGCGCAATTTATCACCCCAGATAACCCCATGGGGTTTGTGCTGCGATTGGGCGAGTTTGGCATCACCATGGGCCAAGTGCTGTCGCTGCCCATGGTGGTAGTGGGGCTGGTGCTGATCTGGGTTGCCCGGCGCCGGGCCGCAGGCGCGCCATGACCTTGGCCCACCATCTTGCGCAGCGTATTGCGGGCGACGGGCCGCTGAGCGTGGCCGATTTCATGGCCGAGGCCCTGTTGCATCCGCGCTATGGGTATTACACCACGCGCGACCCGCTGGGGCAGGCGGGCGATTTTACCACCGCGCCCGAAATCAGCCAGATGTTTGGTGAATTGCTGGGCCTTTGCCTTGCCGTGGCATGGCAATCGCAGGGCAGCCCTGCACCCTTTGTGCTGGCAGAGCTGGGGCCGGGGCGGGGCACCTTGATGGCCGATGCATTGCGCGCCACGCGCGGCGTGCCGGGCTTTCATGCCGCGATGCAACTGGTGCTGGTAGAGATGTCGCCCGTGCTGCAGGCCCGCCAAGCCGCGCTGCTGCATGCCTATGCACCCCGGCATCTGCGCAGCGCCACAGATCTGCCACAGGCGCCGCTGTTCTTGCTGGCCAATGAATTTTTCGATGCCTTACCCATTCGCCAGTTTCAGCGCACGGGCCACGCTTGGGCCGAGCGGCTGGTGGGGCTGGGCCCGGATGGGCAATTGTGCATGGGGCTAGGGGCCGAAGCGGCGCAACCTGCTTTGGCCACACGGCTGGCCGATACAAGGCCCGGCGATGTGGTGGAACTGTGCCCAGCGGCGGCGCCGATCGCATCAGAGATTGGCCAGCGCATCGCCCAGCATGGCGGCGCGGCGCTGATTGTGGATTATGGCGATTGGCGCAGCTTGGGCGATACATTGCAGGCCCTGCAAGGGCATGGGCCGGTGGATGTGCTGGCCAACCCGGGGCAGGCCGATATCACCGCCCATGTGGATTTCGAGGCGCTGGCCATGGCCGCGCCATGTGCCCATACCCGTTTGACCCCACAAGGCACGTTTTTGCAGCGCCTTGGTATTGACCATCGTGCCAAAGCACTGGCAGAAAATCTGCAAGATATGGCCTTGGCGTCGCATTGGGCGGCACATCGGCGCTTGACGCATGCCGAAGAAATGGGGACGCTTTTCAAGGTGCTGGGCCTTTATCCTGCCCAGATGCCACCACCACCGGGGTTTTTGCCATGACGCTGGAAATCATCACCGCAGAGGCCTTGAAAGAGGTGCGCCACGGTTTTTTCACCCGCCGGGGTGGGGCCTCGTCTGGTGTGTTTGCGGGGCTGAACTGCGGGCAAGGCAGCAGCGATCAATCGGAAATTGTTGAAATTAACAGGGGCCGCGTGGCAGATGCCATGGCGGTGGCCGCCGATGATCTGGTGACGGTGCATCAGGTGCATTCGGCCCATGTGGTGCAAGTTGATGCCGCCCTGCCGCAGCGCCCAAAGGCCGATGCCATGGTCACCGCCACGCCGGGGCTGGCCTTGGGGATATTGACCGCCGATTGCCAGCCGGTGCTGTTTGCCGACCATAGCGCCGGGGTGATTGGCGCGGCGCATGCGGGCTGGCGCGGGGCGCTGGATGGGGTGCTAGAGGCCACATTAGAGGCGATGGAGGCGCTGGGCGCGCAGCGGGCCGATACGGTGGCGGTGATCGGCCCCACGATCAGCCAGCGCGCCTACGAGGTTGGGCCTGAATTTCTAGATGCATTCATGGCCGAAGATATCGACAACCAACGCTTTTTCGCCAATGGCCAGAATGACCTGTATTTGTTTGACCTACCGGCCTTTGGGTTGCACCGGCTGCGCAGAATGGGCGTGGGCCATGCGGAATGGACGCGCCATTGCACCTATTCCGACCCAGAGCGTTTTTATTCCTATCGCCGCACCACCCATAGTGGCGAGGCCGATTATGGGCGACTGATTTCGGTTATCCGCCTGTAGATCGCCGCCTGTGGGTATCCGCCTGTAGATTGGTTTGGTTGGCCGCGGCTTTTCCTTATCCTTGCCTAAAACTTGCCTCAATGGGCGGGCAGTGTCGCAAGCATGGGCCAAGATTGGCCGGGTTGAAGCACTGGAGACTGGCAATGAGCAAAAGCAAACGCTGGATGATCTCGGCACTGGAAACCGCCGAAGCAATGGGCGCCATGCCCTTGCCGTGGCAGCGCGGTCAGGAAACCGAACCGCGGCCAGAGGCGCCGGAATTGGCCCAATCGGCCTGAATTTTTGACCGCCCACAGCTGGGCGGATATGACAGATTTTTTCAAGACCTCCCTCGACACCACCACTGGGCTGCACAGGCTATCGTGCAGCCCATTTTTTGTGTGCTTAGGCT
>RFQY01000179.1 GCA_009924775.1 Paracoccaceae bacterium | reverse complement strand
CTGTGCAGCCGGGGTCGCCGTACCACGCACCCGTGGGCAGGGCCACGACATTGGGGTGAATATCGGCGCTGATCTTGGCGCGCGCCATTGCGGTGCCTCGGGCGTTGAACACCTGCACCAGATCGCCTGTTGAGATGCCGCGTTCGGCTGCATTTTGCGGGTGGATCAACACAGTTTCAGGCCGGGCGCCGGGTTGGTCTGCCAACGCCGCCTCGAGCTGGCTGTGCAGCTTGTCACCGGGTTGCGGTGAAACCAAATGTAGCGGCGTTTGCGCCGTGGCCGCCCCCAACCATTCGCTGGGGGGCAGCCACACGGGGTGGCCGGGGCAATCATCATAGTGAAAACTGGCGATGGTTTTTGAAAAAATCTCGATCTTGCCCGAGGGCGTTGGCAGGGCATGGGTTTCTGGCGCATCACGAAATGGCGCAAAAAACGTGCGGTTTGGCCCCTGCGCCTGAATGGGCAATTTCACCCAGTTTTTCGCTTTCAAACTGTCTAGATCCGGCACATCGATGCCCTGCTCGGCGGCAAGGCTGCGGTATTCGTTGTAAAGCGCGGGTATCCATTGGGCTGAACTGCGCCCGCCGGTAAAGATATCGCCCGCGCCCAGCCGGCCAGCTAGGCCTGCGAATATATCGTAATCGTCGCGCGCCTCGTGCAAGGGGGCGATAAGCTGGGGCATGAAGAACAAGTAATCATCCATATTCGAGCGCCCAATATCCTCGCGCTCAAAGGGGGTGGTGGCGGGAAATACGATATCGGCGCGCTTTGCGGTGGCCGTCCACCATGGTTCGTTCACGATGATGGCTTCTGGGGTTTTCCAGGCCTCGTGCAAGGCGTTCAGATCTTGGTGGTGGTGGTATGGGTTGCCGCCTGCCCAGTAAATCAGCCGGATATCTGGATAGGTGTCGCGCTGGCCGTTGAAATCATAAGCTTGGCCAGGATTGCGCAACATGTCGCCAATACGCGCCACGGGAATGGATTTTTGCACTGGGTTTTCGAATTGCGAAAATGTCATGCCGCGCAGGCCGATCAGCGATTTCCCAACGCCGCCAATCGCCCCATAGCCATAGCCAACCCCGCCGCCGGGCAAGCCGATTTGCCCCAGCATTGCCGCCAGCACCGCCGACATCCAATAGGGCTGTTCGCCGTGCTCGGCACGTTGCAGCGACCAGGCAACCGTAATCAACGTGCGCGTTGATGCCATGCGCCGGGCCAGCGCGCGTATCGTATCCGCGCCAATGCCGCAGATCGCGGCGGCCCATTCTGGCGTTTTGGGCTGGCCATCCGCCGCGCCCAACAGATAGGGGCGAAACTGGTCGAACCCCACCGTATAGCGGCGCAGAAATGCGTGGTTTGTCAGCCCTTCGGTTTCTAGCACATAGGCCAGTGCCAGCATCAACGCGGTATCGGTGGCCGGGCGCAGCGCCAGCCAATCGCAGCCCTCGGGCGCATCGTCGCGCTGTGGGCCAATGTTGATGCAGGTCATGCCTTTTTCGGCAAAGCGTTGAAACCAGTTGGTTGTGGCGTGTTCGGTGATGCCCCCCATGCTGACTTGGGCATTTTTCGGGTTGATCCCCCCAAACATCACCAGTGTTTCGGTGTGCTCGGCAATCGTGTGCCAGCCGTCTTGGTGTTCGTAGAGAAGCTTTAGGAAATTCACGCCAAAGACATGGGGCATGATCGCCTGCGCACAGCCCGTGGAATAGCTGCCAAACGAGGCCACATAGCCGCCGATACTGTTCAAAAAACGGTGGACTTGGCTTTGGGCATGGTGAAAGCGCCCTGCCGAACTCCACCCATACGAGCCGCCAAAAATGGCCTCGTTACCATGGGTATCGCGAATGCGGCCAATTTCTTGGGCGGCGATATCCAGCGCCTCGTCCCATGGCAGGTCTACGTAATCGTCATGCCCGCGTCCGCTGCGATCGCGCCGCTCTAGCCAGCCGCGGCGAAACGCGGGGCGTGCCACGCGGCTTTGGTGATAGACGGCCTGTGGCACAATCTGCGCTATGCTTGGCGGGTTTGGATCGTGTTGAAAGGGGCGCGTGGCGATGATTTTGCCATTCTCGACATCTACCTCGAAGGCCCCCCAATGGCTGGTGGTCACTTTGGTATGTTTTGGTGATGTGTTCGCCACGATTTGCCCCTTTGCCCCGCCGCTGCCCCAGCCTAGCGCAGGGCTGGGCCGTATGGAAAGGGGATTGCGCGGGGCTCGCACGGGCCGCACCGCTTAGGCTGGGGTGGTGTTGTCTGTAAACAAACCTGCCAAAGCCGCGGAATTTATGAAGACACGGGCCAAGCCAATGGGCCAAGATAGATTTGGCGCCGCACTGCCCGCCACCTTGCACCACCGCGTACCGCCCCATAAGGACCCTGCAATGCCAAGCACACGCATGCATCAATTCACCCTCGAACCGCTGTTTCGTGGCCTTTCAAACCTGTTTGATGGCGATCTGGACATCGAAAAAACCGCATCGGCAGAGTTGGCCAAAAAGGCCGCAGGCGCCATGGGCGAAAGCAGCGCCCGCCCTCTGGCGCCAGAATTTCTGGCAGTGATGGGCCAAAAAGACGCCCACCCCATTTGTGCCGAGATTGCCAAGCTACCCTTTAATTGGGCGCCGCCCCAAACCTCGCAAAGCGATCTGTATAAATCGCATAGCCACTTCAAAGCCCATGTCGAACTATTGGGCCCAGATGGTTTGGTGAAATCTGATGTGGTGCGTTTGGGCCTATATGGCATGATGCCCCAATCAGAATACGGCATCCGCACCCACCCTGCCGAGGAAATCTATATCATGTTGGCTGGCCAATGCCATTGGATGCGCGCCACGGCCAGCTACCAGGTGGCCAGTGTGGGGCAACGCTCGTATCACCCATCTGATATGCCCCACGCGACATTGACCAAGACGGTGGCATTCATGTCGGTTTACGCATGGGCTGGTGATCTGTCGACAGATCGATATTCTTATCAGGGCTTGCCCGGCTAGATCTGCGGCCCGCTGCTTCCCTTGTTAGATATAGGCCCCTTTATGAATCGTATCGATCAAACCCGACCTGACGCACCGGAATTGGCGGCCTTTGGCCCGCATGCTGTGGGGGTTGAAACGCTGCAGTTGGTCAACCCAGATCAAGTTGATGTTTTGGCCGTGCCGCCGCAAAACTATGATCGGCCTTTATGCGTGGAACTATGGTTTCCTTGCTTGGCCGAAACTGGCGCAGTGCAGCCCTATCACGCCTGCCTGCGCGATGGGCATACATGGGCCGATCTGCAGGGATCTGCCCGGCGTGGCGCCACCCAAATGCCGGGGGATTTCCCCTTGGTCATCATATCGCATGGCTATCCGGGCAACCGCTATTTGATGAGCCATCTGGCCGAAAAGCTGGCATCGCGCGGCTATGTGGTGGCCGCGATCGACCATACCGACAGCACATATGACAACCAGCGCGCCTTTGCCTCTACCTTGGTCAATCGCCCCAAAGATACCGCCTTTGTGCGCCACGCGGTGCGCGCGCGTGCAGATGTGTCGCGCTATGCGATCATTGGCTATTCAATGGGCGGGTATGGGGCCTTGGTTTCGGCGGGGGCAGGGGTGTCTGACCGGGCGATTGTGGCCGATTACGCGCCGCCTGCGCCGCATTGGAACGACCATCAGACACCCGTTGTAGACCCTGCCTTGAAAGCAATAATCGCGATTGGCCCATGGGGGCGGCAGGTGGGCCTGTGGCAGGCCGAGGGGATGGCCAATATTGCCGTGCCAATGATGCTGATGGCGGGCAGCCAAGATCACGTCTCGGGCTATGAAAAAGGCATGCGCCGGATATTTGACGAGGCAACCGGCACTCAGCGGCATTTGCTGACCTTTCAAAATGCCGGCCATAATGCCGCGGCGCCCATACCCGCCCCGATCGAGGCTTGGGCGCGCTCGGCCCATCTGGATTTCACCCCGTTCGAGCATTACGCCGACCCGGTTTGGGATACGCTTGCGATGAATAATATCGCCCAACACGTGGCAGTGGCCTTTTTGGGCCAACATCTGCAGGGCCAGCGGGCCTATGCCCCCTATCTGGCAGGCGATTTTCACGGCTTTGCCCCCGGCACCGAGGTTGGCCTAAGCTGGGAAATTTTGCCGCGCTAGCAAAAAGCCCCAATTGGCTGCGGGTGCGGTATCGGCCGCAATGCCGGCCTGCGCCCCAAACACAAAAAAGGCCCCGAACGGGGGCCTATTTTTCAACGCCATGCAAATATGGCGGAGACGATGTCTGTATAATTATTATTCCTAGGATGACCACGTTTATATAATTAAACTCATTTTAACAATAAGTTAACTCCTATTTTGTTCCCAGATGGTCCATTGAAATTTTACACGTTTCATGATATTTTTGGGGACATATATAGGGACATTTGGAGCCTCATATGGGTAAGAGATCGCTAACCGCCGCATTTGTGAAGAATGCCAAGGATACAGGACGATACTACGACAACCAGAACACTGGCCTCCATCTCTATGTGCGCAAAGGTGGCTCCAAGTCTTGGATCCAAAGGGTTCGGTTGAATGGAAAAAATATCGACATATCGCTCGGCAGTGCGAGCAAGGTCACGTTAGTAGACGCACGGTTTACTGCCCTGGAGAATTCAAAGCTGATCTCATTGGGCATTGATCCTCGATATCAGAAAGAAAAGCCCAGCAAGATCCCAACGTTCGAACAGATGGCACACGAAGCTCTGTCCATAAAAGAACAAGAGTTGAAGAACCCCAAACACATTGCCCAATGGCACTCGACCTTTGCAACTTTTGTCTTCCCAGTGCTTGGAAATATGCCGGTTGATATAATCACCGTGGACGATGTTCACAGGACTTTAGAAAAGGCATGGGGGCGCACGAATGAAACGGCTCAGCGCACACGTGGCAGAATTGAGTTTGTCTTCAATCATGCAATAACCAAAGGCTATGCATCGCATCCCAATCCTGCTGTTTGGAAAGGTAATCTTGAGCACCTGTTGCCGAAGCCGTCCAAAGTCCAAAAGCCACAAAAAATGCCAGCGCTGAAGCTGAGTGATGCCCAGAGATGGTGGCAGGAGCTAAAGCAGAGAGATGGCATCGGGGTTTATGCGCTTAAAATTCTGGTCCTGACCGCTGCCAGATCAGGTGAGGTGCGTGGGATGCACTGGGATGAAATTGAACTCTATGATGCCCCAAGTGCTGACACTCCTGACGCTGTAGGATTATGGACTATCCCGGCTGAGCGCATGAAGGCCGGAAAGGAACATACGGTCCCTATCACTCAGGCAATGCGAGACATACTTGAAGCCCTGCCACACAAAGAGGAACTAGTATTTCCGTCAAGCCGAGGTGGCATGCTGTCTGACATGACTTTGTCCGCCCTGATGAAGCGGATCCATAGTAGCGATGGCACTGGC
>RFQY01000178.1 GCA_009924775.1 Paracoccaceae bacterium | reverse complement strand
TATTGGCAAACATACCGCCCACTTCGGGCTGCAGCATAAAGTTCATGAATGCCACGGCCTGCTCTTTGTTTTCGGCCTGTTTCAACATGCCAAAGCTGTCCAACCAAGTGATGATGCCTTCCTTGGGGGCACGGTAGACGAAATCGCTGTTGTCGCGGTTCAGCAGCAGGCCCGTGGTGTCCCATGTCTGGCCAATCACGCAGCCCGCTTCTTTGAAGGCGGCGGTGGCTTCGGTGGCGTTGTTCCAGAAGGCGCCAAAGTTTTCTTTGCGCTCGATAATCCAGCGTGCCACGGCCCCCCACACGCGGCGGGCGTCTTCTTCGGATTTGTAGACATCCAGCATGCGATTCGAGGGCACTTCGCCGATGGCGTCCAAATACAGGCCCGTGCCCATGATCACCGATTTCTGGCGGAAAGCGGCGGCACCTTTGGCCTCGGCGCGCCACAGATCGCCATAAGACAGATCGCCATCAGCAATATTCAGCTTGCCCCGGTTCAGCGTCAGCCCTTCGGTGCCCCAATCGAAGGGCAGCAAGATCTGTTGGCCGGCATGCACGCCGCCCAAGCTGGCGCTGTCGCGCAGGAACGAGGGGATCACATTGGCGATATTCACATCGGCGGGCACTTCGGCGAAATAGCTGTCGCCATTGTCATCCAGATAGCCAGCGGCATTGGTGATCGAGGGGAAAACGATGTCAAACCCTTTGCCACCATTGGCACGGATGGTCGATTCTGCCTCGTCATTCGAGCCGAATGTGGTCAGCTCTAGCGTGATGCCGGTATCGGCTTCGAATTTTTCGGCGATATTGGGCTGGATATAATCCTGCCAGGCCAATACCTTTACGCTGCCCGACGAGGCCAGCGCGTCGGTTGCGCGCAAGATCATCGGGGCGGCCAGGGCAGCAGCGCCCAGTTTTAATGCGGAACGGCGGGTGGTGTTCATGAAAGCAACCTCTTCATGCATGTTCGGCCCATTGCCGGGCACTGCGGGGTGGCTAACGCAGCAAACCTGTCATCTCGGTGACGGTTTTGAAAAAGATTTGTAACCTTGGACGGCAGCAACAAACCAGCCTATAGAAAACAGATGCACCGCAACCCGCGCTCTGCGCATAAAAAGACACTCGGCACAGCGTGACCAAAGCATTCTCAATCCTGCGGCGCGATTTTGGCGCCTATCCGCATGGCACGCGCCAAGCCATGCTGCCGCATTTCCTGCTGCTCTCGCTGATTGCCTGCACGGCCTTTTTCTTTATCGTGCATTTTAAACCCGAATTGTTGCGCATGCTGTATTTCGTGCATGGCGCCCCCCAAGCCATGGCGCAGGGCTATCTTCAGCTGCATTACACCTCGATCATCTATGTTTTGGGCGGTGCGGCGCTGACACTGGCTGTGAACCGCTTTTATCTGATCTATCTTGGCGCAGGCTTTTTGACCGTCGCGATTGCTCAGATCCGCGGGCTGGCCGCACGGCTAAGCACAGATCACAGCACGCATTCGATGATAGAGCATTTCGAATACACCTACGTGGCCAATGTGGCCAATGCCGGCATGATCATCCGGCTGATGTTTCTGGCCTATGCCGTTTATCTGGGCACGCTGGTTGCCAAACACCGAAAGGCAATGGGCGGCGAAACCCCATAACACGCAATACCCCATGAAACGCTGCAACTAGACACTTATGTCTAGACTGGTAAAAACCCCTGCGCTAGGCTGAGTGCAATTCAGCTTTGGGAGGCAGGCATGAAAAGCCATTATCGTGTTGTAGTCATCGGCGGCGGGGTTGTTGGGGCCTCGGTTCTATACCATCTGGCCAAATTCGGCTGGAGCGATGTGTGCCTGATCGAACGCAAGGTGCTTACCGCCGGGTCCAGCTGGCATGCCGCGGGCGGTTTTCACGCGCTGAACGCCGACCCCAACATTGCCAGCCTGCAGGCCTACACCATCGACCTGTTGTCAGAGATCGAAAAGGAATCGGGCCAATCTGTGGGCATGCACATGACCGGCGGCCTAAACATCGCCGGCACGCCCGACCGCTGGGAATGGCTGCAATCGGCCTATCGCACCTTCCAATCCATTGGCATCGAAGATGTGCGCCTTGTCACCCCCGAAGAGGCGGCGGCGCTGTGCCCCATCATGTCGCCCCACGATATTCTGGGCGGCATGTGGGCCGACCGCGAGGGCTATATCGATACCACCGGCACGGTTCATGCCTATGCAGGGGCCGCCAAGAAACGTGGCGCCGAGGTGATCGAAAACAACCGCGTACTGGAATTGCACCAAACAGCCGATGGCTGGCAGGTTGTCACCGAAAAGGGCACCGTGACGTGCGAACATGTGGTCAACGCCGCCGGTCTTTGGGCCAAACAAGTGGGGCGCATGGCTGGAATCGAACTGCCGGTATCCCCCCTGAACCACCACTACCTGATCTCTGACACAATCCCCGAGGTGGCCGCGCTGGACCACGAATTGCCGCTGGTCGTCGACCTAGAGGGGTTCACCTATATGCGCCAAGACCAGAAAGGCATTTTGCTGGGCATTTACGAAATCGACCACGACCACTGGATGATGGATGGCGCGCCTTGGGAATACGGCTTTGAGCTGCAACAAGAAGATACAGACCGTATCGAGCGCGAATTGACCTTGGGCTTTCAGCGCTACCCGGCGCTGCAGCATGTGGGCGTGAAAACATGGGTCAATGGCGCCTTTACCTTCTCGCCCGATGGCAACCCGCTGGTGGGCCCTGTGCGCGGCAAACCGGGCTATTGGTGCGCCTGTGCGGTTATGGCGGGCTTTTTGCAAGGCGGCGGTGTTGGCAAAAGCTTGGCTGAATGGATCATCCATGGCGAACCCGAGGCCGATGTCTTTGGCATGGATGTGGCCCGCTACGGCGATTATGCGGGCAATAAACGGTTCATCAAGGAAACCACCGGCCAATTCTACACCCGTCGTTTCGTGATGACCTACCCCAACGAACAGCTGCCCGCAGGCCGCGCCCTGCGCATGGCGCCTGCACATTCTGAAATGACGGCCGCGGGCTGCCGCTGGGGGGCCAGCTATGGCCTAGAGGTACCGCTCTATTTCGCGCCCAGCCCCAATTTCGTGGAAAAACCCACGCTGAAACGCTCGAACGCCTTCGATATCGTGGCGGCCGAATGCGCGGCGGTGCGCAACGATGTGGGGCTGCTGGATATTTCCGGCTTTTCCCGCTTCGAGGTAACAGGCCCCGATGCCGAGGCCTGGCTGAACCGCGTCATGGCCTCGAAACTGCCCGCCCCCGGGCGCGCAAAACTGGCGCCGATGCTGTCGGAAACGGGCAAGTTAAAGGGCGATCTCACGGTCTTTAACTGGGGCGATGGCAGCTGGTGGATCATGGGCAGCTACTATCTGCGCGAATGGCATTTGCGCTGGTTCACCGACCATATGGATGGCGATGTCACGCTGCGCGATATTTCCGATAGCACGCTGGGCTTTTCGCTGGCCGGGCCAAAGGCGCGCCAAGTGATCGAGCGGCTTTGCGATGGCGATGTGGGCGCGCTGCCCTTCATGGGCTGCGCCAGCTTTGACATCGGGCTTTACCGGTGCCGCGTGGGGCGGCTGTCGGTAGCGGGCGAGCTGGGCTATGAAATCCATTGCCACGCGATGGACCATATCGGCCTGCGCCGCGCGCTGTTGCAGGCGGGCGCCGATCTGGGCATCCGCGAATATGGCTTTAATGCCCTGCTTAGCCTGCGGCTTGAAAAAAGCTTTGGCATTTGGTCGGCCGAATTTACCCAAGGCTACACGCCCGCGCAAACCGGCATGGACCGCTGGATTGACTGGAGCAAAGACTTTATCGGCAAAACCGCCGCGCTGGCCGAACGCAGCGCCCCCCCGGCCCAGCATATCGTGACGCTGGAAATAGATGCAGCCGATGCCGATGCCAGCGGGTTCGAACCGATCTGGCACAAGGGCCAGCGCGTGGGCTTTGTTACCTCGGGTGGGTATGGGCACAGCTTGGGCAAATCGCTGGCCATGGCCATGCTGAACCGCGATGTCGCCCACATCGGCACAGAACTCAGCGTGCATATCGTCGGGGTCGAACGCGGGGCAAAGGTTATCGCGCCCTCGCCTTATGATCCGGCAGGAAAGGCCATGCGCGCATGAGCATCACCACCGAGCCCAGCCCCGCCCGGCGCCAAGGGCGCAGGCGGCTCCAAGTCCTATTGTCGACCGACGAAGAGGGTGTCACGTGCGACTCCATCTACCAAACGTCCAGCCAAACAGACCGCGCAAAAGCGTGCAGGCAAACGGGCCAGCCCGCAGCGCCGGAGATCTTGGAAGAGCTGGGCATGCGCGTGCTGCTGCCAGAGGCGCGCCAGATCTATGCAGCCGCGGGCGCGCGTGTGGTGGATGACATGGTCTATATCGGGCGCGAGATTGTCAGCGCGGCCTTGGCCAGCGCCCCGCGAAAAATTCATTGTCACGCGGGCACCCCCGCGCGCGATGTGATGTTGGAATTGGGGGGGCTGGCCTTTCAACCCGGTGCAGGCGCCCCCAATGCCACCGATCTGGTGCGCGGGCGCCGCCCCGGCAGCGCCCAAGATTTCATCGAATACACCCGCTTGGGCCAGCATTTCGATGTGTTCCACATGATGTCGCCCTCGGTCGAGCCGCAGGATGTGCCCACACATCTGCGCCACTACTTCACCTTGGCCACCCAGATGGAACACAGCGACAAATTCCCGTTTCTGTTTGCACGCGGCACGCCCCAGACCCAAGACAATTTCGAGATGCTGAAAATCGCGCGTGGCTTGTCGGACGAGGCGTTTTTGGGCGGCGTGCACAGCTACACCATCATCAACACCAACTCGCCGCGCTGTTTGGATATTCCCATGGCGCAAGGGTTGATCGATTTTGCCCGCGCAGGCCAGCTGTCAATCGTCACCCCCTTTACGCTGATGGGGGCGATGGCCCCCATTACCGTGGCAGGCGCAATTACCCTGAGCCATGCAGAATGTTTGGCCGCAATCGCCCTTACCCAATTGGCCCGCCCCGGCGCGCCGGTCTGCTATGGCACGTTTACCTCGAATGTGGATATGAAATCTGGCGCCCCCGCCTTTGGCACACCCGCCCATTTTCAGGCCTCTCTGGCCGCAGGGCAGATGGCGCGGTTTTTGGGGCTACCATGGCGCAGCGCGGCGGGCAGTGCCGCCACCAGCAACGATGTTCAGGCGGCCAATGAAAACCAGCTGGGCCTTTGGGGGTGCCTGCTGGCCGGGGCCACGGTGATCATCCATTCCGCAGGCTGGCTAGAGGGGGGGTTATCGGTAAGCTATGAAAAGATCGTCACCGATGTCGAAGTGCTGAACATGGTGGCCGAGCTTTGCGCAGGCAAAAAAGCCGGCGATGACGAAATAGGCTTTGCCAATGCCCTATCCCATGTGCTGCCCACGGGGCATTTCTTTTCCACGCCTCAAACCATGCAGCGATATGATAGCGAATTCTATCAAC
>RFQY01000177.1 GCA_009924775.1 Paracoccaceae bacterium | reverse complement strand
GGCATATAGCACAATGCGCCCTCGCGCAGCTGCGGCTCGGCGGCATAGCGGGCCAGCCCTGGCCCCGCCACGGTGGCCACATCGGCATGAACCAACCCCGCATCCAGCAATTGCGCAATGACATAGGCCATGCCCCCGGCGGCGTGAAAATGGTTCACATCGGCCAGACCATTGGGGTAAATACGCGCCAAAAGCGGTGTGATGGCGGACAGGTCTGCGAAATCTTGCGCGGTGATCTCGTGCCCGGCTGCCCGCGCCATTGCGGGCAAATGCAGCGCCAAATTGGTCGAGCCGCCGGTGGCCATCAGCCCAACGATCCCGTTCACAAAGGCGCGTGCGTCTAAAATATCGCACAGCGGCGTATACTCGGTGCCAAGCGCCGTAATCGCCAGCGCCCGCTGCACCCCCGCCCGGCTAAGCGCCGTGCGCAGCGCCCCATCGGGGGGCACAAAGGCCGCGCCGGGCATATGCAGGCCCATCATTTCCATCAGCATCTGGTTGGAATTGGCGGTGCCATAAAAGGTGCAGGTGCCGGGCCCATGGTAGCTGGCCATTTCCGCCTGCATCAGCGCTGCGCGGTCCAGCTTGCCATCGGCATAGTCGCGGCGAATGCGGGCCTTTTCCTCGTTTGGCAGGCCGCTGGCCATGGGGCCTGCGGGCAAAAACACCGCCGGCAAATGGCCAAAACTGGCCGCGGCCATCACCAGCCCCGGCACGATTTTGTCGCAAACCCCCAAGAACACCGCTGCATCAAAGGTGTTATGCGACAACGCCACCGCCGCAGCCAAGGCAATGACATCGCGCGAAAATAGTGACAGCTCCATCCCGGCCTCGCCTTGGGTGACGCCATCGCACATGGCTGGCACACCGCCTGCCACCTGTGCGGTTGCGCCCATGTCGCGGGCGGCTTGGCGGATCATCTCGGGGTAGGTTTCATAGGGCCGATGGGCAGACAGCATATCGTTATAGGCGCTGACAATGCCCAGATGCGGGGCATCGCCCGTGGCCAAGGCGCCTTGGTCGGGGCCGGTGGCAGCATAGGCATGCGCCTGGTTCGAGCAGCCCAAATGCCCGCGGTTTGGCCCCTTCTTACGGGCGTTTTGCATGGCGGCCAAATACGCCTCGCGCCGTGGGGCCGAACGGGCGCGAATACGGTCTGTAACCTCGGCGACAACGGGATGTAGGGGCATGTGGTCCTCGGCTATCGGTGGTCTTGCTATATTCTGTTAGCGATAGCAGTGCAAGGCGGGGCAGGGCGCAAGGGGCCATTTCTGCGGTTGCTGGGGCGCCCAAACAATGCGCTTTCCCCAAACCGCGAAGCAGCGTAATAGGGCGCCATGACAACAGCAGATATGCCCACCCTCCGCCTGAAACCAAAGGCCAATGCCCGCGCCATCCGCCATGGTGCGCCATGGGTTTATGACAACGAATTGGTGCTAGACCGGCGCGCGCGCGCCATGGCGCCCGGCACCATTGCCCTGCTCGAGGATGGCGAGCGCCAGCCGCTGGCCTTGGTGGCGGTGAACCCACAGTCAAAAATCACCGCCCGCGTGCTGGAGCGCGATTTAAACGCCGTGATCGATGAGGCGTGGTTTGCCAAGCGGATCCAAAAAGCGCTGGATTTGCGCGCGCGCCTTTATGCCCAGCCCTATTACCGGTTGATCCATGCCGAGGCCGATGGCCTGCCCGGCGTTGTGATCGACCGCTTTGGCGATATCTGCGTGGTGCAGCCCAACGCCGCATGGGCCGATGTGCTGTTGGCGCCATTGGTGCAGGCACTGGTGGCGGTGACGGGCGTGCGCACGGTGTTGAAAAACGCCACCGGGCGCGCCCGGGCGTTGGAAGGGCTGGACGAGGAAAACCAAGTGTTGTCTGGCCATGCCCCCGCCGCGCCGGTGCCGGTGCCGATGAATGGCGCCACCTATATGGCCGATGTCATGGGCGGGCAAAAAACCGGTCTGTTTTTCGATCAGCGCCCCAACCACGCCTTTGCCGCCAGCTTGGCGCAGGGGGCGCGGGTTTTGGATGTGTTTTCACATGTGGGCGGCTTTGGTCTGGCCGCTTTGGCCAATGGGGCGGTGTCGGCGCTGGCGGTTGATGGCTCGGCCCCGGCTTTGGCATTGGCAAACCAAGGCGCCGAGGCCAGTGGCGTGGCCGAGCGCTTTGCCACCCGGCAGGGCGATGCCTTTGATACGCTGGCGGCCTTGGCGGAGGAGGGTGCAGAATTTGATCTGGTCATTTGCGACCCGCCCGCCTTTGCGCCCAACAAACAGGCGCTAGAGGCGGGTTTGCGCGCCTACGAGCGTATCGCGCGTCTGGCCGCACCCTTGGTGGCCGAGGGGGGGTATTTGGGCCTGTGTTCATGCTCGCACGCGGCGGATCTGTCGAAATTCCGCACAGCCTCGTCGCGGGGCATTGGGCGGACTGGTCGCACCGGGCAGATTATCTACACCGGGTTTGCCGGGCCAGATCATCCGTTGATGCCGCAATTGGCCGAAAGCGGCTATCTGAAGGCGCTGTTTTATCGCCTATGAAGGTGCTGCTGGATACATGCGTTTTATACCCCACCGTGATGCGGCAGATGCTGTTGGGGGTGGCGGCGCAAGGGGCGTTCCAGCCGCGCTGGTCGGCGCGGATCTTAGAAGAATGGGCACGCGCCGCGCGCAAGCTGGGCCCGGGCGGCGAGGCGCAGGCGCGGGCCGAGGCGGCCCAAGTCAGCCAAGATTGGCCTGATGCTGTGGTGCACTGGCCGCCCAGCCTAGAGGCCAGGCTGTGGTTGCCAGACCCGGGCGACACCCATGTGCTGGCCGCCGCCATAGCGGGGCATTGCGATGTGATCATTACCCAAAATCGCGCCGATTTTCCCCGCCATATTCTGGCCGAAGAGGGGCTGGCGCGCGCCGATGCGGATGGGTTTTTGCACGGCATCTGGCAGGCCAATCCCCAATTCGTGCAGCCCGCCGCATGGGCGGTTTTGGAAGACGCGCGCCGGCTGTCTGGGCAAGATTGGCAGATGCGGGCCTTGCTGAAAAAGGCACGTCTGCCCCGGCTGGCACGGGCGCTGCAAGATTTGGGCGCGCCCTAGGCCTGCCCGATACCCCAGGCTTTTTCCAGCCGTTCGATGGCGGCTATGCGATCGGCGGTTTTGGGGTGCGACATCAGCCATGCCGGCGCGGTGCCTGCGCGCGCCTGCGTCAGCGCCTCTAGCTTTTGAAACAGCGATTTCTGCGGCGCGGTCCCAAAGCCTGCCTTCACCATCAAGGCCGAGGCATATTCATCGGCCTCGTATTCATCATTGCGCGACAGCCGTGCCGCCACCAGCGTGGTCAGCGCGTTGGCTATCCACACCCCCAGCCCCGGAATGAACCGCGACAAGACCATCGCCAAGGCCGCGCGCAGCGCGTTTTGACCTGAAAAATCAATCATGCGCTTGCGCGTGTGCCCCAGCGCCACATGGCCCAGCTCATGCGCGATGACGCTGGCCATTTCCTCGGCGCTGACGATGCCTTCGTTGAATTTGCGCAAAAAACCGCGGGTCAAAAAAATGCGCCCGTCGGGGGCTGCAAGGCCATTGACCGGCTCGATCTCGTAGACATGCACGGTGATGGCGGGCATCTCTAGGGCGGCGGCCAGCCTGTCGGTGATGCTTAACAGCGCCGGGTCGCGCAACAGCGTCGACTTGGCCGACAGTTCGGCCTTGGTGCGCCAGACGGAAAACCGCCATGTGACCAAACCATAAATCAGCGCAAGCAAGATGGGGGCAAGTTTCAACATATGGGAACCTCGATTTTTCTCTGTATTCCGCCGTTCAGGGCCGAATTGGCAGCTTGAAGCCTGCGGGAAGCGGCTTGCTGGAGTATTCGGCAGCGTAGTCGGGGACCACTCCGCCGCGCTATGGCGGGCCTCGGCCTTCTCGGCCTGATGTCCGCGCCCCGGATTACGCCGGATATGGGTTCAGGCGGCGCAGTTGCGCCAGCCTTCGCATGTTGTAAGCGAGGTTTTTCATCCCGATTTTCGCCTTCGCACGCACCAGGCCGATGGTGCGCACCAGCGTCCCGCCCATGTCGTTGGTCTGCGCGCCGAAGACATGTTCGACCCGGGCGCGCACGGCGGACTTCGTCCGGTTGCTGGCTCTGCCCTGTTCGCTCAGCGGTTTGCCGCGCTTGCCCTTGCGGTGGATGCGGCTCTTCAGGCCCCGGGCGCGCAGCTTGGCTTCCATCTCCTCGGACCGATAGGCCGGATCAGCCCAGACGTCCGCGCTGGTGTTGCCCTGCATCAGCAGGTGGTCCACCGCTTGACTGTCATGCAGGGCCGCGTCGCTGACATGGTAACGGCGCACCAGCTTGTGCTGACGGTCGACGTTCACGTGGTTCTTGTAGCCGTAGTAAGATTTCCCATGCTTCCTGGTCCAACGCGCATCAGTGTCCTTCTGCGACCGCATGGCGGGCTTGTCGGCCCAACCCTCCGGCAGCTCGCCGTTCTTGATCGCCTTGTTCTCATCCCGCTTGTTGTGGTTGCGCGGCACCGGCACGATTGAGGCGTCCAGGATCTGCCCGCCGCGCGCGATGTAGCCCTGCCGCGCCAGATACCTGTCGAATTGCGTGAACAGCACATCGACCACACCCGCCTGCGCCAGCCCCTCGCGGTAGAACCAGACGGTCTTGGCGTCGGGCACTCGGTCTTCGAGCCCCAGACCAAGAAACCGCATGAAGGACAGCCGGTCGCGCACCTGATACTCGATCTGGTCATCGGACAGATTGTAGAGCGCGCCCAGCACCAGCGTCTTGAACATCACCACCGCGTCCATCGGCTTGCGCCCGGCCCGCGACTTACGCTCCGCCTCAGGCTTCCGCCAGACCCGCTCCAGCGTCGGACGAAACTCCTCCCAAGGCACGATGGCGTCGATCTCGACCAACGGGTCCCGCTTGGCATCAAGGCTCGCGTAACGGTCTGAAAGATCAAAGAACCCCATCTGCACCATCGTCATCCTCCAGCAGCCGATCCTCCCTAATCCTACAAAGGCAGCGTCGTCACGGCAATTTTTCGAGGTGCCCATGAATTGATTTGAGACATGGAGGGACCCATGGCAAAGGCGTTTATACTGTCAAACCAAACTTTCGTTCGCGAAGGGATTATTGGTTACTTGAAAGCGGCAGGTGAAATCGAAATTGCCGGTGCTGTTAGCTACTCGCACAGCGACGTGCCCGCCATCGATAACGATGTAGAAATCTTGATTGTTGATCTTTGCGCACAGCAAGACCCGACAGGTGTGGTCAAAAAATGCGCCGGGTGCGCGAAGATGCCAAAGTGATTGCAATTTGCCCCGCCTATGCCACTGAAAATGCAGTAAAAGCACTGGATTCCGGGGCAGCGGCCATTCTAACCCACGAATGCCGCGCCGATGAATTGACCATCGCCATCAAGAAAGTGCGCGCCGGCGACAACTTTGTTCAGCCCGATATCGCGATGGAAATCTTCGAAGAAATGCGGGCGAAAGAAGCCAACCGCGCCGAGGCTGAAAAGCTGCGCCTGACCGTGCGCGAGGCACAGGTGGTGCGCCACCTGAAACTGGGCAAAACAAACCGCCAGATTGGCTGAGCCTCCCCCACTGAACTGGTCCTCAGTTTCCTAAACATAGTG
>RFQY01000176.1 GCA_009924775.1 Paracoccaceae bacterium | reverse complement strand
GTTTTGGGCCCATTCAATCGTATCTGGGTCCGCGCGTTCGCCGGCCAAATAGATGGCGCGAAGGCACGACAGGTCGTGGCCGGCCATGTATTCGGCTTTGGGATCTTCGCGCTTCACCGCACGAAAGGCGGTGGGGGCGGTGAAGAAACTGCGCACCTTATGCTGCGCGATCACCCGCCAGAATGTGCTGGCATCTGGGGTGCCAACCGGCTTGCCCTCGAACACGATGGTGGTGTTGCCATGCACCAAGGGGCCATAGCAAATATAGCTGTGGCCAACCACCCAACCCACATCGGATGCGGCCCAAAACACATCGCCCGGATCCACGTTGTAGATGTTTTTCATCGACCAGTGCAGCGCCACCAAATGCCCCGCCGTTGGGCGCACAACGCCCTTGGGCTGGCCGGTGGTGCCGGAGGTGTAAAGAATATAGGCCGGATGATCGCCCGAAACGGGCACGCAGTCGGCGGGGGTGGCGTTTTCTTGGAAGCCGTGCCAATCCAGATCGTGGCCCGGGGTCATCGGGGCGATTTCCTGTTCGCGCTGGTAGATCACGCAAAATTCGGGCTTGTGGGTGGCCTCGGCGATGGCGCCATCCAAGAGGGGTTTGTATTTTACCACGCGCCCCGGTTCCAGCCCGCAGGACGCAGCGATAATGCATTTCGGGGTGGCATCATCGATACGCACGGCCAGTTCGTGGCTGGCAAAGCCACCAAAAACCACCGAATGTATGGCCCCGATCCGGGCGCAGGCCAGCATGGCCTCTAACGCCTGCGGGATCATCGGCATGTAGATGATGACGCGATCGCCCTTTTCGATGCCACGCGCCTGCAGCGCCCCGGCCAACACCGCCACGCGCTGTTGCAATTCGGCATAGGTGATTTTTTCGACGCTATTGGTGATGGGGCTGTCATGGATGATGGCAACCTGTTCGCCGCGCCCGGCGGCAACGTGGCGATCTACCGCGTTGTAGCAGGTGTTCACCTGCGCATCTGAAAACCAGTCGTATAAATGCGCCCCGCGCTGGCTGAGCGCTTTTTGCGGCTTGCGCACCCAATCGATCGCTTCGGCCTGTTGCAGCCAAAAGCCCTCGGGATCGGCCTTCCAGCCTGCATATACCTCTGCGTAGGTGGTCATCTCATCCTCCATCCCAAAGCACGGCAAATGTGCCGCGCGGTCTGTGATGGGATAGGTTAGAGGGTGCCGCCACGGCAAGCCTGTTACCGCCCAAAGAGACAGATCGACGCAGAAAATTTGCAGAAAACCGCCGTGCGCCGCTGCAAACTTTTGCAAATATGGCTGTTATGGGCGGGAATTCTGCGAAGAATAGCGGGATTTGCAAAACAGCAAATCCCGCAAATGCAAATGCCCCGCCTAGCCGTAATGGGCCACGGGCGTGCCGGCGATGGCCGCCATGTTCAGCAAGCCACGCGCGGTGATGCCGGGGCTGACCACATGGGCGCGGTTGCCCATGCCCATCAAAATGGGCCCCACCTCTAGCCCGCTGGCGCGCATCTTCAAAATGTTGCGCACCCCCGATGCTGCATCGGCATGGCCAAAAATCAGCACATTGGCCACCCCTTGCAGGCGGTTGCCGGGCAGCAGCCTTTCGCGCAAATCGGGGTCTAGGGCGGCATCGACATTCATCTCGCCCTCGTACAGAAAATCGCGCGGCGCGCTGTCAAGAATGGCGATGGCATCGCGCAGGCGCTGGCCCGAGCCTTCGGGCTGGTTGCCAAATTGCGATTGCGAGCACAGCGCGATTTTGGGCACCAGCCCAAAACGCCGCACATGGCGGGCCGCGCCAATGGCGATTTCGGCCAGATTTTCGGCGGTGGGCTGGCTGTAGACATGGGTATCGGCAATAAACAGCGGCCCATCTTCCAAGATCATCATCGACAACGCCCCATGCGGGCGCAACGTGGCATTGCCCAGCACTTGGGTGACGTAATTCAAATGCCAGCGAAATTCGCCAAAGGTGCCGCATAGCAGCGAATCTGCCTCGCCCCGGTGCACCATCACCGCGCCAATGGCTGTGGTGTTGGTGCGCATGATCGCGCGGGCCAAATCCGGGGTGACGCCGCGGCGCGCCATCAATTCGTGGTATGTGCCCCAATAATCGCGATAGCGGGGGTCGTTTTCGGGGTTAACCACCTGCACATTGTGGCCCGGGCGGATGGTGAGGCCATAGCGTTCGCAGCGCCGCTCGATCACGTCTGGGCGGCCGATCAAAATGGGTTGCTCGGTGGTTTCTTCCAAAATGGCTTGGGCTGCGCGCAGCACGCGCTCGTCCTCGCCCTCGGCAAAAACGATGCGGCGCGCGGCGGTGCGGGCGGCCTCGAAGACGGGGCGCATCAGAAGGGCGGATTTGAACACAGAGCCATTCAAGCGTTGGCGATAGGCGGCCATGTCTTCGATGGGGCGGGTGGCCACGCCCGAGGCCATGGCCGCATTGGCCACCGCCGCCGAGACAACGCCGGACAAGCGTGGATCAAAGGGTTTGGGAATAAGATAGTCAGCCCCAAATGTCAGCCGTTCGCCTTGATAGGCGGCGGCGGCTTCGGCGCTGGTGGTGGCGCGGGCCAGTTCGGCGATGCCCTCGATACAGGCCAGTTGCATCGCGTCATTAATCTCGGTCGCGCCCACATCTAATGCGCCGCGAAAGATAAAGGGAAAGCACAATACGTTGTTGACTTGGTTGGGAAAATCGCTGCGCCCCGTGGCAATAATGGCATCAGCTGCCACGCTGCGCACCTCGTCTGGCAAGATTTCAGGCGTGGGATTGGCAAGCGCAAAGATGATCGGGCGCGGTGCCATGCGGGCCACCATTGCGGGGGTCAGTACCCCGGGGCCAGACAGGCCCAAAAACAAATCGGCCCCGTCCACCACCTGATCCAAGTGGCGCAAATCGGTTTTCTGCGCAAAGGCTGCCTTTTGCGGGTTCATATCCTCGGCTCGGCCCTCGTAGACCAGCCCGTGAATATCGCAAAGCCAGATGTTTTCGCGCCGCACGCCCAGTTTCAGCAGCATATTCAGGCAGGCAATGCCCGCCGCGCCACCGCCGGTGCTGACGATTTTGATGTCTTCAAACCGTTTGCCAGCCACATGCAGCGCGTTGCGCGCAGCGGCCCCCACCACAATGGCGGTGCCGTGCTGATCGTCGTGAAAAACCGGGATCCCCATACGCTCGCGGCAGATTTTCTCGACGATGAAACAATCGGGTGCCTTGATGTCTTCTAGGTTGATGGCGCCAAAGGTGGGTTCCAGCGCGCAGACGATCTCGGCCAATTTTTCGGGGTCAGATTCGTTGACCTCGATGTCAAAGCAATCGATTCCGGCGAATTTTTTGAACAAAACCGCCTTGCCCTCCATCACCGGCTTGCTGGCCAGCGCCCCGATATTGCCAAGCCCCAGCACCGCGCTGCCGTTCGAGATAACGGCCACCAGATTGCCGCGCGCCGTATAGCGCGATGCATCGGCGGGGTTGGCGCTGATTTCTAGGCAGGCTTCGGCCACGCCGGGGCTGTAGGCCCGCGCCAGATCGCGGCCATTGGCCAGCGGCTTGGTGGCGCGGATCTCTAGTTTGCCGGGCTTTGGAAACTCGTGATAATGGAGTGCAGCTTGGCGCAGCGCCTCTTTTTGGCTGTCAGACATGGGGCCTCCCTAAGCTATGGTTTAGTATTAAACTATTTTTTTCATCGTGGGAAGTGCTGCAATCACACGGCGGTTTGAAAACGCCTGCCACGGCCAAATTGCGCGCAAACCGGGGCATGGCTTGCAAATTTCGGTTTTGAGGACCAAAACTTGGTAAAAAAGGGGCGTCATGTCTGAAATTCGTGCGGAATTGCGGCTGCCTACCACCGATTTGGCGGGCGATATTGGGTTTATGACCAAGGTGGCAGGGTTCAGGATGGATATGATCTATCCCGCCGATGACCCCGCTGTTGCGGTGTTTTCGGGCCATGGGCTGCGGTTGCGGCTGGACCGCCACGCGCCCGAAGGCGCGGGAACCTTGCGGCTGCTGGCCGACGACCCCGACAGCGTGGCAAATGGCCAGCGCTTGCTGATCTCGCCCGGTGGCACGCGGGTGGAAATTGATCAGCTGAACCTGCCGATGGAAATTCCGCCCACCCAACACGCCTATGTGGTGCGCCGCCTGCGCGATCAGGCGCCTTGGGTGATTGGGCGCGCGGGCATGCAATATCGCGACCTTATTCCAAACCGTTTAGGCGGTTCGATCATCGCCAGCCATATCCGCATACCCGATGGCGGGCCGGTGCCCGATATGGTGCATTTTCACAAGGTGGGGTTTCAGCTGATCTTTTGTTTGGCTGGTTGGGTGGATGTGGTCTACGAAGACCAAGGCCCGCCCATTCGGCTCTATGCGGGCAATTGCTTTATTCAGCCCCCCGGCATTCGCCACCGTGTGCTTTACGCATCAGACGCGATCGAGGTGCTGGAAATCGGCGTGCCGGCCGAGCATGTCACCGAGATCGATCACCAGATGGCGCTGCCCACCCCCCATCTGCGCCCCGATCGTGAATGGGAGGGGCAAAAATTTGTCCACCACCAAGCTGATGGCGCCCCATGGCAGCCCTTTCGCTTGCCCGGGTTTCAGGCCCGCGACACCACGATTGCCGCCAATACCAAAGACGTGGCCGGCGTTGTGGTGGCCCGCCCAGATGGCACGGCCAACCCCAGCCCATGGGCATGGCATGGCTGTGACATCCATTTCACCTATGTCATGCAAGGCCAAATGGAATTGCACGCCGAGGGCCACGACAGCGTGGCCTTGGCCCAAGGCGATGCCTTTGTTATTCCGCCCGGCCTGCGCACGCGCTATGGCGCGCCCAGCGACGACCTGCAGCTGATCGAGGTCAGCCTGCCGGGCCGCTTTGCCACCCATATCGACCCCAGCCAGCCAGAGGGACCAGCATGAGCTTGTTAGACGCGGCGCGCGCGGTGCGCGAAAATGCCTATGTTCCCTATTCCCGTTTCAAGGTGGGCGCCGCGCTGCGCTGCCCCGATGGCACGGTGCATGTGGGGTGCAATGTCGAAAACGTAGCCTACCCCGAAGGCACCTGTGCCGAGGCGGGCGCCATCGCAGCCATGGCCGCGGCGGGCGGGCGCGAGATTGCCGAAATCTGCGTGATCGCCGACAGCCCCGTGCCCGTCAGCCCCTGCGGGGGGTGTCGGCAGAAACTGGCCGAATTTGCCGGGCCAGACGTGCCTGTTGTGCTGGCCACAACCGATGGTGCCACCTATCACACCACGGTGGGGGCGCTTTTGCCCGGCGCCTTTGATCGCGCACAGATGGCGCGCAGTTAGGCCATGCAGGCGCGCGATATCTTATCTGCGCTGCGCGATGGCCAGCCGCTGCCCGACACGGCGCTGCAGTGGTTTGCCGCGGGGCTGGCTGATGGGCGGGTATCGGATGCGCAGGCCGGTGCCTTTGCCATGGCGGTGGTGCTGCGCGGGCTTGGCCCCGAGGGGCGGCGCCGCCTGACATTGGCCATGCGCGATTCGGGCGATGTGTTGCGCTGGTCTGGTCCGCAGCCGGTGATCGACAAACACTCTACTGGCGGTGTGGGCGATTGTGTCAGCCTTGTTTTGGCGCCTGCTTTGGCGGCCTGCGGGGCG
>RFQY01000175.1 GCA_009924775.1 Paracoccaceae bacterium | reverse complement strand
AGGCAACCCTTGGCTTTTGGATATGGCGACCAGTTCCGTGCCCTATAACCGCGTGCAACTTTATGCCTCCCTTGGCGTGACCTTGCCCGAAGATGTCGCATCTGACGCCGCAGGCGTGAACACAACCGACCCTAATAAAGCTGAAATGTTGGCCCCGCTCGGGGGCGAATTCGGGTTTAAGGGGGCCGCATTGGGGGGCGTTGCAGAAATCTTTTCAGCAGTTTTCACGGGCATGAAAATCTCGCCCGATCTCGATGCCATGGTGGGCGGTGACATGACCCGTCCGCGGGGCGTGGGGGGATTTGTGATTGCGATTGACCCCGAGGCCTTTTTAACAGGCCCGATGTTCATTGCAGGCATGGAGCATTACCTGACCAAGCTGCGCAACAGCACGCCGCGCACAGGCGCGCGCGTCATGGCGCCTGGGGATCGCGAATGGGATGTGGCAGCCTTACGCGCTCAAAAGGGCATCCCCCTTGACCCTGTTACCCAAGCAAGCTTTGCCGAACTGACGAAGACAATAGGATTGTCGCTGTGACGAGGCGCTGTGATATCGCGGTGGTCGGGCGTGGCCTGATGGGCACAGCCGCCGCGAGGTATCTGGCGCAAATGGGTCATCGCGTGGCCCTAATCGGCCCCTCCGAGCCGCAAAACCGCGCAACCCATGATGGCCCCTTTGGCAGCCACCATGACGCAGGCAGGATCACGCGCGGCCTTGCTGAAAAGGCGGATTGGTCCCGCCTCGCCTTGCGCTCAATGGCGCGATACCGTGAACTTGAGGCGGTATTAGGGCAAGGGTTCTACACCCCATGCGGGGTGATGATGGCAGGGCCAATCGCGGGGCCCGCCGCGGATTTTACGCACGCCTTTCTACAGGCTGCTGAGGCCTTAGCCATTCCCCATGAGCGGCTTGATGATGCAGGGCTTGCGGCGCGCTTTCCCTTTATGCGGTTTCCCGTAGGAACAGCCGCCGCATGGGAGGCCGCAGGCGGTTGGATCAACCCCCGCTTGTTGCGCGCCGCAGAGGAACGCGCGATGGAACAGGCGGGGGGCGTGGTGATCGACGCCACCGCCGTGGCGCAGGATCAGGGCACAGTCACCCTTACAACGGGCGAAACAGTGGATGCGGGGCATGTCGTCATCGCCACGGGGGGCTATGCTCGCACCGACAGGCTTTTGCCCGCCCGCCCCGATATGAACGTGATGGCACGCACCGTGCTTTTGGCCGAAATCGCGCCCAATGATGTGGCGCGCTTAGCCGAGATGCCCACGCTGATTTCCATGCCCGAAGATGGGCGCATGGATGAAGACCTGTATCTGCTGCCACCGATCCAATATCCCGATGGGAAATATTATCTGAAAATCGGGGGCGAACCCGCCTCGCCAAGCCTCACCACTCAGGCCGAGATGACCGCATGGTTCCGCTCTCAGGGCAGCGCAGAGGCCGCCGCGCGCTTGCAAGGCTATTTGACGGCAATTTTACCTGATCTGCCAGTACAATCCTATCACACCGATACATGTGTCATCAGTTTCACCGCCACAGGATACCCCTATATCGAGCGTCTTGATGATCACCTGAGCATTCTGACAGGGGGCAATGGAGCCGCCGCGAAAAGCTGTGATGAAATCGGTCGCCTGGGGGCTTTGGCGGCCACAGGCCAACCCCTCGCCCCTGAGGGGTATGACACCGATTTCAAAACCAAATTTATCTGATTGTAACGAGAGAAAGGTTGCCGCGTCATGAGCCTATCCATCACCCTAAACTGGCAGCGCCAAGAGGCCACGCTGACCCCGCAGAAATACAGCAACGCCCATGAGATCACCTATACCGATGACACCAAGGTCATGGGGGATGCCGCACCCGATTGGGGCGGGAATGCCGCCCATACCAATCCAGAACAGGCCTTAGCGGCTGCGATGTCGAGTTGCCATATGATGACCTTTCTGGCCCTTGCCGCGAAGGCAGGTTGGCCTGTGGCAAGCTATAGCGACCATGCCGTGGCCCATTTGGGCAAAAGCCCCAAAGGCCGCATGGCCGTGACCCGTATTGATCTGAACCCCAAAGTGACCTTTGATACCGGCTTTTCGGTGGATCAGGAAACGCTTGACGAGATGCAGCACCGCGCCCATCGTTATTGCTTTGTTGCAAATTCCATCGCCGACTATGTTGAGGTGACGATCAGCTAAGCCCCTAATCTGGGAGAGGATGCCATGACCATAGCCAGCCAAACCAATATCCTAGACAGCGCGCTTGATGCGCGGGGGATTTTACGTCTGACCCTGAATGACGAAAAACGCCGCAATGCGCTGTCTGAGGCGATGCTGAACCGCCTTCTTGAGGCGATCCATGCGGCAGGCGATGATCCTGAGGTGCGGGTGGTCATTCTTGCCTCTCGTGGCCCCGCTTTTTGTGCGGGCCATGATCTAAAGGAATTGACCGCCGCCCGCGCTGAGGGCGATGGGGGGCGCGCCTATTTCACCAAGATCATGACGCTTTGCGCATCCGTGATGCAGGCGATTGTGGCCTGCCCCAAGCCCGTGATTGCCGAGGTGCGGGGCGTGGCCACGGCGGCGGGGTGCCAATTGGTTGCGACCTGTGATTTGGCGGTGGCCGAAGACGGCGCGCGCTTTGGCACACCAGGGGTGCATATTGGGCTATTTTGCTCGACCCCCATGGTCGCTTTGTCGCGCAATGTCAGCCATAAACACGCGATGGAGATGCTGCTGACAGGCGATATGATCGCGGCCCCGCATGCGGTTGAGATGGGGTTGGTGAATAAGGCTGTCCCTGAGGCAGAACTCAGCGCCACAACCGAAGAGATGGCCGCCAAAATCGCCGCCAAATCCACAATGACCCTTGCCACTGGAAAATCGGCCTTCTATCGCCAAGCCGAAATGGGTCTGGCCGAGGCCTATAATTATGCCGCGCAGGTTATGGTGGATAATATGCTCACCCATGATGCCGAAGAAGGGATCGGGGCCTTTATCGAAAAACGTCATCCACAATGGCAGGACAAATGAGCCAGATTTATCACGATGACCCAAGCCTTGCGCGGCGCGCGGCCAATCATCAACCCCTCAGCCCGCTGAGTTTTCTTGAGCGCGCTGCAGGCACCTATCCTGATCATGTGGCCATCATTCATGGCCCCTTGCGCCGCAGTTACCGCGATTTCTGTGCGCGCGCGCGGCAATTGGCGTCTCGCCTGACACAAGACGGGGTGCGTAAAGGCGATAATGTCTCGGTGATCCTTGCCAATACACCCGCCATGTTGGAATGCCATTACGGCGTGCCAATGTGCGGCGCCGTTCTGCATTCTATTAACACGCGGCTTGATGCGGCCATCATCGCCTTTCAGATCGACCATGCCGAAAGCAAAATCCTGATCGTGGATGCGGAATTCATGCCACTGGCCCAAGAGGCGCTGCAACTGGCGAAATCCAAGCCGCACTTGGTGCAATATGATGACCCCGAATATGACGGCCCGCGCAGCGATGTGATGGCCGAAGATTACGAGGCCTATCTGGACAAAGGCGACCCTGACTATCAATGGGCCCTGCCCGATGATGAATGGGATGCGATTGCGCTTAATTACACCTCTGGCACCACGGGCGACCCCAAAGGTGTGGTTTATCACCATCGCGGGGCTTATTTGCTGGCACAGGGCAATGCGCTGATCACTTCGATGCAGAAACACGCGGTCTATCTGTGGACCTTGCCGATGTTTCACTGCAACGGCTGGTGTTTCCCTTGGACAATTTCCGCCATCATTGGCACCCATGTCTGCCTGCGCCAAGTGCGCAGCGCGCCGATTTGGCGCGCCCTGACCGAGGATGGCGTAACCCATCTATGCGGCGCGCCAATTGTGATGTCGGTGATCTTGGATGCGCCCGAGCGAGAGCAACTGCCATCACAGGTGAATTTCTTTACCGCCGCAGCCCCGCCGCCTGAGCGGGTCTTGGCCGATATGCAACAGGCGGGGTTTGATGTGACCCATCTTTACGGCCTGACCGAAACCTATGGCCCCGCCGTGGTCAATGAATGGCATCAAGAATGGTCAGATTTGCCCCTGCCCGAACAAGCGCGGCTTAAATCGCGCCAGGGCGTGAAATACACGCCGCTGGAACAGCTAGATGTGCTTGATCCCGATACGTTGCAGCCCGTCCCGCGCGATGGGGAAACTTTGGGCGAGGTCATGTTCCGCGGCAATGTCGTGATGAAGGGATATTTCCGCAACCCAAACGCCACCGAAAAAACCTTTGCGGGCGGCTGGTTCCATTCGGGCGATTTGGCGGTGATCCACCCAGATGGGTATATTCAGCTGAAAGACCGCTCAAAGGATATCATCATCTCAGGCGGCGAGAATATTTCCTCCATCGAGGTGGAGGAGGTGCTTTATGCCCATCCTGCCGTGGCTATCGTGGCCGTGGTGGCCAAGCCGGACGAGAAATGGGGCGAGACGCCTTGCGCCTTTATCGAGTTGAAATCAGGAGAAAACGCCAGCGCAGAGGATCTGCGCGAATGGTGCCGCGACCGCCTTGCCCATTACAAATGCCCGCGTGATTTTATTTTCACGGAGATCCCGCGCACAAGCACGGGTAAAATCCAAAAATTCCAATTGCGCGATATGGCAAAGGCAGGGGCAAGCTAACAGGCTTACCCCCTGCTATCCCCCGCACGCCGCGCGCGCAAAAGCTCCATAAGCTTTAGATCGCGCGCGCGATGTGCCTCGGGCAGGCTGTCTTGCGGGTGCAGGGCATCCAAATAGGACGTCAGTCCTTGGTCTAAGGCGGATGACCAATCGCTGATCTTTGTATCGCCCTCAAACATGGTCTGATACATGCCCGCAAAACGCGTGACATAATCCGACACGCCCCCCGGTGCATTCAGGTGGATCGTTTCAAACGGCCCCATAAACGACCACCGCATCCCCAAACCATCGCAAATGGCGCGGTCAATATCCTCGGGCGCGGCCACACCATTTTGCAGCAGCTTGAACGCCTCAATCAGCAGCGCCCCTTGCAATCGGTTAACCACAAACCCGTCAATCTCGCGCTTCAATGTAATGGGAATTGGGGATTGATCGGATGCACGACCAAGCAGCGCGCCCGCCCCGCGACATCAGCCGCATAGGACGAGGCAGGAATGCCCGAGGTTGAACTGCCAATCGGCACATCGGGCGGCAGAATTGCATCCATTTCGGCAGTCAGGGCCGCCTTTACATCGCGCTTTTCTGGGCCACTTTCTTGGACATATATCACCCCCTCAAGCGCCGCGGCCAAGCTCGCAGCCACGCTGATCTGACTGCGATACTCTCGTGCAGCAATCAGGCCGTGATCGGCTAAATCTTGCAACCGCGCCAAAACCTTTGGCGCCGCCCCATCGGCAACACCCGCGATAGGATCATAAAGCACAACATCATGGCCCGCTGCCACAAACACAGCCCCCCATGCCTGACCAATCAGCCCTGCCCCCACAATCGCAATCTTGCCCATATCTCGCGCCCTCCAAAATCATATCTGCCGATATGCTATAGGATCGGTGGGGCGGCATTCCAGATGAAAAAGAAAACTGGCGCACCCGAGATGGGTTGTATTCCTATCCTATGCACCAATCATGCTCTGACGTAAGCATTATCAATAGGTTATGTGATTGCA
>RFQY01000174.1 GCA_009924775.1 Paracoccaceae bacterium | reverse complement strand
TTCTTGCTCATCTTCGCTCCATGAAGGCTACGATGAGCCAGAAACCCTCCGTTCCGCAATATGCCTAAACTGTCCCATGGGTGCTGACGTCAGACATACCGAGGCAAGCCAAATCGTGCCGCCATAGTCTATGGGGTTCTCACGCACTACAGCAGCCACACAGGGCGACTGTCCGCTACCATGGCGAATTGTAACCGAACAGCTACATATGAACTACTGGATTAAGTAAGAACCAGAAAAGCTATGACAACCACCCTAAACCCTGACTAGCCAACACCTTCGACAATCATGAGGTCAGTGTCCGAGCATACCTCTCGCACTGCTTTTGCTGCTTGATATTCGTCGCTAAAGTAGAACCTTTCGGCAGTTGCCTTACTCTCAAACTCAATCATCATTACTATGCCTGTAAGGTCACCTTCATGCCTGTCCGCCAAGGGGCCTCTAGCTAAAACTTTACCACCATATTTCTGTATCGCTGGAGCCGCCATTCCCGAAAATTCTTGGAACTTTTCAGCGTCGGTGACTCGAATGTTGGCCACCAAATATCCCTTTTTCATTTACTCATTCTCCCTATTAGCCACTAGAGAATAACATAAGCGTGCTGGTTTGTGCACGCTACAGTCTCCTCACACCAACAACACTGCCATTCTAGACTAGGCCACCAAACAAATAAGGTATCCCAAGGGCCCTTTTTTGTCGTCTAGTCATTGGGCAGGGTTTTCATCGTTGGCACGAGGGAAGAGAGCCGCAATTATATACCGTTGGCAATAAGCACCTACCAATGAGGTGCCGTTGTAGGAGGACAACAAAACCAAACTAATTTCTTGTTTTGGATTCAGAGGTAGATGCCGAGGCAACCGAAATCGTTTGGGTATGTTTCTGGGGGCCCCATGCCCCTGTATAGCACACACAGGGCGGCTGTGACCTATGATGGAAGACCTAGTAGAACAGTTACTGCCCCTCAGTGAGATTCTGCAACGATCCTATAGTAACTAGCCCTACTGATACCTAGTTGGTCTTGTATGTTCTGTCGTGGAACACCAGCAGCCTTGAGAGCCAACACCTTATCAGCTTGCTCACGGGCTGTAGGCTTACGACCTTTGTACTTACCCTGACCCTTAGCCTTGGCTATCCCTTCCTTCTGTCGTTCCAGCATCATTTCACGTTCAAACTGGGCAACAGATACCATCATGTTCATGATTAGCTTGCCAGTAGCAGTAGTGGTATCAACTCTTTCAGAGCCTAACGACATGATAACAAGGCCAGCTCCTTTAGCCAGAGCCAAAGAATTCAGGGGCTTAGCTAAAACCTAGCTAAGCCCTTATTTTTTGCCCCTTCGTTCAACGGCCAGACCCGCCTGCCATGGGCGGGCGATATCACGGGGCGATTGATGGTGTTTGTTCTGGGCCCTCGATCTGTGGCGCGTTTTCTTTCAGCCCGGTTCCGGTTAACCCAAGTTTCAGCGCCGCCTGCGCCAGCCATGCTATTTTTACCGCCGCTTGGGTGTGGCTTAGCCCGCCTTGATCGTGGATATTTGACACGCAATTGCGCGCGCTGTCCCGGATACCCGGTTCGGGCGCAAAGGTCAGATAGGCGCCCAAACTGTCGGCCACGGTCAGGCCTGGCCTTTCACCCACCAACAAAACGCAGAGCCGCGCCCCAATTTTGGCACCGATCTCGTCGCCAATGGCCACGCGCGCCTGTTGGGCAATCACCACAGGGCCCAGGCGCAGCCCCGAAAGCCGCGGCACAAGGGCATGGATCACGCCGCTGGCATGGGTTTGCACCGCCATCGCAGACAAGCCATCGGCGACGATGATCAGCACGTCACAGGGCGCGACGGGCAGCTTTTCTGCCTGCCCTTCGGCCAAGCGGCGCCCCAAATCGGGGCGGCGCAGATAGATGGCACGGCTGGGTGCCCCAGACTGGACATGCAGCACCTGATGGCCCTGCAATTGCCGGGACAGGGCCGCCACATCCAGCGCCGAATGCACCGCGTCGCGTGCCCGTGCATGGGCAAATTGAAAGGCAAGGCTGGCTTGCGTTGGCACCGCCACCCCTGCCCGGCCAAGGGCAATGCGCGCCGGGGTGGCAGCGCGCAGCTTGGCCCAAGGATCAGAGGTGAAATCGCTCATGCCCCGCCCGCCAACAACCGTTGCGCGCCCAATGCACTGTCGATCAGATGCCCATGGTCATCGATCAGCCCCAGCCCGGCCAGCCATGCCTCGAATTCGGGGGCGGCTTTCAAGCCAAAGGAATTTCGCAAATAGGCGATGTCGTGAAACGACAGGCTTTGATAATTCAGCATGATGTCATCTGCCCCCGGCACGGCAATCAAGAAATGCGCGCGCGCCGCCGCCAGCAGCGTCATCAAGACATCCATATCGTTTTGATCTGCTTCGGCATGGTTGGTATAGCAGGCATCGCACCCCATGGGCAGGCCCAGCAGCTTGCCGCAAAAATGGTCTTCCAGACCGGCGCGCACGATCTCTTTGCCATCGAAAAGATATTCGGGGCCAATAAAGCCAACCACGGTGTTCACCAACAGCGGGTCAAAGGCGCGGCACACCGCATAGGCGCGGGCCTCTAGGGTTTGTTGATCGATTCCGTGATGGGCATTGGCCGACAGGGCACTGCCCTGCCCGGTTTCAAAATACATCACATTTTGTCCGACGCTGCCCCGTTGCAATGACAGCGCCGCATCGCGCGCCTCGGCCAGCATGGGCAGGGTCACGCCAAAGCCCGCGTTTGCGGCCTGCGTGCCCGCCACGGATTGAAAGACCAAATCCAGTGGCGCGCCGCGTTCGATCAGCTCGATCGAATTTGTCACATGGGTCAGCACGCAGCTTTGGGTGGGGATTTGATGGGTGGCGATCAGCTCGTCCAGCATCGACAAAAGGGCATTGGCCGTGGGCACATTATCGGTGGCGGGGTTGATACCAATCACCGCATCCCCCACGCCAAACGACAACCCATCCAAGATTGCGGCCGCAATGCCGCGCGGGTCGTCGGCGGGGTGGTTGGGTTGCAGCCGCGCGCTGATACGCCCCGGCAGGCCCAGCGTCGAGCGGAACGCGGTCACCACCTCGACCTTGCGCGCCACCGAAATCAAATCGCGGTTGCGCATCAGTTTGGACACGGCCGCCACCATTTCGGGCGTCAAACCCGGCGCCAATGCGCGCAGCGCTGCGGGCGTTGCCGCATCCGATAACAGCCATTCGCGAAACTGCCCAACGCACATATGCGACACTGGGGCAAAGGCGGCTTGGTTATGCGTGTCGATGATCAGCCGGGTGACATCGTCGGTTTCATAGGGGATCAGCGCTTGGGTTAAAAAACGCGCCAGCGGCACCTCTGCCAAAACCATCTGCGCCGCCACGCGTTCGACGTCTGCGCTGGCAATCAGCCCGGCCAATGCATCGCCAGAGCGGGGCGGCGATGCCTTGGCCATCACCTCGGCCAGCGTGGCAAACCGAAAAACCTCGTGGCCCAATGTTGTGCGATACTGTGGCATGTTCCGTCTGGCAAAATGGATGGTGTTTCCTGCAGCTTAGGCCGCAACGGCACAGCCGTCATAGCGAAATATGCGCCATGGCTGCAAACACCGCGTGGCGCGGGCTGGTGCGCGACAGATGCCCAATAAACCAGCCCTTACGTCCGCCGCTTGGGCGCGGCGCTTAACCGCTTTGCTTGATCTTCCAAATCGCCCACAGCGCATGGCCCAAAGACAACAGGGCAAAACCACCCCCCATCAGGCCAATTTCAAACAGCGCCGGGCCGCGCAAACCGTGCAATTGCGCCGCATAGGCAATGCCACCCAACATCAGCACAGATAGCACCGCCCGGAATTTATATTCGCCCAGTTTTTCCTTATCAAAGCCCATGCTGCGCCCCTCAACCGCCAATCCCGCAGTAACGTAGCGCCGCCGCGCCAAGTGCCAAGCTTGGCTTGCATAGCACCCTGCAATGCCTACTTAAGACCCAGATTGCAAAAGGAACCCCAAATGCACCCCCATCGCCTGATCGCCCCCAGCAGCACCGAAAAAGCAGCCTTGGTTGCGCTTTATACAGCCAGTTTCACGGCATCGGATGGCCCCGACGAGGGCCAAGCTGTTGGCGCCTTGGTGCGCGATATCTTGGCCCAATGCCTGCCCGATGGTGCGATGGTCTATCAAACCACCGACGCCACAGGGCTCAGGGCTGCGGTGCTGTTTACGCCGCTGGTCTATGGCGCGGGTGGGGGCCCCCGGGCGATGTTGTTGTCACCCATGGCGGTGACCACAGATTTTCAACGCCAAGGGCTGGGCCAATCGTTGCTGGCCGTGGCACTGGCAGATCTGCGCGCGCAGGGCGTCGATTTGGTGCTGACCTATGGCGACCCGGCTTTTTATGGCAAGTCAGGCTTCCTGCCCGCCGATCCTGCCACCCTGCCCGCGCCCTACCCTTTGTCTATGCCCCAAGGCTGGCAAGGCGTGGCCTTGGCCGGTGGCCCCCTGCCCGTGCTGCAAGGGCCCTGCCGCTGTGTGGCGCCCTTTGAAAACCCCGCGATGTGGTAGCCCCGTCAGGCGCAGCGCAGCTGTTGCAGGTGCTGGGGCAAATCGCGGCGCTTGGCATAGCTGCGCGCGGTTTGACCATAGGCAAAGCGCACATCAACCCAGCCCAAATCGGGAAAGAGCGTGGCCAATTCCGCCCGCGCCGCAGGCGAAAGCGCGCCATAGCCTTGCGGCCCGGGATACAGGCTTTCGCAGGCCATGCCATTGGCAAAAACAACCTGATGCTCCTCGAACAGCAGGTGAAAATACCGCACCCGCCGTTTGCCCTGCATCACCCGCGCGCCACCCCCGGGCAACTGCGCCAAATGCTTGGCGCGGTAAAAGGTTTCGCTGCCCCCCCGCGTATCGTGATGCAACAAGATGCCGTGTTGCGGTGAGACAACCAAATCACGGGCCAAACCAAAATACCCCGCCTGCAGCAAAACCGGGCGCAGATGCGGGTTGGCCGCCAGTTCCGCCGCCCCCAACCGGCGCGCGCCCACCCATAACAGCCGCTGTGGCCCATTATCGCGGGTTTGCACCATATCGCCCACGCGCAACTCTTCGATCGGGACCACGCCCGAAGGCGTGCTGATCAACGTGCCCTCGTCGAAACACACGACATTGGTGTTCTCAACGGTAAAGCTGGCTTGGCTCAGGCCCGGGCCCGTAACAACCAGCCCCTCGCCCGACAAAATCTGCAGGTTGTCGGTGTAATCAACCACCTGCCCCCAAACCGTGTCGCCGGCATTTGATTGGTTGAAAATCCCATCATCGGCAAAGTCGCCACGCAATTGCCCGATATTGTCGTAAAAGCCTGCCAGCGCCACCGTGTCATTGTCGCCCGGGTTGGCGTTGAAATCCGAAACCGTGTCCAGACCGTCGCCAACATCGTATAAAAAATTGTCGCTGCCCGCGCCACCGATCATTATATCGTTGCCCGCGTTGCCCCACAGCTGGTCGTCGCCATCGTCGCCAATCAGCAGGTCGTCGCCATCGTTGCCGCGCAAATCATCATTGCCCGCGCCGCCAAAAACTACGTCATCGCCTTGGCCGGCTTCGAGATAGTCGTCGCCATCGCCGCCATCTAAATCGTCGTTGCCATCGCCGCCGCGGATATCGTCGTTGCCCGCGCCGCCGGCCAATATATCGTCGCCCAAGGCACCTTC
>RFQY01000173.1 GCA_009924775.1 Paracoccaceae bacterium | reverse complement strand
CCAAGGCGCAAAACCCCCGCATCACCATACCGCCCCAGCCCCGCATCGATGGCATAAAGCGGGCCAGAATTGCCCCGGCCCACGGGCCAGCGCATGAAACTGATCAATTTCGCATTACGCCCGTCTTCGTCGGCGCCGATGTCCATGCCCGCAGTCAGGCCATTGGGCGTGCCCCATTCGGTGTAAAAGCCATGATAAAGCCTGCCTTGATCATGAACACTGGACAGGGCTGCATAAATCTGGCCCGGCGGGCGGGGCCAAGGGCCTGCTTTGGCCACCAAGGGCCATAGCCACAAAATGAAAAAAATGCCGTAGCGCATGGCCTGCCCCTTTCAGGGCAGGCTGGTGGTTTTTGGTAAAGAACAGGTTAATAAGGCCGCGAAGCAGGCGCTTATTGAAAGGCGCAGCCGGTTTTCACACCCAGCTTGCGGAACACGATCGCCGCTGGGCAAAACCCGGTGAAAGACGATTGGATCATGTTAAAACCGATAAACACGGTAAACCACATGAACAGGGGCGATACCCACAGGGTCAGCGCCACCTACAGCAGGGTCATTACCCCGGCAAATACCATCACTGCACGATCAAGGGTCATTTTCTTTCCTTTCAAGAAAGCGGTTTTAAGGCAGGTTACACTGCCGATTTGACAAAATTTACAAGCGCCGCAGCGGGCATTGCCCCCGACTGGCGCGCCCGTTCGCGCCCACCGGCAAAGGCCGCAATCGTAGGGATACCGCGAATGTGATATTTCGCACCCGCAGCTTGGTGAGCATCTGTGTTCAGCTTGACCAGCCGCGCCTTGCCAGCCAGCTCTTGCGCGGCTTTGGAAAACTCTGGCGCCATGGCACGGCACGGCCCACACCAAGGGGCCCAAAAATCTACAACCAAGTGCAAACCATAATTGCGGGCGGCTTTTTCCAACGTGGCCAGATCCACCTCGACAGGTTTGCTGGGCATCGGCGCGGCCCCACAGGTGCCGCATTTGGCCCCATGGCCCAGCTTATCATCTGGCACGCGGTTCAATTGACCACAGTCTAGGCAGGTTAGCTTGACAGGCATGATCGCTCTCCACATCACATTCCAAAACATATATATGAATTATTCAAGCTTTGTGAAGAGGGATTTCGTAAAACAGCATGGCAGCGCACCTATACGAAAGGTAGGGCTGACCAGGGTCGAAAAATCTGCACAACGTTGCGAGTGGTGATAAACTGGCCGCGCAGCGCCGTGCAGCGCTGATCTTCGTTTTGGTAATTGGTTTTAGGTTTTTAGACGTGCACGAGGAAAGTATTGCCCACCATAACAGCCGGCGCCTGCGTTCGGTTTCGGACATGCTTATCTACATGGGCCTGTTCTGGACTGCCGTTTGGACATTCATCGCCATTGTCCTCGGCTCGAAGATCGGCATCTTTGCGGCCTCGACCGCCTTTATCGGCTTTACCTTTGCCTATTTCATGTTCCGCCGCGGCCTGTGGCTCAGTGCCTCGCTGGTTTGGCTGATCAGCACCAATGCGGCCATTTTCATCAGCACCTTTTCTGCCCATCCAGACAGCAAATTAGACGTCATATTCTTTGGCATGGCTGGGCTGCCTTTTTTGCTGTTTTACCTCAACCGCAACCTGACCATGATCATCGTGCTGGCGGCGCTGCCAGTGGTGCTGTGGATGATCCGCTTTATGCTGGGGGTCGAAATTATCGAAACCTACGATGTTGGGCCCCAGATTGCCGGCACATTCGTCGCACCGCTTTCGGTGATCATGACCTTTATCATCGTGATCTATCAGGTCGCCTATTTTGCCATCGTCACCGGGCGGTTTGCCAAACATCTTGAACACGCCCGCCGCGACGCAGAACAATCGAACCGCGCAAAGACCGTGTTTTTATCAGGAATCAGCCACGAATTGCGCACACCGCTGAACGGGGTGATCGGGCTGGCCGATGTTATTCGTCACACCGCTGTGTCGCGGGGGGATGTGCAATTGGCAGGCTATGCCACCCAGATCAGCGCCGCCGGCAACGACCTGCTGGGCACCGTTGAAAAAACCGTGCATTTCGCCGATTTGGCAGCCCGCCGCGCGCCCGTTGGCCGGGCCCCGGTATCGCTGGCCGGCGTTGTTGGCCGGGTGATCGAGGCCTACGAGCGCGAGGCCATTCAAAACCACATCGTCATTCACACCGAGGGGTTGGATGTGCAGGTGCTGGCCGATGCAAGCTTGCTGCAAGATTGCATTGCCCAAGTGGTGGAAAACGCCATCCGCTATGCCGGCCACGGCAGCCATGTCTGGATCAGCACCGCCGAGGCCAGCGCCAAAACCCGCCACATCAGCGTGCGCGACAATGGCCGGGGCTTTGGCAATTCCGACCCTGACATGGCCTTTCAACCCTTTGAGCGGCTAGAGCGCGCCAGCGGCACCACCTTTGGCGCGGGCATGGGCCTGTCTATCGCCCGCATCAAAGCCGAGGCCATGGGCGGCAGCATCTTCATGCGCAATCTGGCCGAAGGCGGGGCCGAAGCCATCATCACCCTGCCCATCCCCGAAGAGGCTGAAACCACCGCCGCCCATGGCGACAGCGTTACCCCCTAGCCGCCCTCTGGCAACTGCTGCAAAAGCTGCAGCACATAGGGGCCCAGCCCCTCGACAATGCGCGCAACGCCTGTCTCATTGGGGTGGATGCCATCAGGCTGCAACAGCGGCTGTAAACTGGCGGGGTTGGGGGCCTCGCCCAGCCCAACAAAAAAGCTGGGCACCCAAAGCACGCCATATTTCTCGCCCATATCGGGCCAAATCGCGTTGAACGCATCGGCGTAGTCGGGGCCAAAATTGCCCGGCGCCTGTTGGCCCACCAGCAGCACCGGAACTTGGGCCGCCGTCGCCGCAGCCAAGATGGCGTCGATATTGCCGCGGGTCACGGCCGGGTCTATGCCGCGCAGCATGTCATTGCCCCCCAAGGCCACGATAATGGCATCTACCTCTGGGGTCAGCGTCCAAGCGATACGCGACAAACCGCCCGCGCTGGTATCGCCAGACACACCGGCGTTTACCACCCGCAAGGGCGGCGCGCCATTCTCTGCCAGCCAGCGGCGCAACTGCGGCACAAAGCCATCATCCTCGAACAACCCATAGCCTTGGGTCAGGCTATCGCCAAAGGCCACCACGACCGGCCCCGTGGTGCTATGCGCCCCCGCCATGGCGGGACCAGAGAGAAAAACACAGGCCGCCAGCATCTTGCCCCACCGCGCAAGCACCCCATATGAACCAAAGAGTTTAGAAAGGCCTACAGTCATGACCACCCCCGTTATCTCTTTAAAAGATGTGTCTTTATCACTGGATGGCAATGCCGGTCGGGTGGATATCTTGCACCAAATCAACCTCGATGTGCTTTCTGGCGAAACCTTGGGCCTTGTGGGGCCATCTGGGTCAGGAAAATCATCGCTTTTGATGTTGATGGGTGGGCTAGAGCGCGCCAGCAGCGGGCAAGTGCAGGTTTTGGGCCAAGATCTTAGCCCGATGAACGAAGATCAGCTGGCCCGCTTCCGGCGTGGCACCATGGGGGTGGTGTTTCAATCCTTTCACCTGATCCCCACCCTGACCGCCGTGGAAAACGTGGCCACCCCGCTTGAACTGGCCGGTCATCGCGATGCCCATGCACGCGCGCTGGAAGAACTGGACGCTGTGGGGCTGGCGCATCGCGCCGGTCACTATCCCGCGCAGATGTCGGGCGGCGAACAGCAGCGCGTGGCACTGGCCCGCGCCGCGGCCCCCCGCCCCAAACTGCTGCTGGCAGACGAGCCGACAGGCAACCTCGATGGCAGCACCGGCGCCGCGATTATCGATTTGCTTTTCGGCCTGCGCGATAGGCACGGCGCCACCTTGGTGCTTGTCACCCATTCCAACGAGCTGGCCGCCCGCTGCGACCGGGTGATCCGCCTGCGCGATGGCCATATCGAAACACCAGCCGCAACAGGTGCCGCATGAGCGTGGCCATCGCCGCCCGGTTTGCCGCCCGCGAATTGCGCGGCGGTCTGCGCGGGTTTTGGGTGTTTCTGGCCTGCCTGTCACTGGGCGTGGCCGCGATTGCCGCCGTCGGCTCGGTTCGTGCCGCCATCGAGGCGGGGCTTGCGCGCGAAGGGGCCACACTGCTGGGCGGCGATGTGGAAATGGAATTCACCTATCGCTTTGCCACCCCGGACGAGCGCGCCTGGATGGAACGCCACGCACAGCACCTGTCCGAGGTGACAGATTTTCGCTCGATGGCCGTGGTCACCCGCGATGGCCAATCCGAACGCGCCCTGACGCAGGTCAAATCGGTCGATGGGGCCTATCCGCTGTTGGGGCAAATTGGCCTTGAACCCGCCATCCCCCTAGATCAGGCCTTGGCTGGCCAAAACGGCCTGCCCGGCGGCGTGATGGCCCCCATTCTGGCCGATCGTCTTGGGCTAACCGTGGGCGATACTTTCGCGCTGGGCGGCAGCCAATTCGTGCTCAGCGCCATTCTAACCCGCGAGCCCGACAACGCCGGTGGCGGTTTCGGCTTTGGCCCGCGCACCTTGGTGGCCACCAGCGCCCTTGCGGGCACTGGCCTGTTGGCCCCGGGCACGCTGTTTTCCACCGAATACCGGCTGGTACTGCCCCCAGAGGCCGATTTGGATGCCCTCCAAGCCGAGGCGCTGGCCGCCTTTGAAAATGCGGGCCTGCGCTGGCGCGATGCGCGCAATGGTGCGCCCGGCGTGGCCCGGTTTGTAGACCGTCTGGGCGCCTTCTTGATCCTTGTGGGCCTGTCGGGGCTGGCCGTGGGCGGCGTGGGGGTTTCCGCAGCAGTGCGCGCCTATTTGGCCCGCAAAACGACCGTAATCGCCACCCTGCGCAGCCTTGGCGCCGAACGCCGGATGATCTTTCAAACCTATATGCTGCAAATCGGGGCCCTATCCTTGGTGGGTATCACCCTTGGGTTGGCCTTGGGCGGGCTGGTACCGCTGGCCCTGGCACCCTTGATCACCGCACAACTGCCGGTGCCCGCAGTCTTTGCCCTGCATCCCGCCCCCCTGATCGAGGCGGCGATTTACGGCACGCTGACGGCGGTGTTATTCACCCTGTGGCCCTTGGCCCGCACCGAAGATATCCGCGCAGCCACGCTGTTTCGCGATGGCAGCAACGCCGCCTCGCCCCTGCCGCGCACGGTGTTTTTAGCAACCACCCTTGCGCTATTGGCGCTTTTGGTCACCGCCGCCGGGTGGTTTTCGGGCAATTGGCCACTCACCCTGTGGACGGCAGCCGGGCTGTTGGCGTCATTGGCCGTGCTGGCGCTGGCCGCCATTGCCCTGCGCAAACTGGCCGCCCATAGCCGCAGCGCCAACCGCACCCCAACCCTGCGCTGGGCCTTGGGCGCCATCGCCACCCGCCGCGACGAGGCCACCTCGGTGGTGCTGTCCTTGGGCCTTGGGCTGACGGTATTGGCGGCAGTGGGCCAAATCGACGGCACATTGCGCGGCGCCATCGCCCGCGACCTGCCCGATGTGGCGCCATCATATTTCTTCCTTGATATCCAACGCGACCAAATGCCAGCCATCACCCAACAGCTGGAAAGCGACCCTGATGTCACCCGCATAGACAGCGCCCCAATGCTGCGCGGCGTTGTCACCCGCATCAACGACCGCCCCGCGCTCGAGGTAGCGGGCGAGCATTGGGTGGTGCGCGGCGACCGTGGCATCTCTTACGCCGATGCCCTGC
>RFQY01000172.1 GCA_009924775.1 Paracoccaceae bacterium | reverse complement strand
CCCTCGGCATGCCGAGGGGTTTTTTGATGCCATTCGCAACACCGCCCAGCCGGGAATGGGCCCGCGCGCCTTGCTGGGCAGCGCAGCCTTTGAAACCGGGCTGGCCTATTTGCACGCGGGCTTCAACTGGGAGGCGCACGAGGTGTTCGAGCCGGTTTGGATGGCCTTGCCTGCGGGCAGTGCGGGGCGGGATTTTGTGCAAGGTCTGATCCAGCTGGCCAATGCGCGCCTAAAGCTAGAGATGGGCCGCCCACGCGCGGCGGCACGGCTGTGCGCCATGACGCGGGGCCATTGGCAGGGCGCAGCAGGGCTGGGGCAGGGTCTGGGGCAGGGGCTAGGGCTGGGCGTGGCGCTGCCCGTGGACCGGCTGGGCCACTTGCTGGCGGATGCCGAGACTCGGGCGGCGGAAATGCTGAATATGCGAAATAATGCATAAAATACTGATGATCACCCCGGAATTGGCGTGCAAACCGACGAATTAAATGCTGAATCTTTTGTGCAATTATCACTATATCGCATAAAAGGGCTTTCCACAGGCGGCATGATGCAATAATGTGCATGCAACGCGATAGGATTGAGGAGACGCGGACGTGACCAAGGTAATCGATTTTCAAACGGACCCGTCCAAATACCGCCATTGGCGCGTAGAGTATCAGGGCGACGTGGCCAATTTGGTCATGGATGTTGACGAGAATGGCGGCCTTTTCGATGGCTATTTGCTCAAGCTGAACTCCTACGATTTGGGCGTTGATATCGAACTGGCCGATATCGTGCAGCGCATGCGCTTTGAGCACCCCGAGGTAAAAGTGGTGGTGATGAAATCGGGCAAAGACAAGGTGTTTTGCGCAGGTGCCAATATTCGCATGTTGGGCGGCGCGGAACACGCGCATAAGGTAAATTTTTGCAAATTCACCAATGAAACCCGCAACACGTTCGAGGCGGCCGAGGCGGATTCGGGGCAAAAATACATCGCGGCGGTCAAAGGTTCTTGCGCGGGGGGCGGCTATGAATTGGCCTTGGCGTGCAACCACATCATGCTGACCGATGACAGCAGCTCGGCCGTTGCGCTGCCCGAAGTGCCGCTGTTGGCGGTGTTGCCGGGCACCGGCGGGCTGACGCGGGTAACCGACAAGCGCAAAATGCGCCGCGATTTGGCGGATGTGTTCTGCGCCATGGAAGAGGGGGTGCGCGGCAAGCGCGCGCAAGAATGGCGTTTGGTTGACGAGGTTATCGCCAACTCGAAATTCGATGCCACCGTCGCCGAACGCGCCGCAGAATTCGCCGCTGCCATGCCCAGCAAGGCCACGCGCGGCATCACGCTGGGCCCCATCCAGCGCCAAATCGAGGCGGATGCCATCCATTATTCCTTGGTTGACGTGGCGCTGGACCGTGCCGGGCGCAAGGTGGTGATCACACTGCACGGCCCCGACGCCCCCACCCCCGACAGCATCGAGGCGGTGCAGGCGTTGGGCGATCAGTCTTATTTGCTGCGCTTGGCGCGCGAATTCGACGATGCCATTTTGCACCTGCGCAACAACGAAAAAGATCTGGGGCTATGGGTGCTGCGCACCCAAGGTGACAGCGCGATGGTGCAAGCTGAAGAACAGATTTTGCTAGATAATTCAGGCCATTGGCTGGCCAACGAAATCTTGCAATATTGGAAGCGCGTTTTGAAACGCGTGGATGTGACATCGCGCTCGTTGGTGGCGCTGGTCGAGCATGGCAGCTGTTTTGCCGGTGTTCTGGCCGAGCTGCTTTGGTCGGTGGATCGCAGCTATATGATGGAAGACGAGTTTGAAGGCGACAACCGCCAGCTGGCCAGCATTGTGCTGTCGCCCAGCAATTTTGGCACCTATCCCATGGGCAATGATCTGACCCGTCTTGAAACCCGCTTTTGGGGCCAAGATGGGCAGGCCGAGGCGCTGCGCGCCCACATTGGCGAAAAGATCGAGGCGGCCCAAGCCGATGAACTGGGCTTGGTGACCTATATTTTCGACGATATCGACTGGGAGGATGAGATCCGCATCTTCATGGAAGAGCGCGCCAGCTTTAGCCCCGATGCCATGACCGGGATGGAAGCCAACCTGCGCTTTGCCGGGCCGGAAACCATGGAAACCCGTATTTTTGGCCGTCTGACCGCATGGCAAAACTGGATTTTCCAACGCCCCAACGCGGTGGGCCCCGATGGCGCGCTGCAGCGCTATGGCACCGGGGTGCGCGGCGAATACAACATGCAACGCGTATAAATTTCGGAATGCGCTATGGTGCGCATTCCTGTTTTCAGCCGCCATGGCACAGGCCCAAAGGTGGTTAAAGGGAGAAGCAAATGCTTGATCTGATCAATGTCAGCTATGACACTCAAATCCCCAACAATGTGGGTCTTTCTTCGGACAAGAAGGTTTTGAAAGCCCTCGAAAAATGGCACCCCGGTTACATCAACTGGTGGAACGATCTTATTCCACAAAACTTTCAGCAATCGATGGTCTATCTGCGCACCGCCGTTTCGGTAGACCCGAAGGGCTGGGCGAAATTTGATTATGTGAAAATGCCCGAATACCGCTGGGGTATTTTGCTGGCCCCGCAGGTCGAAGACCGCAAAATCCCGTGCGGGGAACATTTTGGCCAGCCAGCGTGGCAAGAAGTGCCCGGCGAGTACCGCAACATGCTCAAACGCCTGATCGTTATTCAGGGCGACACCGAGCCGGGCTCGGTAGAGCAGCAGCGCTTTTTGGGGCTCACGGCGCCCTCGCTTTATGACATGCGCAACCTGTTTCAGGTGAACGTGGAAGAGGGCCGCCACCTATGGGCCATGGTGTATCTGCTGCAGAAATATTTCGGCAAAGATGGCCGCGAAGAGGCAGACGAGCTGCTGATCCGCTCGTCCGGTTCGGAAGAGGCGCCGCGCATGCTGGGGGCCTTTAACGAGGAAACGCCCGATTGGCTGTCGTTCTTCATGTTCACCTATTTCACCGATCGTGACGGCAAAATGCAGCTGGAAAGCTTGGCGCAATCGGGCTTTGACCCGCTGTCGCGCACCTGCCGCTTCATGTTGACCGAAGAGGCCCACCACATGTTTGTGGGTGAAACCGGGGTGGGTCGCACCATTCAGGCCACCTGCGAGGCGATGAACCAGGCCGGCATTAGCGACCCGTTCGATATTGATAAAATCCGCGATCTGGGCGTGATCGATCTGCCAACCATCCAGAAAAAGCTGAACCTGCATTACACGCTGTCGCTGGATCTGTTTGGCCAAGAAGTCTCCACCAACGCCGCAAACGCCTTTAATGCGGGCATCAAGGGCCGCTATATGGAGGCGCGCATCGACGACGACCATCAGCTAACCGGCGATACCTACCCTGTGTGGGATCTGGTCGATGGCAAGCTGGTGCGCCACGAGGTGCCGGCGCTGACGGCCATCAACATGCGCCTGCGCGACGATTACACCCGCGATGCCGCAGGCGGCGTGGGGCGCTGGAACAAGCTGATCGAAAAGGCGGGCATCCAGTTCGAAATGACCCTGCCGCACGAGGCCTTCAACCGCAAAATCGGTGTCTTTGCCGACAAGCCGTTTGACCCGCAAGGCACCATGCTCAGCGCTGAAGATCACGCCGCGCGCACCAAAGACTGGTTGCCCACCAAGGCCGATGGCGATTTCATCCAATCGTTGATGAAACCCTGCTACGAGCCCGGCAAATACGCCAGCTGGATCGCACCGCCAAAAGTGGGCATCGACAACAAGCCCGGCGATTTCGAATATGTGAAACTGCACATGGCCTAAGGCCTAGGGCCCGGGCGCGCCGCGCGGCAGGGCCAGATGTCTTGCGCGAAAAAGGGAGAGGATGATGGCTGTTGAACGCAAAGCAATGCCCACCAAGGCGCCAGTGCAAAATGCGGCATTGGCAGGCTGCTTGGGGTGCGCAGATTGTGGCGGCGCGTGCTGGCACGCCTTGCAGCTGCGCATGCTGCCCGAGGCGGTGTTGCACGCCAAGGGGCAGACGCAATGACCAAGCCGTTTAAGCAGCACCTGATCGACCCCGAAATTTGTATTCGCTGCTACACATGCGAAATGACCTGCCCGATTGGCGCCATTCAACATGACGACAATAACGTGGTGGTCGATGCGGATGCGTGCAATTTCTGCATGGATTGCATCCCTGTATGCCCCACCGGCTCGATCGATGAGTGGCGCGTTGTAAGCGATGCCTATAGTGTGGAAGAACAGTTTGGCTGGGATGAATTGCCCCCACAGGCCGAGATCACCCAATCCGAGGCTGAGGGCGGGCTAGAAGCGATTGATGATGCCATTGCAGCGCTGTTGGCCGATGCCCATGCCGGGGCCGGGGGGGGCGCGGTGGCGCCGCAATCGGCGGCAAAACCCGCGGTGAACACCTATAACCTTGGCGACCCGATCGAGGCGACGGTACAGGGCAATTACCGCCTGACCGAAGACAGCGCCGATATCGACATCCGCCACATCATTTTGAATTTCGACGGCAAACCCTTCAAAGTGCTAGAAGGCCAAAGCATTGGCATTATCCCGCCCGGCCAAGGCGCCGATGGCAAGGCCCATCTGCCGCGGCTTTATTCTGTGTCCAGCCCCCGCGATGGCGAGCGCCCGAATTATGGCAACCTTTCCTTGACCGTCAAACGCGAAGAGGGGGGGCTGTGTTCAAACTATGTCTGCGATCTGAAACCGGGCGACAAGGTGCAGGTGACCGGCCCGTTTGGCGCCACATTCTTGCTGCCCGAAGACCCGCAGGCGCGGTTGTTGATGATTTGCACCGGCACCGGCTCGGCCCCGATGCGCGCCTTTACAATGCGACGTCAGCGCACCTTGGGGGGCCATTCCGGCGGTATGACCATGTTCTTTGGGGCGCGCAGCCCCGAAACGCTGCCCTATTTTGGCCCCTTGGCCAAGGTGCCCCAGACGCTGCTGCAAACCCATATGGTGTTCAGCCGCCTTCCGGGCCAACCCAAGGAATACGTGCAAGACCGGTTGCGCCAGCACGAAGAAGACATCGCCGAAATGTTGGCAGACCCCAATACCCATATCTACATCTGCGGTTTGCGCGGCATGGAAGAGGGGGTGGAGAAGGCATTTGCCAATATCGCCGAAAGCATGGGCGCGCAATGGGTTGCCCTGCGCGACACGATGCGACAAGAGGGGCGCTACCACGTCGAAACCTATTAACCCGCCGGTGATCTCATATGGCTCAATCGCCCCAAGCCCCAAATTTTGTTCATGAAATTCGCGTAACTTGGGGCGATTGTGACCCGGCGCGCATTGCCTATACGGCCCGTTTGCCATGGTTTGCGCTGGATGCCATCAATGCATGGTGGGAGCATCACTTGGGCGGTGATGGCTGGTATCAGATGGAACTGGATCGCGGCTATGGCACGCCTTTCGTGCATATGAGCATGGATTTTGCCGCGCCCGTCACGCCGCGCCATCGTTTGATGTTGCAGGTGGACCCAACCAAACTGGGCGATACATCCATCGCGTTTCGGGTGATTGGGCGCCAAGGTGGGGTTACGTGTTTCACCGGGCGCTTCGTGTGCGTTTTCATCAAATCTGATGATTTCACCAAGCGCCGCCCGCCGGTAGAGATTGCCGATATGGTCACACCTTTGTTGGTTGTCGCGGATCCGACCTAGGCGCAAAGCGGCGGCATCTGGCGCTGCGATGACGTGGCGATGGCGTGGCGATTTCTTGCTTAATTTCATTGTCTTTGCCTTCATTTGCGCTATTGTG
>RFQY01000171.1 GCA_009924775.1 Paracoccaceae bacterium | reverse complement strand
ATCGAGGCGCCCGCCGTCGATGCCACTTCCAGCGCGTCGCCGGCGTCATTGGCAAAGCGCGCGACCTCGCCCAGACCGGGCGCCACGGTGTCGAGGATGCCCGCGAGCTTTGCCCCGGCCGCGCCGGCTTCTCCGCCCACGCGGCCCACCTCGTCGAGGGCGGAGGCAGTGCCCTGGGACGTGCGCCCCGTGCGGGCCATCGTGGCATCCAGCCGGGCCAGGCCTTTGATCAGCCTGTCAGCCGCGCCCTCGGTGGACTTTGTGGCGCGCTGCATTTCGGCCAGGAAGTCAGCGCTATCGAGGCGCATTTTGACGGCTACGTCGGCCATGTCATCCCCCCTTGACCAGCCGGCCGAGGTGCCGGGCCAGGTCAGCGCTTATCGGCTTCACCGCCCTCCTGGCCAGCGGTGCCACGTACTGGCTCCACACCCGCCGGCCGGCGAGATCTTCGGACGGCGCCCCCAGGCCGTGGATAGCGCGGAGTCGGCCGGCGTAGCTGCGCCGGATGGCCTCCTGCGCCTCGGGGGTGCTGCCACGGCTCGCAGCGCCCTCCACCCGGGCCCGGAGCTGCTCCACCGTGTATCTGCTCCACTTCACGTACTGGCTGCCCTGCCGGCGGCTCACCAGCGCCACTTCGGCGCCCTGGGAGTCAGCGCGGGCCACCACCTCCAGCCCCTCGCGCAGCGCCCCAGTGCGCCGGGGCAGCAGCGGCAGCACCTTGGCGCGCACGTCCTCCAGCGCGATGCGCCCCAGGCGCAGGGCCTCGGCGGGCGCGTCGTGGCCGAGCTCGCGCAGGATGGTGTCGAGGTCGGTGGCGTCAACCTCTACAAAGGCGCGCTTGACGCGCCTCGAGCGCTTACCCGCCGCCACGAGGGCCCCCATGGGGGAGGTCGCCCAGGCCGCGCAGTTCGGCATCGGCGAGCAGCAGCGCGCGGTCATCGTCGCTGAGGTCGAGCCACCCCGAGGGGGGCCGCCCGAGCTCGCGACAGACCGCGATGATGCGCCGCATCAGGCCCCCGTGGGGGCCTCGGAGTTTCCCCGCGCCTCCTCCAGCACCGCCGCGGGAGGCAGCAGCACCCCTGCGACGTAGTGCCAGGCGGCCAGCGCCGCGGTGGTGACCTCCTCGGTGGAGGTGCGGCGGTCGGCGATCGGCGGCCACAGGTAGGTCCAGCAGGCCTCCCCGAAGACATCGAGCGAGCGCCCGGGCACTGGCGCGGGCCAGGGGCCCCAGGCCGGAGGCTGCGCCATCGGCCAGCAGAGCGCGAGCATCGCCACCACATCCCCGTGGATGAGATGTGGCGCCGCCTCCCGCGCCTGCGATGGCCGCGACAGCAGCCCGAGGGCCAGGGGCAGCGAGCGCGGCGCCACCAGCGCCACTGCCCGGCCGCCCAGGGTCACGGTGGGGGGCGAGCTCACAAGCCGGCCCGAATCGTGGTCGTCGAGCCCGACGCGTCAGTCATCTTGATGGCCCCCAGGCACTGGATCTCCAGCGAGACGCTGGAAGGGTCGCCGATCGTGAGTTCGCAGCTCACGCAGAGACAATCTTCCAGGTTCACTGTGCGCGTTTCCCCATCGGGCAGGTTCAAACTGAGGGCGAGGTCCACCGTGAAGGCGTCGCCAATGGCGGACGTGGTGGAAGTCGTCGAGGCGGTCTCGCCGAGGATGAGCTTGCGGAAGGCATCCAGCGGCGTGCTGAGATGCGCCCCGACCGTGAGGGTCGGGATCGACCGCGCGCCCTTGCGGGCCCCGACCACGGAGCCCTGGGACTCAATGACCGTCACCTGCTGCCCATTCTGGGCAATGCCGCTGAGCGACATCTCGCCGTTGAAGAGAGCCAATGAGGCGGTCACGGGAGTGCCCGTGCCGTCGCTCGCCACCAGGGCGCAGTCTACGAAGGTCGAAGGAATGGCGCTCATGGGGGCCTCTCAGAAGGGGGTCACGAGGGTGAAGGTGTAGACGTACTGGGCAAAGCCGCTCACCCGCTCGGGCTCGCCGGCTTGAACCTGGGTCAGCCGCTCGCCCTGGGTGCCCGCCCATCTGAGCAGCAGGCCATGCAGCGCACGCGAGGCGCTTAGCACCCGGGCCAGGTCGCGGAAGGCGTCGGCGCCGTCGAGCTGCGCCCACCACTGGACGGCCAGCCCGAGGTGAAGCTGCGCCCCAACCCGATTCACCGCGCCACCTGGCAGGATGGCCGCCGTGAGGTGCCGGGGGTCGGTGGTGGTGCCGGTGCGCAGCACTCGCCACCGGTCCCCGGTCACGCGGGCATAGTCGGTCGCATCGAGCGCCTCGATGGCGGTGGCCAGTTCCTCCAGCAGCTGGAGGTAGTAGGCCGAGGTCGGCCCGGGGGTGGCCATCTACCACCTCCCAGGAGGCGGCCCGAGGGCCAAAACAGGGGCCCCGCGCGCCACGGTGGGGAGGTCGGAGTAGACCAGCCGCAGCGCCGTGTCGGCGTCACGGAACTGCGCCGAGCTGACCCGGTAGACCTGGTGCAGCTGGTGAAGCTCTTGCCCGGCGTCGATGGCCAGCAGGCAGATCACCAGCGCTCGGCGCAGCAGCCACTCATGCGCGCCATCGACAGACCGCAGGTATTGGAGGGGCTGGCCCTGGTCGAGGAGCCGGCGCAGCAGCTCCTCATAGGCCGCGTCGAGCTGGGGCTGCCAGCCTGTGCCCGCCGTCTGCTGGGCGGGCGGCTGGCGCGTCTGGAGCTCGGGGCAGTACCGATAGAGGTGGGTGTGGGTGACCGTGGGGAGGGGCACCTGCTCCGCCACCACCAGGGGGTGGGAGACCGTGTAGACCACCCCAGAGACGGTCAGCGCCCAGCGCACCTCGTAGCCGCGCCCGTAGGTCTCCGCCGCTGGCACCGTGAGCGCGTAGGTAGCCACCCCGCCGCTGATCGTGGCAGCAGCGGCGGAGACAAGGGCGGTCCCATCGGGACGCAGCACGGTGCAGGTGCCCGAGGACACCGAGACCGTAGCCCCAGCGCTCTCCAGTGGGGCCGAGAGCGTCCAGGCCACAGCCCGCGCCACGAGGTACGGGACCCCGAGCGCGAGCGTGTAGGCCTGGCGGGTGCTCACAGCTGCTCACCGCCCCCAGCGGCCTGGTCGACCGGGGGCTGCTGCGCTGGGGTATCGGTGGCGGCGGCGGCAGCCTTGGCCCGGCGGGCGCGCTCAGCGGCGGCCTTGGCCTCGCGCTTCTCGGCGTCCGCCTTCTCGCGCTCGGCGAGCTCGCCGGCCAGCCCGGCGGCCATCGAGGCCGCCTGGTCGCGCTCCCCGCTGGCGCGCAGGGCGGCGATCTCGGCGTCCTGGGCGCGAGCGCGGAGCTTGAGCGCCTCCAGCTCCGCCAGGATGGCGGCCATGCCATCGGATGGAGCAGCCGGCACCGGCCCCGCTACGGGGTGAGGCGCCACCATGCGCTGCCCCTCCCGGGTCACGCCAGCGGCCGAGAGGCGGGCCAGCTGGTAGCCCTCCAGCCGCGACCAGGGGATCAGCGGCAGAAGGTCGCCCACGTCCTTGCCGTTGCCAGCGGAGCGCAAGACGCGCTCCACCAGGGCGGCGATGCAGGGCGCGGCGAGCCGCTCCGGCACCCCCTGCGGGTAGATTTTCGCCGTCACCGCCCTCCGAAAGGCGAGGTGCGCGGCGTGGTCCAGGCTCCGGCTGCCATCGTGGGCCACCGCCTCCCAGGTGGGGACCGGGTAGCGGTAGGAGCTTTGGTCGGCGGGGTCCTGGCCCGGCCGCCGGCAGAGGATGTCCTGGATGTAGGTGGCGCCCACATTCGAGGGAGTTGCCCGGCTATAGGTGTGGCCGTGCGCGGTGACCGTGTGCTCCAGCGCGTCCACCAACACGCGGCCCAGGCGCATCTGCTCCTGAACCTGCGCCGTTCCCGACTCGTCCTGCCCGGCGAGCCCCATCCCGGCCTTGTGCAAGGCCTTGTGAAGCACCAAGCAGACTTCGGCTTCCTCCCCAGGAGCGCTGCGGACCAGCGCCACCTGCGAGGGGTCAGCCATCCAGCTCCACCGCGGGCGCGGCGGGAGGTGGGGCAACTTGACCGCAGCCGAGGAGACTGCGAGAGGGGGCGCCGCTGGAGCGGCAGAGAAGGAAGCGCCGAGCATTGGAGACCTCGTGGCTGAGGTGAGGGGACGGGATCAGGCCGGGCCGACGCGGCTGCTGATCTTGCACATGGCGCCGGCCTGGAGGGTCGTGACGCCGGGGTGGGTCGTGATCTGCATCTTGGCGATGCCGGTCCCGAACTCTTGCTCGATCTGGACGGTGTAGGCGCCCAGGTTCAGCACGATACCGCCCTCGGTGATCTGGATGTCCACCCGCTTGAGCATGAAGCCCAGCGCCGCGGGAGAGATGACCCCACCGATCACGTCGGTGCCGTCGTCATCGAGTTCTCCGCAGAAGTGCCAGTCAATGCCGCAGATCGTGCCGATGAAGGGGCCGCTCTGCCCGCCCTGCCACAGATTGCTCAACAGCGCCGAGTTTGCGGCAGCTCCGGTCACCGATTCGGTGTCCCGGATCAAGTCGCGGATTTGCTGGAGGCTGAGCAGCCCCAGGTAGGGGCCGGGGGCGCCAGCGGCCATCAGCCGCACCGACAGCTCCTGTACGTCGGCCCAGGTGAGCGCAGCGGCCGAGGTGCCGGCGGTGATCGTGCCGTTGGTGAGCTGCGCCACGATCAGGTCAACCACCGTGTTGAAAAACACGGGGGCGGTCTCCGCCACCATCAGGTTGACCGCGAAGGAGAGGCCGTCGGCGGCCATCACGTCAACGTTGGCCAGGTCCACGCCGGAGACCTGGATGCCCTGCATGGCCGCGTTGAAATCGTCCGATGCCTTGCGCGCGAAGGCGTACCGGGCGGGCGATACGGTGACGTTGGAGACGCTGTAGTTGGTGAAGCTGGCCGCGCTACCCTCGGAGGTGGCGGCAGCCTTGGCCGTGCCGAAGGTAGCGACCCCCACGCGAGCCGAGACGGCGCCGATGACGCCCAGGAAGCTTGCCAGCATCCCCATGATGACGGGGTGCGAGGCGATGGTCTTGTTGTGCACCTGCGAGTTGATCGCCAGTTGCAGCCGCTGGAGCTGCGGCGAGGAGAGCGCGTCGCCGTATCCGGCGGTGGTGAGGTTCGAGCCTGCGGCCATGGTGGTGTCCTCGATGGGATGTCATCGGCCCGAGGACACGCTTTACGCCCGGCGGCGGGGGCCTTGCTACGTGGTACCACGGCCCCGCGGCGAAGTCAACGCCGCAGCGCCCCGAGCTGCGCTCCGAGCAGGCCAGCGAATCCCGTCTTGGGGTCGAACTCCAGCAACGCCCCGCCGCCGCGAACCTCCGCGCCACGCGGCGCAGGTGCTGGAGCTGGCGCCGCCTTGGTGGTGCCACGCGGAGCAGGAGCAGGGGCGGGGGAGGGCAGATAGGCCGCCAGTGCCTTGGAGAGCTGCGGGGTCTCCTTTCCGGCAGCGGCATCCGCCGCTACCTTTGCCCACCACTCGGCCGGCGTCTTGCCCCGGCCCTCCTTGGGCTGGCGCTCCCAGGCCTGCGCCACTAGCGCGGCGCCGTCGTCGTCGTCGATGCCCGCGCGCAGCAGCTCGAAGCGCTGCTGCCAGTGCGCGTCCCGCTCCGCACGGGCAGCGGCCAGGCGCTCCGCCTCGCTGGCCCGATGGGTCGCAAGCTCTTTTTCGGCCGCTTTGCTGCGGTCCAAGAGCTCGCGAATGCGGGCCTCGGCGCCCCGCCCGCGCTCATAAGCATCCTCCCCACCGCTCGGCG
>RFQY01000018.1 GCA_009924775.1 Paracoccaceae bacterium | reverse complement strand
CCCCCAGTTTCACGCTCATGCCCCTGCCCCCAAATCCGCCAGCAGGCCCGGGCGGATCACCCCACCTACCGCCGGGATCGAGCGGCCCTGCCCCAGCACTGCGGTCAAAGCATCGTAGCGGCCACCGCTGGCCACTGCGGGTAAATCGGGGCGTTTTTCGGCGTAAAACCCAAAGACGAACCCATCGTAATATTCCATGGTGCTGCGCCCATAGCTGGCCTCGAAATCCAGCCGCGCCACATCAATGCCGCGCCGTTCTAGGGCCTGCATCCGCTGGGCCATGCGCGCCACCGCAGGCACGATCGATGGCAGATCAACCGAGATATCGCGCAGCTGTTCCAGCGCATAGGGCATGGCCTCGCGCACGTCCAAAATCGCATCGATCAGCGCCACTTGGCTGGCCGGAATGGGCCCCGCTTGGGCATCTTCGCGCAGCGCCACGATCCGCGCCTCGACCTCGGCCATGCTGCGCAGCCCAATTTCAGGCGCCCCCGTGGGCACCGTGTGGCCTGCAACCACAGCTTGGCGGCTGGCTGGCACCGGCACCCGCCCGGCAAAGCGGTCCATCAAGGCGCGGAACCGGCGTGGGCGCCAGATATGGCGACGCAAGGCCGCGCGGCGGTGCGCTGTGGTATCCAGCGCGTCAACCGCAGCCATCAAAATACCAATATCGCCCGTGGCTGCACGCAAGGGCGCAGGCCCCAAAGCCTGTGCAATCAGGGCAAACACCTCGGCATCGGCCTCGGCGGGGTTGGTGCCATCAAACAGCTCGAAACCCACTTGCTGATATTCATTGGCGCGTGCGCCATCTTCTTCTTGGCGGCGAAACACCGGCCCTGCATAGGTATAGCGCGCAGGCGCGGCCCCATGGGCCATGTGCATTTGCACAACCGGCACGGTAAAATCGGGGCGCAGCATTTGCTCGCCGCGCAAGGCATCCGAGGTCACATAGGCGCGCGCACGAATATCTTCGCCGTAAAGATCCAGCAGCGTATCGGCGGGTTGCAGAATGCCCGTTTCCACCGGCAAGGCCCCATGGCCTGCAAAAAACGCACGCAGGCGGGCCGCTTGCTGGGTTTCTATGGCTTGGGGTGTCATCATCCCTGCCCGTCTAGAATGGCCTGCACGCGGGCCAGCATCTGGCTGCGCGGCACTTCGAATTGGCTGGGGCGTTCTTTCCATTCCTCCAGCGTGGCGCTTTGGGCAATTTTTGCGCCCAATATCAGATCTTTGATCTGCACCTTGCCGGCATCGAATTCATCGCTACCGGCAATAATGGCCACGGGTGATTGGCGTTTATCGGCGTATTTCAACTGGTTACCAAAGTTTTTCGGGTTGCCCAAATACACCTCGGCGCGAATGCCTGCGCTGCGCAATTCAGCCACCATCGCTTGGTAGTCGGCCATGCGCGCGCGGTCCATCACCGTTACCACCACCGGGCCCTGTTCGGCGCTGGCAATTCGGCCCTTTTCGCGCAATGCCGCCAGCAGCCTATCAACGCCAATGCTGACGCCGGTTGCGGGCACTTCCTGCCCGGTAAAGCGCTTGACCAGATCGTCATAGCGCCCGCCCCCCGCGACCGAGCCGAACTGCCGCTTGCGGCCCTTTTCATCCAAGATTTCAAAGGTCAGTTCCGCCTCGAACACCGGGCCAGTGTAATAGCCAAGCCCACGCACCACCGACGGGTCAATCACAATGCGGTCGGGGCCATAGCCACCCGCGGCCAGCAACCCTGCGATTTGCTCTAATTCCTCCACCCCCTCGGCGCCAACCGCGCTGGCGCCAATGGCGGCACGCAAATTGGCCAAGGTGGCCGCGTTATCGCCGTCCTTAGAGGTGAGAAACGCCAAAACCGGGCCTGCCTGTTCCTCGGCCAGCCCCACACCGTCGATATAGGCGCCCGAGGCATCCAGCCGCCCCTTGCCCAGCAATTCCGCCACACCGACCGTGCCCACCTTGTCGAATTTGTCGATGGTGCGCAGCACAGCATCTTTGCGCGCTTGGTCGTCGCCAAGGCCTGTGGCCTCTAGCACCCCGTTCAGAACCTTGCGGTTGTTGACCCGCACCACGTAATCGCCGCGCGCGATGCCCACCTCTTCCAAAGCGTCCGACAGCATGGCGCAGATTTCTGCATCAGCCGCCACGCTGGCCGCGCCTACGGTATCGGCATCGCATTGATAAAACTGGCGAAACCGTCCCGGCCCGGGTTTTTCATTGCGCCAGACCGGGCCCATCGCATAGCGGCGATAGGGCGTGGGCAGATCATTGCGGTGCTGGGCATAGACGCGGGCCAAGGGCGCGGTCAGGTCATAGCGCAGCGCCAGCCAATCGCCGTTGCCGTCCTCCTCGGCCTCTTGCCAAGCGAACACACCCTCGTTGGGGCGATCGACATCTGGCAAAAATTTTCCCAGCGCCTCGACCGTTTCCACCGCGCTGCTTTCCAGCGCATCAAACCCGTAACGATGATAGACCCCGGCGATCTTTTGCAGCATGTCCGCCCGCTCGGTGACTTGCGCGCCGAAATAGTCGCGAAAGCCTTTGGGCGTTTCCGCCTTGGGGCGGGGCGATTTCTTTTCCTTGGCCATGGCGTGTATCCTTGCCGCTCGTGTTGGGGCAGGCATTAGCCCAAGCCCCTGCCAAGGGCAAGCAATCGGGCCATCTGGCCCAGCAGCCGTTGGCAAACTGTCACAAATGCCGCGCAATAGCGGCCCTAGCTGTCGGTATCCATCCAGATGGTGACAGGCCCATCATTCAGCAACTCTACCTGCATATCAGCGCCAAACTGGCCCGTTTCCACCCCAACACCATGGGCGGCCATTTGCGCGGCGAAATAGGTGTAAAGCGCCTCGGCCTCGGCGGGCGATGCAGCATAGGAAAACCCGGGCCTGTTGCCGCGCGATGTATCTGCCGCCAGCGTAAACTGGCTTACCACCAAGGCACTGCCCCCAATATCGGTGATCGAGCGGTTCATCTTGCCCGCCTCATCCTTGAAAATCCGCAGCTTGGCGATTTTGGCGGCCAGATGATCGGCCTGCGCCTGGGTATCGCCCTGCATGGCACAGACCAAAATCAACAGCCCCGGCCCACAGGCGCCAATGCGCTGGCCCTCAACGCTGACACTGGCCTGCGTGACCCGTTGCAACAGCGCCCGCATCAGGCAGCACCGGGCTTGATACGGTTCACATGGCCCATTTTGCGGCCCGGTTTGCATTCGGCCTTGCCATACAGATGCAGCGCGGCATGGGTTTCGCGGGCAATATCGGGCACCTTTGCGATATCATCGCCAATCAGGTTTTCCATCACCACATCGCTATGGCGTTTGCCATCGCCCAAAGGCCAGCCCGCAACAGCGCGAATATGCTGTTCGAACTGATCAATCGCGCAGCCATTTTGTGTCCAATGGCCAGAATTATGGACCCGCGGCGCAATCTCGTTCACCACCAAGCCTGCGCGGGTGACAAACAATTCCACCCCCAAAACGCCCACATAATCCAGCGCGTTCAAAATACGCGCGGCCATCAACACCGCATCGCTGCGCTGCGCTGGCGCCAAGCGCGCGGGCACGGTGGTGGTGTGCAAAATGCCGTTGCGGTGGACGTTTTCGCCCGGGTCAAAACAGGCCACAGCCCCATCGGCCCCGCGCGCCGCGATCACCGAAACCTCGTGGCTGAAGGGCACAAACCCCTCTAGCAGCGCTGGCGCCCCGGCCATTTCCTGCATGGCCGCGCCTGCATCATCGGCGCTGTTCAACCGTGCTTGGCCCTTGCCATCATAGCCAAAACGCCGGGTTTTCAAAATGGCAGGCGCGCCGATCTGGGCCAAGCCACGGGCCAGATCATCGGCATTATCCACCACGGCAAAGGGCGCTGTGCGCAGGCCCAGACCGGTCAAAAACTCTTTCTCGGTCAACCGGTCTTGGCTGATGCGCAGCGCCTCGCGGCCCGGGCGAATGGGGCGCAGCGCCTCTAGCACGTCCAGCGCCGAGGTGGGGATATTTTCGAATTCATAGGTAATCACATCGACCTGCGCCGCAAACGCGCGCAGCGCGTCTTCGTCTTCATAGGGGGCGGTGGTGACGCTATGGGCCACATCGCCCGCTGGCGGGTTTGCGCCCGGCTCGAAGATATGGCAGCGCAGGCCCAAACGGCTGGCTGCGACCGCCAGCATACGGCCCAATTGGCCGCCGCCCAAAATGCCAATCGTGGCGCCAGTAGAAAGGGGTGTCGTCATCGCATCTATCCAAATTCGGGTGCACCAGCGCCCATGGCCCTTGGGCCGTTAGTCATCAACAGGTTCTTCCGGGATCGAGGCAGACAGATCCGCCCGCCACTGATCCAACCGCGCAGCCAGTTCGCCATCGTGCATCGCCAGCATTTGCGCGGCCATCAAGCCGGCGTTTTTGGCCCCTGCCCCCCCAATGGCCATGGTGGCCACAGGATAGCCACGCGGCATTTGCAAAATGGAATACAGGCTATCAACCCCAGACAGCGCCTTGGTTTGCACTGGCACACCAATCACCGGCACCCGGGTTTTCGACGCCATCATGCCCGGCAAATGCGCAGCGCCCCCTGCCCCTGCAATAATCACCTGCAGCCCACGCGCAACGGCGGTTTTGCCATAGTCCCACAACCGATCCGGGGTGCGATGGGCCGAGACGATACGCGCCTCGAATGGCACGCCCAATTCGGTCAGCACATCGGCGGCCTCTTTCATGGTGGGCCAGTCCGACTGACTGCCCATGATGATTCCAACCTTGATTTCTGGCATGCCCAGCACCCCCAGCGGTTTCTAAAGTGGCGCACTATAGCCAGCGCGCGCCGTTAGGCAATGATGTCTGGCGTCAACCGGTCTTCCAACAGGGCGATCATGTCTTTTAGACGCAGCTTCTTTTTCTTCATACGCTGCAACATCAGCTGATCTGCGGTGCCCCGCTCTTGGAGGGCATAGATGGCCTCATCCAGCTCGCGATGTTCGCGGCGGAAAATCTCTAGCTCGACGCGCAAAACCTCGTCAGGCTTCATCGAAATGTCGGTTGGGGCATTCATTGGCTGATTCTATTCCCAGTGCAGGAAAGTAACATACTGAAATTGCGCCGTTTCGCAAAGCCCTTGCACCGATGCACAGGGATGCCCATATTTGCGCTATCGGTCGCCGCTATGGGGCTGAAACCGGACTGTCGCTTTAGATCAAGGACGTGTCGATGACGAAACTAACACTGGCCTCTCACCCCTATATGCTGGGGTTCGAGCAGTTGGAACGCCTGTTAGAGCGCAACGCAAAAACAGGCAACGAAGGCTATCCCCCTTTTAACATCGAGCAAACCTCGGATTACGGCTATCGCATCACGCTGGCCGTGGCGGGTTTTGCCGAAGAGGATCTATCGATCACCGTGGAAGACCGGCAATTGGTGATCCGTGGCCGCCAGAACGAGGCAGACCAGGGCCGCATCTTCCTGCATCGCGGTATTGCCGCGCGCCAGTTTCAGCGCAGCTTCGTGCTGGCCGATGGCGTCGAGGTGGGCGAGGCGGTTATGGAAAACGGCCTTTTGCACGTCGATCTGCAGCGCGCCAAACCAGAAATGGTTGTGCAAACAATCAAGATCAGAAGGGGCTAAACCATGGATGCAAAAGTGAATTTTGCCATGCACGCAGACAACCGCATCGTTTACGTGCGCCCAATCAAGGCCGATGAACTGCCAACCGAAATTCGCGCCAAAATCGGCGGCGATGGCACGCTTTACGCGGTTCACGATGGCGAGGGCCAGCAACTGGCGCTGGTGCGCAACCGCAGCTTGGCCTTTATGCTGGCACGTCAAAACGATCTGTCGCCAGTGCCTGTGCATTAGGCCTGCCCCCGCAACAGATCGCGCGGCCCTTGGGCAACCGGCACAAACGCCTTAGACAATCGTGCAAAACGCAAACGGGCCCCAACGGGGCCCGCAGCTTTTTATCTTGCGGCGCAGCAGCGGCTTAGCCGTCTTTGCGGATCACTTCGTTTTTCGGATCATAAGGGCTGTCGCAGGTAATGACCGCATCCCAAAGCTGGTTTTGCATACGCAGTTTCAGCTTTTGTCCTTCTACCGCCAAATCGGGGCGCACATAGCCCATGCCGATGGATTTTTCAAAAGCCACTGAATAGCCGCCCGATGTCAGGCGCCCAACCTTTTCGCCATCCAGATACAGCGCTTCGCGGCCCCACGGGTCGGCATCGGCGGGCCCGTCGATCAGCAAGGTCACGCATTTGCTGCGAATGCCCTTGTCCAGCATGGCTTGTTTGCCGGTGAATTCTTTGTCCAAATCCACAAAGCGGGGCAAATCCGCCTCTAGCGGGGTGGCATCGCGGCCCAGCTCGGTGCCGAAGGCGCGATAGGATTTTTCCTGCCGCAACCAGTTTTGCGCCCGCGCCCCCACCAGTTTCATGCCGTGCTTTTCGCCCGCTTTTTCCAGCAGATCGAAAAGGTAGTTTTGCATTTCGATCGGGTGGTGCAATTCCCAACCCAATTCCCCCGTATAAGCCACCCGAATGGCGCGCACCGGGCACATGCCCAGCTCGATGTCGCGCATCGACAGCCAAGGGAAACGCTTGTTCGACAGGGCGGTGCCCGGCTCGGCGTCTTTGATCACCTCGTTCAAGATATCGCGCGACTTGGGGCCCGCGATGGCGAAAACGCCCCATTGCGTGGTGACATCGTGAATATCCACATAGGCACCGCCCGCAGCGGCGAAATCTTCGGCGGCCTTTTTCAGGTAATCCGCGTCATAGGCCGTCCAGGCCCCTGCCGAGACAAGGTAATATTCGTTTTCGGCCAAACGCACGATGGTATATTCCGTGCGCGTGGTGCCTGCCTGGGTCAAGGCATAGGTCAGGTTGATGCGGCCGACCTTGGGCAGTTTGTTGCAGGTGAACCCATCCAAAAACGCCGTGGCGCCGGGGCCGCGCACCAGATGCTTGGTAAAGGCCGTGGCATCAATCAGACCGGCGGTTTCGCGCACGGCACGGGCCTCGGCGACGGCATATTGCCACCACCCACCGCGGCGGAAGCTGCGGCTGGCATGGTCGTCAAACCCCATGGGCGCGTAATAGTTGGGCCGCTCCCAGCCATTCACCATGCCAAATTGCGCGCCACGCGCGGCTTGGCGGTCATAGGCAGGCGCGGTGCGCAGCGGGCGGCAGGCTTCGCGTTCTTCGTCGGGGTGGTGCAGGATAAAGACATGCTCGTAGCACTCTTCGTTCTTGCGCGCCGCGTATTCGGTGGTCATCCAGCTGCCATAGCGTTTGGGGTCAAGCGAGGCCATATCGATCTCGGCTTCGCCCTCGACCATCATTTGCGCCATGTAATAGCCCGTGCCACCGGCTGCGGTAATCCCGAACGAGAACCCCTCGGCCAGCCACATATTGCGCAGGCCCGGTGCCGGGCCAACCAGCGGGTTGCCATCTGGGGTATAGCAGATCGGGCCGTTGAAATCGTCTTTCAGGCCCACGGTTTCCGATGTCGGCAGGCGATGGATCATCGACATGTATTCTTCTTCGATACGTTCCAGATCCAGCGGGAACAGATCGGCGCGGAAACTGTCGGGCACGCCATATTCGAACCGTGCGGGCGCGTTGCGCTCGTAGGGGCCCAAGATCCAGCCGCCGCGTTCTTCGCGCACATACCATTTGGCATCGGCATCGCGCAGAACCGGGTGTTCGGCGTTGCCCGCCGCACGCCATTCCACCAGCGCCGGGTCAGGTTCGGTCACGATGAACTGGTGCTCGACCGGAATGGCCGGAATTTTGATGCCCAACAATTTCGCGGTGCGCTGCGCATGGTTGCCAGTGGCGGTGACCACATGCTCGGCGGTGATGACCGTTTGTTCGTCGGTCGGCACCAGATTGCCGCCCCTTTCGCCCATTTTCGTGACCGTCACGCGCCATTCGCTGCCCGTCCACTCGTAGGCATCCACCTGCCACTTCCGTTCGATGATAACACCGCGTTGGCGGGCCCCCTTGGCCATGGCCATGGTGACATCGGCGGGGTTAATATAGCCATCGGTCGGGTGATAGATGGCGCCTTTCAGATCTTCGGTGCGCACCAGTGGCCAGCGCTCTTTGATCTGCGCTGCCGTCAGAAATTCATAGGGCACACCCACGGTTTCGGCGGTCGAGGCATAAAGCATATACTCGTCCATCCGGTCTTGGGTTTGGGCCATACGCAGGTTGCCCACCACTGCAAAGCCCGCATTCAGGCCGGTTTCTTCCTCTAGCGTTTTATAAAATTTCACGCTGTAATCATGAATATGCGAGGTGGCATAGGACATGTTGAACAGCGGCAACAGCCCCGCCGCGTGCCATGTGCTGCCCGATGTCAGCTCGTCGCGTTCCAGCAACATCACATCCGACCAACCCGCACGCGCCAGATGGTAGGCGATCGAGGTGCCGACAGCGCCGCCACCGACGACCAAAGCTTTTACATGAGTTTTCATTGCGCAGGCGACTCCCTAAAAATAGTGTTGGAAGCTGTTTAGCAGGCCGTGCGTTTTTCGCACGGCCCAGCCGACATTCTGCAGCGCAAAACCGACCTCGGCAAAAGACGGTTTTGGGTTATCGGGTGTTTCAGTAGCTGTATTCGGCGTAAATGCGGCTTAGATCGCCCTGCCATTCGCCGTTGTAGCGCTCTAGCAGTTCATCCGCCGGGGTTTGGCCGGTTTCGATACTATCCTCTAGCGCGTGCAGGAAATGGCGCTCGTCCTGCACCATGCCCCCAAGCCCGGGCCGCGCGCGTGCCTTTAGACCTGCGCGCGAGATATCCAGCGCCTCGGCGGCCAGATCGATCATGCGCCGGCCACCGACATTGGCCTGCAGCCCCATAACGCTGGCCTCGACGCGCCATGCCTCGCGGGTTTCCGCGTCCCAATGTTTGACCAAATCCCATGCCGCATCCAGACTGGCGTTGTCATACATCAGCCCCACCCAGAACGCAGGCAGCGCGCAAAGCCGCCGCCATGGCCCGCCATCGGCGCCGCGCATTTCCATGTATTTCTTGATCCGCGCTTCGGGGAAAATGGTTGTCAGGTGATCGGCCCAATCCGACAGGGTGGGCGTTTCGCCGGGCAGCGCGGGCAGCTGGCCTTTCAAAAAATCGCGGAACGATTGGCCAAGCGCGTCGATATACTGACCGTCGCGATAGACAAAATACATGGGCACATCTAGCGCGTAATCGACATATTGCTCGAAACCAAAGCCTTGGTCGAACACAAAGGGCAATGTGCCAGTGCGGCTGGCATCCAGATCGCGCCAAATACGCGAACGCCACGATTTATGGCCATTTGGCTTGCCCTCGAAAAACGGCGAATTGGCAAAAAGCGCGGTGGCCACGGGTTGCAGCGCCAAGGCCACGCGGAATTTGCGCACCATATCCGCCTCGGACGAGAAATCGAGATTCACCTGCACCGTGCAGGTGCGATACATCATCGATTTGCCCATCGTGCCCACCTTATCCATGTAAGATGTCATCAGGCGATAGCGGCCCTTGGGCATAACTGGCATTTGATCGTGCATCCACACCGGTGCGGCGCCCAGCCCAATGAAACCCACGCCAACCTTGTCGGCGATGTCTTTCACCTCGCGCAGGTGCACATTCACCTCGTCGCAGGTTTGGTGGATGGTTTCCAAAGGCGCGCCCGACAGTTCCAGCTGCCCGCCCGGCTCTAGGCTGACATTGGCGCCGCCCTTTGTCAGGCCGATCAGCGCCCCCGCCTCTTCTACCGGTGCCCAGCCGTGCTTGTCGCGCAGCCCCTCTAGCATGGCTTTCACACCGCTTGGCCCCTCGTATGGAATGGGCAGCAGGCTGTCTTTGCAATAGCCGAACTTCTCGTGCTCGGTGCCAATGCGCCACTCGTCTTTCGGCTTGCAGCCGCTTTCCATGTAGCTTGCAAGCTGGTCAAAGCTTTCGATCGGGCCGCCGCCAGATTGAGGGATGGACATGAACGCTCTCCGATCTGTTTGGTCATTTTGTCGCAAAACAGGTGCGACGAATAATTGGCACTGTCAATGTAGCCAGCGCAGTTGGCTTTGCCAGACAACAGCGACGTTTTTATGCCGATTGCGCAATTCGGCCAACATTTTCGTGGTGTTGATCCCCGGCAGCGTTGCAAAAGCATCAAAAAGCGCATCGGCCCCGGCAGCGGTGACTGGAATTTCCAGCGCCCCTTGGCCCGCCACCACCAACCGCCACGCCGCCGGCATGCGGGTTTTATCCAGCTCTAGCCGCGTCAAATCGGCCAGCGCCACTTGGCCACCGCCAAAGGGGCCCATCCACACCACCGCCCCTTCATCCAGCTTCACAACGCCGGGGCCGTGGCTGCCCATGTGAAACAGCGCCCGCCGCACGCCCTGCCACATCAGCACCGCCCCCAGCGGCACCAAGGCCCAGCCCAGCCATGCCAGCAAACCAAACGCGCGCAGCGCCCACCAAAGGCCCAAGGCCACCAAGCCGGCGCCAACCAGCGAATCACGCCAGCGCAGCATCTGTTCGACCGCCTCTTTGCGGATCATCCCCAGTCCCCCAAATGCGCCTGCCACAGCGCCATTGCCGCGACAGCCGCCGTATCGGCGCGCAAAATACGCGGCCCCAGACTGACCGGATGGGCAAAGGGCAAGCTGGCCAGCCGGGCCCGCTCGGCGGCGGAAAACCCGCCCTCGGGGCCAATCAATATGGCCCATTTACCCCCCTGCGCCGCCCCCAAGCTTTGCGCAGCCCTCACCAGCGCCTCGTCGCAAAACATGATTTGGCGGCTGGCGTCCCACCCGGCCAAAAGCCGATCAAGGCGTTGCAAATCATCCACCTGCGGCACATAGGTGCCGCCGCATTGCTCGGCGGCTTCGATGGCGTGGGCCTGCAGGCGGTCTTGGCGGATACGTTCGGAATTGGTGAAATCGGTCTGCACAGGCATAATCCGCGCCGCGCCCATTTCGGCGGCCTTTTCCACGATAAAATCGGTGCGCGCCTTTTTGATCGGGGCAAACAGCAGCCACAGATCCGGCGGCATCTGCAAGGGGCGCGTTTGGCTTTGGCACACCAGCAGCCCGCCGCGTTTGCCGGCCTCGGCCACCTCGGCCAGCCATTCGCCATCGCGGCCATTAAACACCAAGACCAAGGCGCCAACCGCCTGCCGCATCACCCCAAAAAGGTAATGCGCTTGATCGCGGTCCAAACCCAACGATTGCCCCTGCCCAAGGGGCTGGTCTACATAGAGACGGATTTTTGCGTTCATGCTCATGGGGCGACCATATGACCACACCACAAAAGACGCCAGAGGCCACAGGCCAAGTGGCCGACGCCTATCGCGGCAACTGGGTGGACAGGCTGGCGCCACCGCGCACCCGCCCCTATCTGCGCCTGTCACGGGCCGACCGGCCCATTGGCACGTGGCTTTTGTTGTTGCCCTGCTGGTGGGGCTTGGCCTTGGCCATTTTGGCCGACGGACAGCCACGCTGGGAAGATCTGTGGATTTTTGTCGCCTGCGGTTTGGGCGCATGGCTGATGCGCGGCGCGGGCTGCACGTGGAACGATATCACCGATCGCGATTTTGATGGTGCGGTCGAAAGAACGCGCTCGCGCCCTATTCCATCGGGGCAGGTCAGCACCAAACAGGCCGCCGCGTGGATGCTGGCGCAATGCCTGTTGGCCTTTGCCATATTGCTTAGCTTCAACATGGCGGCCATTTGGCTGGGTGTTTTATCGCTGCTGCCGGTGGCGGTGTATCCCTTTGCCAAGCGGTTTACGTGGTGGCCGCAGGTGTTTTTGGGGCTGGCGTTCAACTGGGGCGCTTTGCTGGCCTTTGCAGCGCATGCAGGCGCGCTGCACCCGGCCGCAGGGGTGCTGTATCTGGCGGGCATATCCTGGACGCTGTTTTACGACACGATCTATGCGCACCAAGACAAGGAAGACGACGCGCTGATCGGCGTCAAATCTACCGCGCGGCTGTTTGCGCAGAACACCCCACATTGGTTGCAGCTGTTTTTATGGCTCAGCGTGGCGCTTATGGCGCTGGCCATTTGGCTGGCTATGGGGCCCGCGGCCCGGCCACTGGCGCTGGGGCTGGCACTGCTGGCGCCCGTGGTGATGGCGCTGCATATGCTGTGGCAATTGCGCCGCCTCGATATCGACGACCCGGCCGTTTGCCTGCATCTTTTCCGCGCAAACCGCGATACCGGGCTGCTGCCTTTGCTGTTTTTTGCCGGTGCCATGCTGGTGTGATTGCGCATAGGCCCAAGCCCGCCTAAACAGGCAGCAAGGTTCCACAAGACAGACGGTGACATGCGCATATCCACACTTGCAATCAATGCAACAGCATTCGCCGTGGGCCTTGGCCTGTGCTACGTGGCGGCCGGTTTTGCCGTAAATGTCATCGAAGACAATTCCGAACGCGGTGTGCGCCGCGCCCTTGACCAAGCCGCCCTGCCTTGGGCCGAGGTCGAGGCCGAAGGCCTGCAGGTGCGCCTGCACGGCACAGCCCCCACCGAAGCGCAACGTTTCAAGGCTGTTTCAACCGCCGCCACGGTGGTCGATGCGGCCCGCGTGATCGACAAGATGGATATTTTGGCCACCAAGGGCATCGCCCCGCCGCGCTTTTCCATCGAAATGCTGCGCAATGATGCCGGGGTTTCGCTGATCGGGCTGGTGCCTGCCACAACCAACCGCACCGAATTGGTGGCCGAACTGCGCAGCCAGCTGGGCGGGGCAACCGTGGCCGATTTGCTGGAAAGCGCCGATTACCCCACCCCCGATGGGTGGGACAGCGCCGTGGACTATGCCATCGATGCGATGGCGCAACTAAAGCGGGCCAAAATTTCGGTGGCGGCCGACCAAGTGGCCATCACCGCCACATCCGAAAGCGCCGAGGCGCGCCGCAAGCTTGAGGCGCAGCTGGCGCGCAGCGCCCCCAACGGCCTGCGCTTGGCACTGGCCATTTCAGCCCCGCGCCCGGTGATCACCCCGTTTACGCTGCGGTTTATCAAAGATAGCACCGGCGCCCGCTTCGATGCCTGCTCGGCCGATACACCGGAAAGCCGGGCGGAAATACTGCAAGCCGCCAGCGCCGCCGGGCTGGAAGGCAAAGCAGATTGCACGCTGGGTTTGGGCGTGCCCTCGCCCAATTGGGGCAGCGCAGTGGCGCAATCTATTGCCACCTTGGCCGAAATTGGCGGTGGCAGCCTGACTTTTGCGGATGCCGACATTACGCTTGTGGCGCCACAAGACACCGAACAAGCGGTTTTTGATCGCGCCATTGGGCATCTGGAAAACACCTTGCCCGATGTGTTTTCGTTGAACGCCGTCTTACAACGCCCAAAGGCCAATACCGCCTCGGAAACCCCAGAATTCGTGGCCACATTGTCGCCCGAAGGTCTGTTGCAAATGCGCGGGCGCTTGCGCAGTGAATTGGGGCGCAGCACCGCCGAAACCTTTGCCAAGGCCCGCTTTGGCGCGGCCAAAGTCTATAATGGTGCGCGGCTAGACCAGAATTTGCCCGCCGAATGGCCGGTGCGCGTTTTGGCCGGGCTGGGGGCCTTGGCGCAGCTGTCAAACGGGGCGCTGGTGGTTTCGCCAGATCAAATCAGCATTTCCGGCAACACGGGCAACAGCGACGCGTCGGCCGAAATTTCGCGCATGTTGGTGGATAAACTGGGCGATGCCCAGCGGCTAGAGATCAACGTCACCTATCAAGAGGCGCTAGATCCCGTCGCAAGCCTGCCCACAGCCGCAGAATGCGAAAGCCAAATCACCGAGATCTTGAAAACCCGTAAAATCAACTTCGAGCCGGGCTCGTCTACCCCCGTGGCCGAGGCCGGGCCAGTGCTGGATGATATCGCAGATGTTTTGAAAACCTGTGGCGACATCAAATTTGAAATCGGCGGCCATACCGATAGCCAAGGCCGCGAAGAAATGAACCAGCAGCTTAGCCAAGCGCGCGCGCAGGCGGTGCTGGGCGAATTGCGCGTGCGCCGGGTGCTGAACCCCAACATCACCGCCATGGGCTATGGCGAGGCGGCGCCGATTGCCGATAACGGCACCGAAGACGGGCGCGAAACCAACCGGCGCATCGAATTCAAGCTGATCACGCCCGCCCCGATACCCGAGGTTGCCAACACGCTGGAAAGCGCCGAACAAGACCTGCTCGATCAGGGCGCGGCCCCACAACCCCAAGCCGCAGACACCACGGATGCACAAACGCTTGCCCCCGAAGATGCAGGCGCCGAACAAGGATCAAACGATGAATAGAACCGAAATCATCATCGCCACCACGGTTATCTTATTTGTCGCCTATTGCTTGGGGTGGTTCAGCCATTGGCTGATCCACCGGTTTTCGCGCGTATCAAAGGGCGATGTTGGCGAGCTAGAGCGCATGGCCCAAGAACTGCACGAGGCGGAAGAAACCCGCGATCAGGCGGTCACCTATCTGCAACAGCGCGAGGCCGAGCTGACCAACCAGATCAGCCAGACCGAGGCCGAATTGGCCGCCGCGATGGAAGGGCTGCGCGATGCCCGCTATGAAACAGAAGAGCTGCGAAAGCAGATTGAACGTTAAGCACAGCGGCGCAAGCCCCGCCCTGCTTAGATGCGCAAAAACGGCTGGGCCAAACGTGGCATCAACGCCCGGAAACGCAACGGCGCGTCTGTTGCCGCAAGGCAGATACAATCGGCGCCTTGGGCTGCAATTGGGGTATGCTCTAACTCTTCGGTGGCGATTTCAATATCGCCCGGGCCAAAGCGCATATCGCCATCCATAAACGCGCCCTGCAAAACCAAGGTCAATTCCAGCCCGCGATGGCCATGATCGGGCACCGATGCACCGGCGGGAATGTATAGCAGCCGCACGCTGGCGCTGCGCGAGGTGGGCAACAGCGCTTGGCGCACGCCCATACCCACCGGGCGCCAGTTGATCTGGTCCAGATCGCCGCCCACGTAATCTTGCAATGGGGCGGGCAAAATACCGCGTGCGCGCCGCTGGTGTTGGCCCTGCATCTGCCCGGGCTGGGTGGTGCTGCCATTGCCCCGCGCCACAGGCAGTGCCGCAGAAATGCGCGCCATCGTTGCCTCTAGCGATCCCTCTTCCATCGCCACCGCGTCAGATGTCTCCAGCATCGCCCCGCCGACCGTATCAAAGGTGGCAGCGCGGGCGCGGCATTCGTCGCACATAGAGATGTGGGTGGCGACAACCAAGCTAAAGGCCTCGGGCAGGTTGCCAGCGGCATAGCCCATCAACAAGCTGTCTGTAAGGTGGTGTGATATTGTTTGCGTCATCGTCATTTCACTTCATGGCATGGCGCAAACGGTCGAGCGCCAATCTGATTCTTGATTTGATAGTGCCCAAGGGCAGGCCAGTTTCCTCGGCAATCTCGCTATGCGACAGATCGCCGAAATACGCCCGCTCGATCAGCACGCGCTGTTTTTCGGGCAGCTTTCTTAGGGCATCCCCAAGCGCTGCGGCTTCTTCTTGCAGCGCCAATACATGGTCTTGCGGGGCGGCCTCTTCTGGCCCCCACGGCAGCTCTTCTGGTTCGGCGCGCCGCTCTTTGCGCAGCGCATCAATCCGCCGGTTTCGGGCGATTGTGAATATCCAAGTTGCCACAGAGGCGCGCGTTGGATCGAATAAATGCGCCTTGTGCCACAGCGTGGCCATCACCTCTTGGGCGCATTCCTCTGCCAGGCCCGCATCGGCACCTGAGCGCATCAGAAAATATTTTACGCGGGGGGCAAAGTGGCGAAACAGCTCCGCAAAGGCGTGCTGGTCTTGCGCATCACGAACCCGGGCCACATAGCTGACCCATTGATCTTGCCCATTCGCCATTTCTTCGTTCACAAATCGCAGTCCTGCGGCACGCTCATGCTTTCGATCAGGACTAACACGGGTTAGACCTGCTTGCGAGGGCACATTTGCGTGGGCGATATCCGCGATCTCAAACATGTCTTTGTTACGGTGGGTTTTGGCGATTGGATCACTTGTCAGAGTTTTTTCCTAATCCAATAAAACAAACCCCACGTAATGCTAGTAAACCAAGTTCACAAAAACGGAGCCCATTGCCCATGCCATTTGAAGCCGCAGCCAAGCCCCTGAAGAAAATTGCCGTCATCGGGGCTGGCATTTCCGGCATGGGCGCCGCCCATATGCTGGCGCAGTCCCATCATGTTACCCTGATCGAGGCCGAACACCGTCTGGGTGGCCATGCCCGCACCATCATCGCAGGCAAACGCGGCGACCAGCCTGTAGATACCGGGTTTATCGTGTTTAACTATGCCAACTACCCGCATTTGGCCGCGCTGTTTGCCCAGCTGGATGTGCCGGTTACAAAATCAAACATGTCATTTGCCGCCTCGTTGAACGGCGGGGGGATGGAATACGCGCTCAACAGCCTTGATACCTTGTTCGCCCAGCGCAAAAACCTGTTGAACCCGCGCTTTTTGCGCATGATCCGCGATATCTTGCATTTCAACAAAAACGCGCTGCGCCTGTCGCAGGCAGATCCAAGCATGACAATCGCAGGCCTGCTGCAACGCTTGGGCACGGGCGATTATTTCCGCGACTATTACTTGTTGCCCTTCTCTGGCGCCATTTGGTCCACCCCCACGCAGCAGATCATGGATTTCCCCGCCCATGCCATGATGCGGTTTTTCGACAACCACGCCCTGCTCAGCCATACCGGCCAGCATCAGTGGTATACGGTGCAGGGCGGGTCACAATCGTATGTCTCGCGGCTAGAGGCCGCTTTGCGGGCGCAAGGGGCCGATATTCGGCTGGGCGCGCCCGTGCAAGCCGTGCGTCGCCACCCAGCCGGGGTAGAGGTGAAACTGGATGGCGCGGAATGGGAAAACTTTGACGAGGTGGTCTTTGCCACCCATTCCGACGATAGCTTGCGCATGCTGGCCGACCCCACCGCCGAGGAAAGCGCCGCCTTGGGCGCGATTGCCTATCAACCCAACGATATCGTTTTGCATGCAGACCCCACCATCATGCCCAAGCGGCGCAAGGTCTGGGCCAGCTGGAACTATACCGAACAGGCCGACAAATCGCTGGACCGTATCGACCTGACCTATTGGATGAACAGCCTGCAACCCATCCCGCATGACGACCCGCATTTCGTAACCCTGAACAGCACGCGCCCCATCAACGAGGCGCTGATCTACGACCAAGTCACCCTGCGCCACCCGGTCTATGACGTGGCAGCGCTGGCCGCACAAAAGCAAGTGCAGGCCTTTAACGGGCGCAACAAAACGTGGTTTTGCGGGGCATGGATGAAAAACGGCTTCCACGAAGATGGGCTGGGCAGCGCTGTTGATGTGGCCGAGCGGCTGAACGTCATTGGCAATCCGCAGGCCGTCGCTGCATGAGCCATGTCGAGCATATCAGCGGCCACACATGGCATGGGCGCAAGGGTGATTTGGAAAATGCCTTTCGCTACGGGGTGGATTACATCCTGATCAACCCCGAAGAGCAGCCCAAATTGCCATGGCTGATGTCGCGCAACCGCTTTAACCTGACGGCGTTTTTCGATACCGACAATGGTGGCGCGCCCCAAAGCGGCCAAGGCACCAAATGGGTGCGCCAAGCGCTGGCTGCCAATGGCCTGCCCAGCCCCGCACAGGTGCTGCTGCTGGCCCAGCCCCGGGTCTTGGGGCATGTGTTCAACCCGGTTTCCTTTTGGCTGTGCTACGACGCTGACGCCGCTTTGCGGGTGGTGATCGCCGAGGTAAACAACACCTATGGCGACCGTCATTCCTATTTGGTCTATCGCGACGATCTGGCCCCCATCACCGCCGAAGACCGGCTGCGGGCCCATAAAATCTTTCACGTTTCGCCCTTTCAGCAGATCGAGGGCACATATGAATTTCGCTTTGATATCCGCGACAACCGCATCGGCATCTGGATCGATTTCAGCGGCGGCAATGGCGGGTTGATCGCCACATTGGTGGGCCGCAGGCGCGCAGCCAGCAGCGCCAGCATCTTGGCGGCCACGCTGCGCCGCCCCTTTGGCTCGCGCCGGGTGCTGGCCTTGATCCATTGGCAGGCGCTGAAACTGTGGTGGAAAGGGGCCAGCTTCCGCAGCCGCCCCGAGCCCCCGACGACCGAGATCTCTAGATGAACGCCCAGCGCCCCAACTTGGCCGGTTACGGGCTGTTTGCCGCCACTTTGGCCGCGGCCGGACTGCCAATTTATATCCATGCGCCAAAGGTTTACGTAGACGAATACGGCGTGTCACTGGCATCTTTGGGCCTTGTTTTGGCCGGGCTGCGCCTGCTGGATGTGGTGCAAGACCCGCTGCTGGGGCGGCTGGCAGGGCGGCTACAGGGGCAGCGGGGGCTGGCCGTTTTATTGGCGGTGGCCGTCATGGCCGCTGCGATGCTGGGCCTGTTTGCCGTGGCGCCGCCGATTGCCCCCCTCGTTTGGTTCGGGGTGATGCTGGCCGGCGTGTTTTCGGCCTTTTCATTCCTCACCATCTGCTTTTACGCCCAAGGGGTGGCCTGCGCGCCGCAGCTGGGGCCACAGGGTTTTTTGCAATTGGCCCGCTGGCGCGAAACCGGGGCACTTTTGGGTATTTGCCTTGCCGCCGTGGCCCCTTTGGCCTTGGGCGGTTTTGGCGCCTTTGCGGTGTGTTTTGCGCTGGCCTGCGCGGGGGCTGCATGGGCCATGCGGCGCGAATGGCGCCCCATAGACCTGCCAGATCTGGGGTTTGGCGTGGTTTTGGCCGATCCGGTGGCGCGCCGCCTGCTGTTGGTGGCGTTGGTCAATGCCGCACCGGTTGCCATCAGCTCGACCTTGTTTTTGTTCTTTGTCGAAAGCCGCCTGAACGCCCCGGGCGCCGAAGGCCCATTGCTGCTGTTGTTCTTTCTGGCGGCTGCGGTCAGCGCGCCGGTTTGGGCCAAGCTGGCCACGCGCCATGGCCCGCGCAACGTGCTGCTATGGGGCATGGTGCTGGCGATTGCCGCCTTTAGCGGCGCGGTGTTTCTGGGCGCGGGCGATGTGATGGCCTTTGCCCTGATCTGCCTTGCCTCGGGCGTGGCCTTGGGGGCCGACATGACCTTGCTGCCCGCGCTTTTTGCCCATCGCATGGAAAAAGTGGCCCCCGCAGCCGCTGGTGCCTTTGGGCTTTGGTCTTTTGTGTCAAAATTCACCTTGGCTTTGGCGGCTTTGGTGCTGCTTCCGGGATTGCAAAGCGTGGGCTTTGTTCCGGGGGCCGCAAATAACACAGAGGCGTTATTAGTCCTTTCCTTAGCCTATGGCGCCCTACCTTGTGTGTTGAAGCTGATCGCCATTGCGCTTGTTGCAACCCTAAAAACAGACGAGATCCAATAATGCCCGCCCCGTGGTTCCTTTTTTTCCTAGGTTTTGCCCTTGCATTGGCATTGGTTTGGGTGCGCATGCGGTTTTTCAGTTTTCCTGGACAAACCTCAGATGATTACACCAATGGCCCCCAGTTCGACCTGCGCACACATCTCAACGGGCCAATGCGCTGCGATGGGGCCATCTATGGGCCAACCGGGCGGGTTGTATCGCGGTTTTCCGCCGACATGACCCCGCGCTGGGAGGGCAATCAAGGCGTGATGCCCGAGGTATTTCGCTACGACAGTGGCACCGTGCAACACCGCGAATGGCGGCTGAACGTCGATGATGCCGGCCGCATTACCGCCAGCGCCGAAGATCTGGTAGGCCAAGGCACCGGCCAGCAGCTTGGATCGGCCGTGGTCATGCGCTACCGCATCCGCCTGACGGCAGATGCAGGCGGCCACCAGTTAAGCGTGACAGATTGGATGTATCTGGCGCCCGATGGAACCATCGTTAATCGCAGCCAGTTTCGCAAATTCGGCATCAAAGTGGCCGAACTGGTCGCAGTTATCGCCCCAAAGGACTTGAAATGACGGGCTTTGCCGGCAAACGCTATTGGCTGGTGGGCGCCTCCGAGGGGTTGGGCGCCGCGCTGGCCCAGCAAATGGCGGGCGAAGGCGCGCAGCTGATCTTGTCGGCGCGCAACGCCACGCGGCTGGAAACGCTGGCCGCCACCCTGCCCCAGCCTGCCACCGTGTTACCCATGGATGTGCAAAGCGATGACAGCGTGGCAAAGGCCGTGGCGCAGCTGGGCCAGATCGATGGCATCGTGTGGCTGGCGGGTGTCTATTGGCCGATGCCTGCGCAAAAATGGACCGCCGCCGAAGGCGTGGCGATGGCAGATGTCAACTTTACCGGTGCGATGCGCGTTTTGGGCCATGTCATGCCCATGCTACAGGCCCAAGGGCACGGGCATGTGGTGTTGACCGGCTCGCTCTCGGGGTTTCGGGGGTTGCCGGGCGCCATTGGCTATGGCGCCTCGAAAGCCGCAATCATGTCTTTGGCCGAAAGCATGTATGCCGATTTGCGCCACACAGGCATTCGCGTGCAGCTGGCCAATCCCGGCTTTATTCGCACCCGCCTGACCGAGAAAAACACCTTTTCAATGCCCTTCCTGATGACGCCCGAGGACGCCGCCGGCCATATGATGGCCCTAATGCGCCGCCCACAGCGGTTCAAAGCCAATTTTCCAACGGTTTTTTCTTGGGTCTTCCGCCTGTCGCAATTCTTGCCAGACGCGCTTTATTACCGGCTGTTTGCTGCAGATCAATGAAGCCACCAAAATGGCCGGGCACAGTGGGGCATACCCTGACACGTGACCGAGGCGAAAATGCTGGATATTCCCCTTCGCAAAATCGTCAATATCATTCTGATGGCGCATGAATTAGATCGCGCCAGCGCCGAGCTGCGCAGCTTTATCGACACGCTGGCAAAAGATCAACAAGCATCGCTGGTGGCGCTGATGTGGGTGGGGCGCGGTAGTTTCGAGCCAGAAGATCTGGCCGAGGCCAAGCGCACCGCCATGGCCGAGGCCACAACCCCCACAGCCGATTATTTGCTGGGCACGCCGCATCTGGCCGATCATTTGGAAAGCGGGCTCGAGGCGCTGGGCCTGTCGGCCACCCAAGCGCAAGATGATTTGATGGCGGGGCGTTAACCCCGCCACCCAATCCGGGGCCGTCTTAGGCCAGTGTCACAATGTCTAGGTGCTGGGACAGCTTGCCAATTTCGCCCATCCATTCCTGCACCAACTCTGGGGCCGAAGGGGCCGCGCTGACACCTGCGCCAATGCGCCCGGCCAGCACCGCCTCGATTGCCAACGACACAGGCACAGACACCAGCCGCGCCATGGCGGTGCCATCACTGTCGCCCCATGCATCCATGACATAGCATTTATGCCAAAGATCTTGGCCATCGAGCTGTGCTTGCAGCGCCACCACCAACACCACGCGATCCGGCTCGCCCGGGTCATAGGCATTATCGCGCCAGAACCCGTCTGACATTTCCTTCAGCCGCGCATCGCCCTCGGGGCCTTGCAGCGTTTCGATTTCTGCGAACACATCTTTCCACGCCTCGGCCCAGCCATTCAGGCGCAGCGTGCCGCGCACGAAATCTTTTACCTTCCAGCTAGGGTCAAAGTGATATTGCTGCATAAAGGGCAGCGAGTCGCGGTTGGGATATACCTCGAAATCCTCGGGCGTCGGCAACGGCGCGGTATAGGTGGAAATCGCGTTCCACGGCCGGTCCACGTTCAGCTCGGCGAAATCGCGCAACGACCGCGAGGGCGAGCGCAGCGCCTTTAGTACGCCCAAAGGCGACCAGCTGAATTTATAGCGAAAAGGGTTGGCAATTTTGGGCACGCCCCCGCAATAAGAAATAAACGAAAGCTCTGCCGCCGCCGCGTCGCCCAGATTGTTGGCCGCCCACGCGCGATAGTCTTCAACCAGATGATGGGCCATCAGATGGTCAATGCCCGGGTCCAGCCCCACCTCGTTGACAAAGCAAAGCCCGCGGTCGCGCGCCGCCTGATCCAGCGCGCGCATTTCCGGCGCGATATACGAGCTAGAGACAAAATGCGCGCCCTTTTCAAGGCACAAGCTGGCCAAAGGCACGTGCCAATCGCCCGGCAGCATCGACACCACCACATCGCCCGCCGCCAGCTGCGCGCCCAGCGCCGCCATATCAAAGGCATGAATATCTTGGGTCAGATCGCCCACCGCCTGCGCGGCCTTGTCCACGGTGCGGTTCCACACCGTCACGGGATGGCCCGCTTTGATCAACCGCCGCAACCCCGGCACCGCCGACAGGCCCGTGCCACACCAATGAATTGTCATGAAAACCCCCTCGCCCTTATCCGAATTTCAGTTTTGCCGCGACAATAGCCGAAACCAAGGCCACTGCCACGATATTTGCCAAGATCAGCGGCCAATCCCCGATCATCACCCCATAGACCAGCCACAATGTGACCGTGGCCAAAAACAGCAGGTTTGCCCACAAAGACAAGGCCCGCGTTTCCCCCGTTTGCCACACTTTCATGGCCTGAGGCACCCAGCAGATGGTGCCCAACAGGGCCGCCAAATAGCCAATAAACGGTGTGATATCAAAGCTGTGCGGCATGGCGGTCAAAAATCTCTTTGGCGCGGCCCCAAACCCCGGCCTGCAGCGCGCCCAACGTCAAAAGCGAGGGCAACAACTGCATGGCATAATCTTCGCTGCTTTCAACCGGCAACATCGAGGGCAGGTTATCGATGGCCGTGACATCCAGCACGGGCGCATCACACACCCGCAAGGCGGGCGCGGCCCAAGTCGTGGTGCGGTCATACACTTTGATGGGCGAGAAATCCGAGGTGGGATCGCAGGCAATATCGCCAATCACCCGCAAAGCCCGCGGCGCCTGCAGCGCGCTTTGGGGCACAAACACCGGGCAGCCGGGCTGCGCCAAAATGCAATTCAAAAAGATCTCATGCGCCAGCACCTCGGGGAATGGCCCGCCGCTGGCGGTTTCCGCCATGTCCCAGCGCGTGACAGGCACGCCCACCGCTTGGCATAAATCGCTGGCGCCTGTGCCCACGCGGCCCAAGGCCCCAATCACAATGGCGCGCGGAACCGGGCTGGCGCTGGCGTGCAATTCTGCCTGCAGCCCCGCCACCAGCGCATCGCGCCCGCCATAAACGCCCACAGGCCCGCAAATGCCGCCCTGCTGCTGGGCCGCCCAGCATTTCAGCGCCACCGCCGCGCCCGCGAACCCCGCCCAATAGCCAAAGGCCGCCACCCGGCGCCCGGTGTCATCAAGCAGATATTCCAAATCATACAGCGTGCCGCCCCCCGCCTTGAAGCGGCGCAACAGCATTTGGCCCGCGGGCTGGCCCTTGTAGGCATGGCCAAACATGATGTGGCGATGCACCAGCGGCGTGCCGTCTTCGGGCAGCTCTTTCAGGCCAAAGATGATGGCGTCGCGCGGCGCCTCGGGCCAGCTGTTTTCGGGCGCCAACTGGGCCCCCGCCGCCCCGTAGCCGTCGATGGCAATGGCGCGCACGCTGCTGTGTTCCACGGTCACTTGGATACCGGCGCTGATCAACGCCGCCACACCCGCAGGCGTCAGGCCCACCCGCTCTTCGTTTTCGCGCTGCTCGGCGCGCACCCACAGATGAGTCATGTCAGATCCCCAGTCGATTGGGCGCACAGTAGCGCCGGTTTTTGGCCTGTTAAAGATGCGTTTGCGCGAATTGCCGCTCGGGGTGTTCCAAATGCGGAATCGCATTGAACTGGGTCAGCGCAAGCCCACCGCCGATCGGGTGCAAGCGGTGCACCGACGTGTTCATAATGGCCAGCGTGGCGCGCGCGAAACTGTGCATATCCAGCCCCATGACATGGCGCAGCGCCATGGCAATCAACCCACCCGAGGTCACCAGCAGCGCCGGGCCATGGCCTGCGGCAATATCGGCCAAGGCCGCACCCACACGCGCCTCGAACTGGGCAAATGTTTCGGGCGGGTTATCGATGGCATCGGCCTGCCACGCCCCCAGAAGGCGCGGCATATAGTCGACAAATTCCTCGCGCGTTGCGGGCACCGGCACGCCATGCTGGGCCTGCCACAGCTGGGCAAGGCTGAAAAACTCCATCTCGTTGAGGCGGGCATCGATCTGCGGGCTGGCATGGCCCATGCCGGCGGCGGTTTCGCGGTGCCGCTGCAAGGTGCCGCAATAGACGCGGGAAAACACCTCGCCCGTTTGCGCGATATGCGCGCCCAGCCATTGCGCCTGTTGGTGGCCCAAGGGCGACAGGCGGTCATAATCTGCCTCGTTGCGGGCGGATGTATTGGCCTGCCCGTGACGGACAAGGGTAAGTGTTGGCATAAGGTGCCCCCCATGTTGCGGGTGTCGATTAGGATGCAGCTGCCCAAGATGCAATGCCGTAAAACCCGCAATGGGCTTGCAGCGGGGCGGGCGCTGGTGTTCGCTGCCCGCACATGGCGCAACCGTGTAAAAGTTTTGCAAAGAGGCACAGCATGCAAATCAATCCCCAGCGCTTTCTAGACGCGCTTCACGCGCTGCGCGCCTTTGGCGCCGCAGGCATTGGCCGTGGCGTGGTGCGCCCGGCCTATTCTGCCCCCGATATCGCCGCGCGTGAATGGCTGGCCCAGCGCATGGCCAAGGCCGGGCTGACCCCGCATTTTGACCCCGTTGGGAACCTTTTTGGTTTGGCGCCGGGGCGCTCGTTGCTGGTGGGCTCGCACAGCGACAGCCAGCCCGAGGGCGGCTGGCTGGATGGCGCGCTGGGGGTGATCTGTGGGCTAGAACTGGCCCAAGCCGCAGCCGAGGCCGGCGGCCCCGCCATTTCCGTGGCCAATTTCCAAGATGAAGAGGGCCGTTTTGGCGTGACCACCGGCAGCACCATCTGGGCCGGCAGCTTGGCCTTGGGCGAGGCAGACACCCTGACCGACCGCGCAGGCATACCCTTTGCCCAGGCGCGCGCCAGCATGGCCCATCTGGCCCAAGGCTTTGTGGACCCCACCCGCTTTAGCGGTTTTGTTGAATGTCACATAGAACAGGGCCCATGGCTGTTCGAAGCAGCCCAAGCTGTGGGCGTGGTGACAGATATCGTGGGCATCCGCGATATGCGCATCACCTATCACGGGGCGCAAAACCACGCGGGCACCACCCCCATGCATCGCCGCCAAGATGCCTTTCAGGCGATGGTGGCCTATAGCCAGCTGATCAACCAACGCTTTCGCAACGTGGTAACACCCAGCACCGTGTGGACAACAGGCCATGTCGATCTGCACCCCGATGCCCATTCGATCGTGCCCGGGCGCTGCACCTTTTCCATGCAATGGCGCGATGGCAGCGCCCAGCGGCTGGCCCAGATGGAGCGGATCATCCGCGAAACCGCCCAAGAGGTGGCCGATACCACAGGCATGCGCGTAGAGTTTGGCCCGATGCTGGGGCTAGAGCCGGTGCAGATGGACGCAGGCTGGCAAACCGCCTTGGGCGCGGCCGCGCACCAGATTTGCCCGGGCCGGTGGCGGCCTATGCAATCGGGCGCATTGCATGATGCGGCCAATGTGGCGCGGCTGATGCCATCGGCCATGCTGTTTGTGCCCTCGATCAACGGGATCAGCCATGATTTCGCCGAAGACACAGACGAGGCAGATCTGGTCACTGGCCTGCAGGTGCTGGCCCAAGCCATTACCGCCCATGCCAATGCCTCCCTTGCCAATGCCGCCCCTGCCAATACCGCCCAACCCCGCGCATAACGGGGCTGGACCGGTGCATTCTGGCAGGCGATAAGGCGGGCATGACCGCCCCCTTGCCCATCACCGATGCCCTGCCCGAACTGCTGCAGGCGCTGAAATCCAGCCGCCGCGCTGTGCTGCAGGCCCCACCGGGCGCTGGCAAAACAACGCTGGTGCCGCTGGCACTGTTGCAGGCGCAGCTGGTGCCCGGGCGCATCGTGATGCTAGAGCCGCGCCGCCTTGCGGCGCGCGCCGCAGCCGAGCGTATGGCCCAAACATTGGGGGAAAAGGTGGGCCAAACCGTGGGCTACCGCGTGCGCGGCGACGCGCGCTGCGGCCCGGCCACCCGTATCGAGGTGGTGACCGAGGGCATTTTAACCCGCATGATCCAGCACGACGCTGGCCTCGAGGGGGTGGGCGCGGTGATTTTCGACGAATTCCACGAACGCTCGCTCAATGCCGATCTGGGCTTGGCGCTGTGTTTGGAAATTGCCGGGGCGCTGCGCGATGATCTGCATCTGTTGGTGATGTCAGCCACGCTGGATGCAGCCCCCGTGGCACAGATGATGGATGCCCCCATCATCACATCCCAAGGGCGCAGCTTTGCGGTAGATCTGCACTGGCTGGATGCCCCATTGCCCCGCACTGCGCGGCTGGAACAGGCCACCGCCGATCTGGTTGTGCAGGCCATCGCCGAAACCCAAGGTGGGGTGCTGGTGTTTTTGCCCGGCGAGGGCGAAATTCGCCGCACCGAGGCGCTGTTGCGCCCGCGTCTTGGGGCGGGCATCAGCCTGCACCCGCTGTTTGGGGCGATGGATTTTGCCGCCCAACGCGCGGCCATTGCGCCGGCATCGCAAGGGCGCAAGGTGGTGTTGGCCACCTCCATTGCCGAAACCTCGCTGACCATCGAAGACGTCCGCGTTGTGGTGGATGCCGGGCGGGCCCGCCGCGCGCGGTTTGATCCGGGCGCGGGCATGGCACGGCTGGTGACCGAACGCGTGACCAAGGCCGAAGCCACGCAACGAGCGGGCCGGGCGGGCCGGGTGGCGCCGGGGCGCTGCTACCGGCTGTGGACACGGGGGGAAGAGGGCGCGCTGCAGGCCTTTCCCCCTGCAGAAATCGAGGTGGCCGATTTGGCCGGGCTGGCGCTAGAGCTGGCGCTATGGGGC